>CALWOP010000014.1 GCA_944383195.1 uncultured Oscillospiraceae bacterium
AAAGGGAGTTTTTCTATCTTCTTTATCGCCTTAGGCTTTTTTGTACCACTCGCCTAGCGAGTGGTTTTGGGATACAATAAAAAGCAGACCCGGTCATCCGGGTCTGCTTTTGAATGGAACAACTTAAACCTGAGCCTTCTTCTTGCCGAAGATGGTCATGCAGCCCTCCACAGCCAGCACGATGGCCAGCACAAAGAGCAGGGTGCCCAGGATGGCCTGAGCGTAGGGGCCCCAGTCACCAGCGGTACCGGCGGCGATCACCTTCACCTTAGCGGTAACGGTCTGGAACAGGGAAACCAGGGTGACCAACAGCATGAAAGCCATGGGGAAGTAGAACATCTTGTTGTTGCGGCCGATGTTCCCCAGCCAGGCACACACGGTCAGCAGAGCCAGAGCGGCCAGCAGCTGGTTGGCAGCGCCGAACAGAGGCCAAATCTTGGAGTAGCCGGTCATGCCCAGGCCAACGCCCAGCACCACGGTGATAGCGGTAGCCACCACGGGGTTGCAGAGGACGGCCTTGATGCCGGTGGCGTCTTTATAGGTCTCGCCGGGCTTCAGCCAGAACTCCTGGAACATATAACGGGCCAGACGGGTGGCGGTGTCCAGGGAGGTCAGGCAGAACACGGACACGGTCAGCACCAGCAGGGAAGCGATGGTATCCTGGGCGCCGGCCAGGCCGGGGATGGAGCCCACCATGCGGGAAATGCCGATGGCAAAGACCTGGGTAGGAGTGCGGATGGCGCCAGACTCATACTCGGTCCAGATGAAAGACACAGCGCTCAGGGAAATGAGGGCCAGGGCGCACTCGATGAGCATACCGCCGTAGGCGATGGGCTTGGCGTCACGCTCGTGGTCCAGCTGCTTGGCGGTAGTACCGGAGCCCACCAGGGAGTGGAAGCCGGAGATGGCGCCGCAGGCGATGGTCACGAACAGAGCGGGGAACACATAGCCCAGAGAAGCGGGGTTGCCCTTGGCATCCACAGTCAGGGTATCGTACCAGCCGTTGAAGGCAGGCATATCCATGTGGGCAGCGTCCGCGCCGGTGAGGCCGGCACCGATGACGCCTACAGCGGCGATGATCATCATGGCGTACAGCAGGAAAGAGCTCAGGTAGTCACGAGGCTGCAGCAGAATCCACACGGGAGCCACGGAAGCAACCAGGATGTAAGCGCCGATGATCCACATCCAAGTAGTGCTGCTCAGATAGATGGGATGCCACCACAGACCCAGAGCCAGGCAGACCACGATGCCGATGCAGCCGGCGATGGTGGCCACAGACAGAGAAGCGCCTCTGCGGTAGACAAAGAAGCCGAACAGAATGGCCATCACGATGAACAGCAGGGAGATCATGGCCACGGAGGCGTTGGTCTCATTCAGGGAGCCGTCAGCGTTGATACCCACGAAGGTGCTGGCCACGATGGAAGCAAAGGCAGCCACCACCAGCACCAGGGTCAGGTAAGAGAAGGTCAAAAACAGCTTCTTGGCCCGCTCGCCGATGTTCAGGGCCACCACCTCGCCCAGGGACTGTCCCTTGTGGCGGATGGAAGCAAACAGAGCACCGTAGTCATGAACAGCGCCGAAGAAGATACCGCCGATCAGGACCCACAGTACCACGGGTACCCAGCCAAACACCGCAGCCTGGATGGGGCCGTTGATGGGGCCGGCGCCGGCGATGGAGGAAAAGTGATGTCCCATCAGCACAGGAGCCTTGGCGGGAACATAGTCCATGCCATCCTCCAGCTCATGGGCGGGGGTGACTTTGGTATCGTCAACGCCCCACTGCTTGGCAAGCCATCCGCCGTAGAAAATATAACCTACGACCAGAATGATAATGCCAACGATTACAACAAGCATTGCATTCATTGAGTTTTCTCCTCTCCTTTATAATTAGCAATGATGCGTTCAACCAAACGCTTGAGATC
This sequence comes from uncultured Oscillospiraceae bacterium, assembly GCA_944383195.1. GTDB lineage: Bacteria > Bacillota > Clostridia > Oscillospirales > Oscillospiraceae > Lawsonibacter. The sequence goes on from CALWOP010000014.1 coordinate 1,923, forward strand.
CTTTTCCAGGATCTTTCCCGCTCGGTTGGTGGAAATTTCACCCGTGGACAGGTCCACGGCGGCTATTCGAAACTCCATCCATCCATGGAGCGATAGCTTAAACTCCCGCCGCTTTTTCAGCTTCTTCAGCCGTTCCAGCGCCCGGGGGGCGGCGCTCTCATACAGGACCACCGCAGTCAGATAGGTACTCATGTGCTGGGAATGGGGGGCGATCCTGGGCTCTCCATCGGCAAGAACATGGGCAAAAATTTCCTCCGGTCCATCATCTTCCAACCGGCCCACATCCCACAGGTAGAGGTATTCATGGCTCTCTGCCGCCCACAGCTCCACTTTTTTGCTCAGTACATACTGGCTGTCCCTGGAATGGTAGACGCAAAGTGCCTTCAGTGGGCCATCTCCCGGGATCTCCTCAAAATCGTAATAAGCCGAATAGGCACCCTTCAGCCCCTGGGCGACGGCCTGGCTCAACTGGGACACACACGTTCCTCGCTTTCGTATAAAAGGCCGCCGGAAATCCTGGCGGCTATATATGAACAAACTGTTAAGTTCCGCTTTATTATAGCAGATGGAAACGATTCTGACAAGAAATTTCCTATGTCATTCATACAAAAACACACTTTACTCAGAAAAAATAATTGTGCTTGATTGACATTTTCTCCCGGCCCTGCCCACATTGACAATTCCCTATCTATCCAAGTATAATCAAGGTACTTATGCCAATCTTGTTTCTGTCAAGGAGATTCCAATCATGTCTGTTTTATGGTCCGCCCGGCTCTCCCCGCTTTTCAAGCGCTGGAGCCCTTTGGCCACCCCTTCTTTGTTTTTTTTCCTGGTGATCTATTACGAAGAGATTTTTTTAAAGCTGTTCTGCTTTGGCTCTCTGACTTTGCCCGGGGTGGTATTTACCCTGCTGTTTTCCCTGCCCACCGCCCTTCTGCTGGGTCTTTTATGCGCAAGCGTCTCCCCCCGCAGGGGGCGGAGCCTGCTTGTACTGTGTACGGTTCTGCTCTCTCTCTGGCTGGGTGCTCAGGCGGTATACTACCATCTCTTCAAAACCTTTCTCACCATCTTTTCCCTGACCAAAATGGCTATGGTCGCTGGAGCGTTTGGGGACATGGCGCTGGGAGAGGTACTTGTCAACTGGTTCCCAGTGGTGATGATGTCCATTCCCCCGGTGCTGGCCTTTTGGCTGAGGGAGAAGATCATCGCGCCCCAAGGCCGGGCCCGCGGGCTGCGGCTTCGCTGGGCGGCACTGGCCGCCTTGATCCAGCTGGGTACGATGGGGCTTGTGATGTTGTGCGGTAGCGGAGTCATGTCTCTGCGGTACATCTATTTTCAGACCGCTACCCCCGAGCTGGAGACCCAGTATTTTGGTGCACTCACCCAGACCCAGTTGGAAATCCGGCGGGTCCTGTTCGGCATCACACCCGACCAGGAGGAAGATGCGTCCTCTTCCAGCTCCAGCTCTGCTCCCTCCGGCTCAGACGACGATACGGTGGAAGCTTTTTCTCCCCAAGGGGTACACGCCCTGTCCATTGACTTTGATACCATGATCGCCAACGAAACCGATGAGGGCCTGCTTCAGGCCCACCAGTGGTTCTCCCAGCGCACCCCCACCTCCGAAAACCAGTGGACCGGATATTTTGAAGGGAAGAACCTGGTCTGGATCGTGGCGGAGGGTTTTTCCACCCTGGCCATGGACCCCGAGCGTACCCCCACCCTGTGGAAGCTGTCCCACGAGGGCTTCGTCTTTGAGAATTTCTACACGCCCCTGTGGGGGGTGTCCACCTCGGACGGCGAGTATGTGACCACCACCGGCCTCATCCCCAAATCCGGTGTGTGGAGCTACTCTCTGTCTTCGGAAAACTATATGCCTTTCGCGCTGGGCAACCAGTTCCGGAAAGATGGCTACCGAACCATGGCTTTCCACAATTACTTATATGACTATTACGACCGCAACCTCTCCCACCCCAACATGGGCTACGAATATTACGCCATCGGTCAGGGCCTCAATATGGACTGGGGCGGACAGTTTCCGCCCTCCGATCTGGAGATGATGGAAGAGATTCTCCCCATGTTTCTTTCAGAGGACCAGTTCATGGTCTACTGCCTCACCGTAAGCGGCCATCTCAACTACTCCTTGGAAGAAAACGCCATGTCCGCCCGGCACTGGAACACGGTAAAAGACCTGCCCTACAGTGAAGCGGTTCGGTGCTACCTGGCCTCTCAAATGGAATTGGAGCTGGCTGTGGAGCGGCTTGTAAACCAGCTGGAAGCAGCAGGAAAGCTGGAGGACACCGTGATCGTCCTCTCCGCGGACCACTACCCCTACGGCCTAACGGACGAGGAGTACAGCGAATTGCTGGGACATCCCGTGGACCCTGTGTTTGAAATCTACGAAAACACCCTGATCATTTGGAACAGTGAGATGGAAGAGCCGGTGTATGTGGATAAATATTGCTCCAGTCTGGATGTCATGCCCACGCTGTCCAATCTGTTCGGTCTGGAGTACGACTCCCGGCTGATCATGGGTTCTGATATTCTCTCGGACGACTCCCCCCTCGTGATCTTTGCCAATTACAGCTTTATCAGTGAGCAAGGATACTATAACTCCACCACCGATGTGTTTACTCGCTGGGATGGAGCCGAACCGGACCCAGATCAGGTCGCCAAACTGATTGCTGAGGTGCAAAACCGGGTGGCCTACTCCGCCACCATCCTGGATACGGACTACTACCGCCGCATATTCAACTATGACTACTATCAGCTCATGGAGAAAGGCCCCGCGGGATTGCTCTCCCTCCAGCTGAATCCCTGAGCGGGAAAAAAGATAGCTCAGCCGACAGTTTCCCATAAAATCCAGACAGGGCTTTTACGGGATCTGACTTAAAAAGTGATTTACCACTTTCTTAAAACATACCAAAAGGCCCGCCGGAAACGGCGGGCCTTTTGGCGTAAAAGAGAGGGAGGTGAAGAAAGCAACGAATATATGCAAACCGTCCGAAACGGGCGGGAGCTTTTGGTCTGCCGCCCTGTGGCGATACAGCAGCGGCGGCAGTGAGACGCATACCTTGCGTCATGAGGTCGGTCACAGCCCCGGGAGAAAAGGGCCATTTCCCGTGATCCGGTGTTCGCGCGGTTCCGGATCGTCCTTGCACGGCCTTCGCCATGCTCAAGGAGGAAAACAGATCAGATCTTTGATCTGTGCATAGCTTACCACACCCTCCCGGGGCATTCTTCACCAAACCTGGAATTTTCTGTGAATATTATGTGAACCAAGCGAAACAATTTCTAACCTGTCCGCTTCTCAGAGACATTGCGAAAATTTGTGTCTTACATATCGTGCCCTTCCCGCTTCATACGCATCTCCAAGGGATCTGCCATCGGGTCCTGGGCATTGACTGCCGGGTCTGTGCGGTTCTGTCCGGCAATGGGGGCGGAACCTCTTAAACTGCGGCCTTTTTTCTTTTCCTTTGGCTTGCTCACACGATTCACCTCCCCCCTTTTTTCCTTAGTATGGGCAAAGGCAGAAAAAAAATCCACGCGGAACGATTTCCGCGTGGATTTTTGGTATGAAACACTCTCCCGTAGGGAGTTTCGCAGCCCACAGTCGGCGAAAGAACATGAGGACCGTTTTTGGGGCGGCTCTGCCGATCCAAAAAACATGTCTCTCAAAAAAGCAGCTGGCTGCTTTTTTGAAATTCTTTTAGATGCCAAGCTCGATCCACAGATCGTTATAGAGGGCCAGGGTTTCAGCAGGGAGGTTCTCATACATGGAGCAGCGGGCCAGCACGTCCTTGGGGGCGGCCATGATCTCATAGAGCTCCTGATCCAGAGGCTCCCCGTAGGTCTCCTCGTAGTAGGCGGGGTACTTCTCCAGCGCCTCGGCGTTGGGGGAAGCGTACCAGATGTAGTCCATGTTGGCCAGGTTGGAGTCGGTGGAGGCAATGAAGTTGATCCACTCATGGGCCTCATCCACGTTCTTGGCGTTCTTCAGGATGCACATGGCATCCACAAACCAGTTGGAGCCCTCCTCAGGAACGCAGAAGGCCAGGTCGGGGTTGTTCTCATGCATACTGAGGAAGTCGCCGGCGTAGTAGGTGGCGATGGCCAGGTTGCCGCCCTCCATGATCTGGAAAACCTCATCCATACCCTGGCCGTCATAGACGCCGCGGGCCTTGGCATCGGCCACCAGCTGGGCAGCTTCCCGGATCTGGGCCTCATCAGTGGTGTTCACATCATAGCCCAGGTAGTAAAGGGCCATGCCAAACGCATCCCGGGAGTTATCAATGAGCAGGATGTTCCCGGCGTACTCATCGGAGAACATAACTTCCCAGCTGGTGATGGGCTCGTTCACCATGGTGGTGTTGTAGATAATGCCCAGGGTGCCCCAGGTGTAGGGGACAGTGTACTCATTATTGGGATCGAAGGACAGGCCCTTGTACTGCTCGTCGATCTTCTCATAGTTGGGGATCTTGCTGTAATCCAGAGGCTGGAGCATATCCTCAGAAATGAGTCGGGCGATCATATAGTCAGAGGGAACAATGACGTCATAGTTCACGCCGCCGGATTGGAGCAGGGAATAGAGCTCCTCGTTGCTGGGGGCGGTGTTGTAGTTGACTTTGATGCCGGTTTCCTCTTCAAATTTGTAAATCAGGCTCTCGTCAATGTACTCGCCCCAGCTGCACACGTTGACTTCACGCTTACCGCTCTCGGTGCTGCTGCTGTTATTGCCTGCGGTGCTGCCGCTTCCGGCGGTAAAGTTATAGGAAGAGCTTCCGCTGGCGGATTCCTCCATGGCGCATCCGGACAGGAACAGGCCCAAAGCCAAAGAACAGGCCAGGGTCAAGGCAGTGATTTTCTTCAATTGATCATTCCTCCAGTTTTTGGTTGGTTTTCTATCTCCACGCCCAAGGGGCGGTGGGACCACATTACTTTCGGGCCGACAGCCGCTTCTCTTGGCGGGACTCCCGAACGTTGATAATGATGAGCAGTACCAATACCACTCCAAACAGCAAGGTGGACACGGCGTTCAGCTCCGGGCTCACTCGTTTGCGCACCATGCCATAGATCTGAATGGACAAGGTGGATGCAGAACCGGCAGTGAAGTAGGAGATGACGAAGTCATCCACACTCATGGTAAAGGCAATGAGGGCGCCGGAAACAATGCCAGGCTTGATCTCCGGTACCACTACCTTCCAAAAGGCGCCCATCCAGGTACAGCCCAGGTCTTGGGCCGCATCAATGAGGCTGCGGTCCATCTGCCGCAGCTTGGGCAGCACATTCAAGATCACATAGGGAATATCAAAGGAGATATGGGCCAGCAGCAGGGTGGTAAATCCCATCTTCATTTCCGCCATTCTGGGCAAGGTTCGGCGGAAATTTTCTTCCAGATAGGTCACAAAACCATTCCAGCCATCCACGATCATCCCGTTCCACACGGCGATCGCTGTGACAAAAAAGATGCACAGGGCCACGCCGGTGACGATGTCCGCATTCATAATGGGAATATTGTTCACCGTCAGCACCGGATCGCGGAAACGGCGGCGCATCCCAAACAGGCCCACAGCGGTAAAGGTACCCACCACCGTAGAGATCGCAGTAGCCAGGACCGAGACCAAAAGGGTGTTATACACCGCTCCCATGACCTGCCGGTCCCGGAAAAGCTCCTCATACCAGCGCAGGGAGAAGCCCTGCCAGACCACATTACTGTTGGCATTGTTAAAGGAGAAGACCACCAGCAGCAAAATGGGGGCATAGAGGAAGAGGAAAATCAGAGCCATGTAGAAACGGCTTCCAATGCGGTACTGTTTCATAGCATCACCGCCTGTTCCTCGCCCTCGCCGAAGTGGTTCATGACCACCATGCAGACGATAACGATCACCATCATCACCAGCGCAATGGCGCTTCCCAGATAGGGGTTGTAGGCTCCGCCCAGGAACTGCTGTTCAATGAGGTTGCCCAGGAGCATCTGGTTGTTGCCTCCCAGCATACGGGAAATGGCAAAAGTGGACACGGAGGGGACAAACACCATGGTCACCCCGGACAGCACTCCAGGCAGAGACAGGGGGAAGATGACCTTCCGAAACACCAGAGCGGAGTTGGCTCCCAAGTCCCGGGCAGCCTCCAGCAGGGAGTGGTCCAGCTTGATGATCACTGAGTAGATGGGCAGGACCATGAAGGGCAGGTAGTTATACACCATACCCAGCACCACCGCTCCCTGGGTGCGGATCATGCGGAAATAGGTCAGGTCTGTGCCGAAAATGCCGTTGATGAGGTCGAAAAGGCCAATGGCCTCAAAAAAGTTATTGAGAATGCCGTTATTTTCCAGAATGGCCATCCAGGCATAGGTGCGCAGCAAGAAGTTCACCCACATGGGCAGCATGATGAGCACCATGGCAATGCGCTGAAAGCCGGGGCCCTCCTTGGCCATCACATAGGCCAGCGGGTAGCCCAGCAGCAGGCAAATAATGGTAGCCACCAGAGCCAGTTGGAAAGAGCGGGTAAAAATGACCGTATAAGTTCCCATCCGGGCAAAGTTGTCCAGGGTGATGCCGCCCTGCGCGGTGGTAAAGGCATAGATCACCACCATGATGATAGGGGCCACCACGATCAGGGCCATCCAAATCACATAGGGGGCAGCCAGCCAGGAGATCTTATTCTTCATTTTCGTCCTCCTGCTCCTCTTCTTCCGGATCAATGGAGGCATCGCTGATCTCCTCGTATTCCTCAGAGTAGGAGGAATAGTCCCCGAACATCCCGGAGTAATGGCTCTTCTTCATCACGTGGATACCGTCGGGGTCGATCTTAATCCCGATGCGGCTGTCCACCGGGCAGAAGTCTGTGGTCTGAATGAGCCACTTAAAGCCGTAGAAGTCCACGATGGTATCGTAGTGAACGCCCTTGAAGGTGACGGAGGTGACGGTACCTTTGAGCTGCCCCTCGTTTTCCGGAACGATATCCACGTCCTCCGGGCGGATGACAACGTCCACAGGTTCATCCTTCTCAAAACCGCTGTCCAGGCATTTGAACTTCCGGTTGAAAATCTCCACCACTCCGTCTTCACGCATAATACCGTCGAGAATGTTGGATTCCCCAATAAAGTCTGCCACAAAGGCGTTTTTAGGCTCATTATAAATATCTTCAGGGGTACCGATCTGCTGGATCTTGCCCGCGTCCATGACCACCACGGTATCGGACATGGCAAGAGCCTCTTCCTGGTCGTGGGTCACATAAATAAAGGTGATCTCCATGGCCTGCTGGATACGCTTGAGCTCATTTTGCATATCCTTGCGCAGCTTCAGATCCAGAGCACCCAGGGGCTCGTCCAGAAGCAGGACCTTGGGCCGGTTCACCAGCGCCCGGGCAATGGCCACCCGCTGCTGCTGGCCGCCGGAGAGCTGGGAGATGTGCCGCTTTTCAAAGCCCCGGAGGTTCACCACCTCCAGCATCTCCATCACCCGCTGGTCGATCTCCTTCTCGCTGAGCTTATAGCGCTTACCGTCCTTGTCGGTCTTGGCCAGGCGCAGTCCAAAGGCAATATTCTCATATACATTCAAATGTGGGAACAGGGCGTACTTCTGGAACACCGTGTTCACCGCCCGTTTATGGGGCGGGACAGAATTGATCCTCACACCGTCAAAAAACACGTCGCCAGAGGTGGGCGTCTGAAAACCACCGATGATTCTGAGTGTGGTTGTCTTGCCGCACCCGCTGGGGCCCAGCAGTGTGAGGAATTCTTTATCGTTAATATACAAATTGATGCCATCCAGCACCACTTCGCCGTCAAAGGCCATGGTGCAGTTGGACAGACGGATCAGCTCCTTGGACATATGCGCTTCCCCCTTTAATTGCTTTGTAACCTTGTCAGCTCCCTCGATTTATTCACCCGGGTCGGCGCCCACTTCCCAAAGGGCGTCCGGGGGGCCGGGCTTTCACGGATAGCGAGATACACTATATCTGACTGTACCCCAAATGTCAATGATTTTCCCCAAATTTTTCCCACAATTTCACCCCCATTTTACCCCCGCTTTTCCGTACCTGCGACAAACGGGAGATGGGGGGCTCCCATCTCCCGTTTTCATACTCTTTTTCCGAAAATAACCTACTTTAGAGTGAGGAAAGTGACTCTCCCCATCCCCCGCTCGTCCAGTTGGACCAGGCGATGATAGGCCTCCTCCTCCCCCAGGGTATAGGCGCTGCGTTTGACCGCGCCCAGGCGGTCTGTCTCCTCCACCAACGCCCACGCTGCCCCCTGGGGCCGCTCCAGGGTGAGGCCATCCTCCCCCAGTTCCTCCATCCGGATGGTCTGCTCCGCCACTGGCCGGTTTTCTCCGTCAAACCAACTCACGGAAAGCTCCCGCACCCGCTTCACCGACTCCAGGGTGAAGGACACCTCAAAGGAGGTGGTCTGCTCCTCCCCGTCCACCGTCTCGGTGTAGCTCTCCTTGGTGCTAATGGTAAAACCGCCCATACCCCCATAGCTGTTTCCGCTGTCGTCCAGATAGACGGTGCCGTCCTCCATCTGATAGACCCGGTAGGCCTTCCAGCCATAGTCATAGTTTTCTGTGTTCCAGTTTTTATCGTCCACCGGGGGACCGAAGTAGGCAGTACCGCTGATGGAAGTCTCATTGTCCCCTACTGTGATCTTGGTATCAGCCATATCTCTATAGCCGGTATAGTGCTTTTCGCCCTCAATCTCCCGGATTGCGCAAAAGCAGTTGAGTCCCTCCAGGCCAGGAAAGATGTAGCGGCTTTTCTCCTCATCATATTCCCCGATGAGGATTTTTCTGGTAAACGCCACTGTTCCAAGGCCGTCAATTTTCATATCCTCCGTGCCGTACTCCACCCAATTTGAGTAGTCCCGGGTGATCTCTTCCCAGTCCCCGGGCAGGCGCTCAAAGACCAGCTGGTAGCCGATAAACTTGTCCTCCTCCACAGCTCGCTTCTCCGGCTGGGCCAGTGTTCCTCCTGTGGCGTCCACCGCCAGGGCCAGCGTCCCGCAGATCAGCAGCACCAACAACACCTTGGGCCACTTTTTACTCCAAAGGTTCTTCATCGCCGTCCTCCAATCGTCCGTCGAAGCGCAGGATATCCCCCACGTCGCAGTTTAAATAGTAGCAGATTTTATTGATCGTATGAAAGCGCACGCCGCTGGCCTTCCCTGAACGGAGGATGGACAGGTTGGCCTCAGTAATGCCCACCTTGGCGCACAGCTCCTTGGATGTCATCCCCCGCTGCTTCAGAATATCCCCCAGCATGACCCGGATGGCCATAGTTCCACTTCCTTATATAATAGAGTCGCTGTCCTCTTGCAGTTCCCGGCCTCTCTGGAGGCAGCGGCACAGGAGCATCAGCCCCGCCGAGAGCAGCAGAGAGACCAGGGGCATGGCCAGAGAGAAGTAGGTGTTGTGCATCTGCTCCAGCAGGACCAGCTGGATGAGATTCCCCGACACCGCCAGCACCACTGTGGCCTGGGCCACCATGCGGCAGGCAAGGGCAGTACGCTCACACAGCATCACACTCTCCCCGTCAAACTCCGCCTGACCCAGTGTCCGGGCCAGGGCCGCTCCCCACACCATGGTCAAAGCGGAAAGAAGGCCCGGCGCGGCATTCAGCAGACAGAGTACGGCGATCATCAAAGGAGTAAGGCTCCCCGGGTCTGTATTGCCTGCCACCACCTCAGCCCATCTGGCCGCTCCCTCCAGCACTTGTCCAAACGCGGCGGCAAAAGCGGTCAGAGCGGCGCAGAGATGGAGCAGTACCTCAAAGGCCCGGGCCAACCTCTCCCGGGACGCGCCCTCCAAAGAACGCAGCAGCTTCAGCGCCACAAAGGCCAAAACCATAGACAGGAGGGTCCAGCCTGCCGCTATGGGAAAGAACTCCCGGGCGATCCAGCTCATGTGGGTAGGATTGACCAGCAGCCAGAGGCTGGCCAGCAGGATGGGAGACATCAGCCCCAGCAGCCACTCGTCCGCCGCCCGCCGCTCCCCGCCCATCAGAATCAGGGCTAACAGGGGCAGGGCGGACAGAAGCAGCACGATCCCCCAGGCCGCTAAGTTCCCCCAGAACCCGGACAGGGACAGCCCTCGCAGTCCCTCGCCCAGTGCCAGCAGAGGGGCGGACAAGAACTTCCAGGCTCCGTTCCCCAGAAAACGCCACAAGACCCCAAAGCCCAGGCCCAAAGCCGCCCCGAGGGGGACGAGCCAAAGTTTTTGTTTCATAGTGCTCCCTCCATATTATTGTAAAACGATAATTTCATCTTGAGTGTATCAAAGAAATTATCGTTTGTCAATAATTCCTTTTGCAAAAAAAGAGGGCCAGCGGCCCTCTCCTTATTTGCTTCTGTCCTGAACGATGAGCAGTTTAAGCGCCTCCACCCCTGCACGGATGGCCGCCGTAGTATCGTGGGACTCTTTTTGATCCAGCCCCGCCTTTTCCCGCTCCTGGTTCCAGATCACATGGAATACCGAGCCGCACCGGGCCCGCCGTGCGGCAGCCACGGTGAAGAGCGCGGCGGACTCCATCTCGCTGGCCAGTACGCCCAGGCGCTTCCAGGCCTCCCATTTCTCCAGCAGTTCCCCACTCACAGGCATACGGCTGGGGGAGTGCTGGCCATAGAAAGAATCCTTGCACTGAACCACCCCGGCGTGCCAGGAGAGGCCCAGCCCCTGGCACGCGGTAGCCAGGGCGCAGGTCACAGTAAAATCGGGGACGGCAGGCCACTCCATAGGCGCATATTCCCGGCTGGTGCCCTCCATACGCACCGCTCCGGTAGCCACTACTACGTCCCCGCTCTGTACCCCCAGTTCGATCCCTCCGCAGGTGCCCACACGCACAAAGGTATGAGCGCCAATGTTGCACAGCTCTTCCATGGCAATGGCGGCGGAGGGGCCGCCGATTCCCGTGGACACCACGCTCACCTTTTCTCCCAGCAGGGTTCCCGTATAGGTGGTGTACTCCCGATTGCTGGTCACAAAGACGGGGTCGTCAAAGTACTTGGCAATGGCCTCGCACCGGCCCGGGTCTCCTGGGAGGATACAGTATCCCCCCACCTCTCCCCGGGCACACTGGATGTGAAACTGTTTTTCTCTCAGCTGCTCGTTCATGGTTCTTCCTCCTGTTCCTCCGCCCCAAGGCTGGAAGTTCTTTTTGTTATCATAGCATAGCTTCCCATTTTTCACAAGAAAACTCTCATCCATGTTCAGACGGTCTATACATTTTGAAGGTACACTTGCATATAGGCCGCTCTTATTGTATAATAAACGATACTTCATTCGTAAACAATGGAACATGACTTTTCTTTCATCCCCCTTCAGATAGGAGGCTTCCAGATGAAACGACCCCTGCTTTTTTCATCCATTCTCTGCCTGCTGATCGGTCTTTTAGTAGGTGTGCTGATTCCCATTGACTTTCGCCCGGAAAAGCCCGCCACAGCGGATGCCGGAACCATGACCTTTGCCACGCTTGACACCTCCGGTTCCAGTTCTTCTTCCGGCTCGGCCGCTTCCAGTCAGCCGGCCCCCAGCGCTCCTCCGGCCAACGATAATTTCCCTTTGCTCAATACCGCCTGTGTCATCAACCAGGCCTTGCGTCAAAGGGACTATGCCACCGTTGCCAAATATGTGCATCCGGAACGGGGTGTCACCTTTACCCCCTACTCCACCGTCAACTTTGATTCCGACCTGTCTTTCAAAGCCGCCCAGATCCAAGGACTTACCAAGGATCAAACGGTATACTCCTGGGGCTTTGAGGATGGCCGGGGAGACCCCATCAAGATGACCATGGAACAATATTTCGCCCGGTATGTCTACGATACCGACTATACTCAGGCCTCCATGATCGGAGTGGATCAGATCGTCACCACGGGCAACGCACTGGAAAACCTCACTGAGGAATACCCCGGCTGCCGCTTTGTGGACTTCTGCCTGCCCAGTGCAGATCCCGCCAACGACGGGCTGGACTGGCGCTCCTTAAAGCTGGTTTTCCAGATGGAAGATACCGGCTGGTTCCTGGTAGGGATCGTCCATGGAGAGTGGACGGTATAACGTTTCGTTTTCACAATTTCTGCTAAATTATAAAGAAAGGATTTCCTGAGACATGGATATCGTAATTGTAGGCTGCGGAAAAGTAGGCTTTTCCCTGGCCGAACAGCTGGTTCTGGAAGAGCACAACATTACCATTGTAGACCAAAGTGAAGCCAGTCTTCGCCGGGCGGGGGATCAGTTGGATGTCATGACCGTGCGGGGCAACGGCGTGTCCGTAGCCACGCTGCGGGAGGCCGGTGCGGACAACGCTGACCTTCTGGTCGCCGCCACCAACTCTGATGAAGTCAACATGGTCTGCTGCCTCACCGCCAAAAACCTGGGTACCGGCTACACCATCGCCCGGATTCGGAACCCGGAGTACACCAGCAGTTTGGCAGAGCTTCGCCGCAATCTCAAGATCGATATGGTCATCAATCCGGAAAACGCCACCGCCATCGAGATCTACCGTCTGCTCCGCTTCCCTGCCGCCGCTAACATTGAGACATTCTGCCGGGGGCGCGTAGAGCTGATGGGCGTGCGTCTCCAGGAGGGGGACTTTTTGGTGGGCAAGCCCATCCATTCCCTGTCTTCCCAGGTCAAAAAGCTCTCCCTGCTCTTTTGCGCCGCTGACCGAAACGGAGACGTGTCCATTCCCAACGGTTCCTTTGTCCCCCTTGCGGGAGACAAGCTCTACCTGGTTGGGCAACCGGACAGCCTGGATCAGTTCTTTCACCTGTTAGGCCGCAACGCCCCTCAGGTCAAGCAGGTCTTCCTGGTGGGAGGCGGCAAGGTCTCGATGTATCTGGCCAAGCTCCTGTCCGCCACGGGCATCCGCCTGAAAATCGTGGAGCGCAGCGAGGATCGCTGCCGCCTGATCAGCGAGCGTTTCCCCAAGGCCATGGTCATTTGCGGAGACGGAACCGACTCGGAGCTTTTGGATTCCGAAAATCTCACCAGCTCCGATGCGTTTGTGGCTCTCACCGATCGGGACGAGGACAACCTGATCATTTCCCTGTACGCCATGCAGAAGGGTCTGCCCAAGGTAGTCACCAAGTGTAACCGGCAAAACTACACCGGCATCGTCCGCTCCCTGGGCCTGGACAGCGTGGTCTCCCCTAAATTTATTACCGCCTCCCACATTCTCCACCGGGTACGTGGTATGCAGAACTCCCAGGGCAGCGTAATGAATTCCCTGCATCGCATCGCCGATGGAGCGGCGGAGGCCATGGAATTTACCGTAGGCCCCAACACCCGCCATCTGGGTACGCCGCTGAAAGACCTGCGCCTGAAATCCGGGGTGCTGCTGGCCGTCATTGTGCGCGGCGCACAGATCATCATTCCTGAAGGCTCTTCCTGTCTCCAGGAGGAGGATTCCGTCATCATCATTGCCCGGGGCGGCGTGATTTTGGATCTGAACGATATTTATGATGATGATGCAGGCTTTGTGGTTCCCACAGGAGGCGCCGAGGCATGAACATCAAGCTGGTCTTCAAGCTGATTGGACGGATTCTCCTGGTTGAGGCTGTCGCTTTGGTCATTCCTCTGCTGGTAGCCCTGCTGTACCGTGAGGACCCCGTCCCCTTTCTGCTGACCATTGCCATTGTGGCCGCCTGCGGACTGGGATTGTCTTCCCTGCCCTGCTCCAAAAAGCAGTTTTTTACCCGAGAGGGCTTTGTGTCCGTGGGCCTGATCTGGATCATTACCGGATTGGTGGGCTCTTTGCCGTTTCTGTTCTGCGGCTACTTCGCCACTCCTATGGACTGCATTTTCGAGTCCTGCTCCGGCTTTACCACCACCGGCGCTTCTATCCTCACCGATATTGAATCCCTGCCCAAGGGGATTCTCTTCTGGCGCTCCTTTACCCACTGGCTGGGCGGTATGGGCGTTCTGGTTTTGGCCACTGCCATCGTGCCTACCATGGGCATCCGGTCCCACTACCTTACCCAGGCAGAGACTCCTGGTCCCGTCTTTTCCAAGCTGGTGCCCAAGCAGTCTCAGACCTCCAAGATCCTCTACAGCATCTACTTTGCGCTCACTGCCCTGGAGATCGTCTGTCTGAAGCTGGCGGGTATGCCTCTCTATGACTGCTTTATCCACGCTTTCTCCTCTGCCGGTACCGGCGGTTTTTCTAACCGAAATGCCAGTGTGGGGGCCTACGGCAGCGTAGCCATTGAGATGATCATTACGGTATTCATCCTCCTGTTCTCTCTGAACTTTGCAGTATATTTTCTACTGCTCACCCGCCGCTGGAAAGAGGTTCTGGAGAGCGATGAGTTGCGCTTTTTCCTTCTGGTGGTGTCCGGCGCAACCCTGCTTATCACGTTCTCCAACCTGGAAGTCTATTCCAGCATTGGTGAGAGCCTGCGCTATGCGGTGTTCCAGGTGGCCTCTATCATCTCCACCACAGGTTTTGCCACGGCAGATTTCGTGCTCTGGCCCAAGTTTTCTCAGATGATCCTCATCCTGCTCATGTTCTGCGGAGCCTGCGCCGGCTCCACCGGCGGCGGTATGAAGTGCTCCCGTGTGCTGACCCTTCTGCGCTCCATCCGTCGGGACCTGCACCACATCACCCATCCCCGCTCAGTGGAGGTGGTCAAGCTGGATGGAAAGGTGGTCGGTGAAGACACGCTCCATTCTCTGCTGGTCTTCGTGGGCGCCTATATGCTCCTGGTGTTCGGGGCCGCTCTGATCATTTCTTTGGACGGATTCTCTTTTGCGGAATCTTTCAGCGCCTCCCTCACCTGCGTCAGTAATGTAGGCCCCGGTTTGGAGTCCATCGGCCCCACCGGAAACTTCTCCGCATTTTCCTCCCTGTCCAAAGGCGTAATGTCTCTATGTATGATTGCCGGGCGGCTTGAAATCTTCCCCATTCTTATTTTGTTCAGCCCCACAGCCTGGAGAAGAACCTGAGTGCAATCCAGCAGGCATTGCCGCCATATTATGGATGTAAAAAGCGCAACTCCCTCCTCAAGGAAGCTTGGGGAGGGAGTTGCGTTTTTTTCTAACACGATCTTTCTCAAGCATTGGAATTTTTTATATTTTAAAGCAGAACGAAAAAACGCCCAACTTTTTAAAGTGCTAAATTCTTTGCTTGCATTTCTCCTATTATGTGGTAAAATATTTTCATAAGTTTTATCTTAGATGGTCTGTAACTAGTCTAAGCTTGTTCTTAACCATCAAAAGGAGCGTGTAAGATATGGACAATTTCTTCTGGATCGGATTAGCTGGGGCACTGGCGGCCCTTCTTTTTGCCCTTTTCCAGAGCCGCAGGGTCCTCGCTTTCTCCGAAGGGAACGACACTATGCGGAAAATCGCCGCAGCCATCCGACGAGGAGCCAATGCCTACCTGAAAAATCAGTATGCCACGGTTGCAAAGGTCTTTTTCGTGGTTTTCCTGGTACTGCTGGTTCTGGCTTACTTCCATCTGTTGGACAACTGGTTCATTCCCTTCGCTTTTCTCACCGGCGGCATTTATTCCGCACTGGCTGGCTTTGTGGGCATGAAAATCGCCACCTCTGCCAACGCACGCACTGCCCAAGCCGCCAGCGAGAGCCTCAACAAAGGCCTCAACGTGGCCTTCTCCTCCGGAGCAGTCATGGGTTTTACTGTGGTGGGCCTGGGCCTTTTGGACATATCCGTGTGGTTCCACATTCTGAAGTACATTGCCCACTTTGACGCTGCCAAGATCGCCCAGACCATGGTAATGTTTGGCATGGGTGCCTCCTTTATGGCTCTCTTTGCCCGTGTGGGCGGAGGCATCTTCACCAAGGCTGCCGATGTGGGCGCTGACCTCGTGGGCAAGGTGGAAGCCGGCATCCCGGAGGACGATCCCCGCAACCCCGCCACCATCGCAGACAACGTGGGCGACAATGTAGGAGACGTGGCCGGCATGGGCGCCGACCTCTATGAGAGCTATGTTGGCTCCATCCTGGCCACCTTCGCTCTGGGCGTGGCTGCCTACCCCGGCAACAGCTGGGGGGCCATGCTGCTGCCCATCGCCCTGGCTGTGGTGGGAATCCTGTGTTCCATCTTCGGCTCTTTCCTCATCCGCACCAAGGAGGGTGCTTCCCAGCGGGAGCTGCTGGGCACCCTGCGTAAGGGCACCTACACCGCCGCCGTCCTGGCCGCCATTGTGGCCGCCCCGCTCACCTACTTCATCCTGGGCAGCTGGGGTGTGTACATCGCCATCCTCTGCGGCCTCATCGGCGGCTGCGCCATCGGTTATTTCACTGAGTACTACACTTCCGATACCTACAAGCCCACACAGGGCCTGGCTGACGCCACCGAGACCGGCGCTGCCACCACCATCATCGGGGGACTCTCCCTGGGAATGCTGTCCACCATCGCCCCGATCCTCATTGTGGGCGCCGCCGTAATCATCTCGTTCCTTGCCGCAGGCGGCACCATGAACACCGCTTCTCAGGACTACACCCTGCTCTTCGCCAAGGGCCTCTATGGCATCGGCATCGCTGCCGTAGGTATGCTCTCTACCCTTGGCATCACTTTGGCTACCGATGCCTACGGCCCCGTGGCTGACAACGCCGGCGGCATCGCGGAAATGTCCGGCCTGGGCAAGGAAGTGCGGGAACGCACCGATGCGCTGGACTCCCTGGGCAATACCACCGCCGCCACCGGCAAGGGCTTTGCCATCGGTTCCGCCGCCCTTACCGCCCTGGCCCTTCTGGTCAGCTATGTAGACATTGTCAAAGCCAAGATGGAGCACGCCCCCGACCTGTCCCTCACCAATCCTGCCGTTCTGGTGGGTTTGTTCATCGGCGCCATGCTCACCTTTGTCTTTGCCGCTTTCACCATGAGTGCGGTGCAGCGGGCCGCCCAATCCATTGTGGTGGAGGTTCGCCGCCAGTTCCGTGAAATCACCGGGATCATGGAGGGGAAAACCGACCCGGACTACGCCTCCTGCGTCGGCCTTTGTACCAAGGGCGCTTTAAGAGAAATGGTGAAGCCCTCTTTGCTGGCTATTATTGTCCCCATCCTCACCGGCCTCATCCTGTCTGTGGAGGGCGTGGTAGGCCTGCTGGGCGGCGTATCTGTCAGCGGCTTTGCTATGGCAGTGTTCATGTCCAACGCCGGCGGCGCCTGGGACAATGCCAAAAAATACATTGAGGCCGGTCACCATGGCGGCAAGGGCGGAGATCAGCATAAGGCCGCCGTCATCGGCGACACTGTGGGCGACCCCTTCAAGGATACCTCCGGCCCCTCCCTGAATATTCTCATCAAGCTGGTGTCTACGGTCTCTATCGTGTTCTCCGGGCTGATCGTGAATTTCCACCTGCTTTGATTTTTGATAAACCTCCCTCTCCTTACGAAAATCCCCCGTGTCTCTTTTTTGAGACACGGGGGATTTTCCTGCATTCCATCTCAAACAGGGGATTTCCCTGTTTGAACATCAGATCATCTTGTTGACCAGCTTGTTGAACGCCCGGGGATTCACATTATCCTCGGCTACCACATTGGCCTTTTTGCCCACCAGAGCGAACAGACCCAGCAGAGAACGGGCATCCAGCATAACCGTACCGGAGCTTAACCAAACCTCAAAGGGAGTGTCGCAAGCCAGCCGGTTGATCTTTTCGATCTGGGAACCATCCTTGATCTCAATCTCACGTACCATAACTTGATTCCTCCATTACTTCAGAATTTCACGCGCCGCACAGGTCGCAGGAAGGCCCTGCTCAGCCCGGGCGCTGTGGACCGCTTTCTCATCGGTCACCCGTATTCTAGCAGGAGGGACCAGTCTCCGTCAAGGACGATAATTGTTGAAGTCGCATAATGGAAACGTTTTCGTTTTGTGCATTAGCAACAAAATAAAGCCCTCATCCATGGGATGAGGGCTTTATTGCTCATTGGATTGCCGTCTCTCGAACGGGTACGTCTTTAAATTGCTCCCCCGCCTCCAGCACCTGGATGGTGCCGGCGGAAGCGTCTAAAATATGGGCTGCAAAGTCCTCCGCCCGCTCCTCAGGCAACAAGGCGGACAGCACCACGTCGGCGCCATAGTCTACCTGCTCCACCACGCCGCCAAAGCTCTCCACCTCCCGGCGGGTCTGCTCAAACTGGGCGTAGGTGCAGGGGACCTCCATGGCAACCCACCGGCGCACCACCGAGATCCCCGCCGCGTCCAGCGCGTCCTTTGCGCTCTGGGTGTAGGCCCGGACCAGACCTCCCGCCCCCAGGAGGATTCCTCCAAAATACCGGGTGACCACGCAGCATACGTTGACTACACCCTCCCGCTGGAACACGTTGAGCATAGGTTGTCCAGCGGTACCTTGGGGCTCTCCGTCATCGGAGTAGCGAGTGGGGCCGTCCTTGATGATGTAGCACCAGCAGTTGTGCCGGGCGTCGTAGTGTTTTTTCTTGGTGGCCTCGATTTTCTCCCGGGCCTCCTCCTCTGAAGACACCCGCCACACATGGCCAAGAAAACGAGAGCGCTTTTCCACCAGTTCCCCAACACCCTCCCGGGTGGGAATATAATATTCGGTCATTTCCTCACCGCCTGTCTGGCTGCCCACTCCTCCCGGCTCAGGGCATAGTAATGGGTCATTCGCCGCTCCCCCATCAGTTCCACCGCTTCCTCTTGGGAAAACTGATGGCAAAAACCACACGCTTCAATCACCCGGCGGGAACGCTCATTCCCCTCATAGTGATTACACCAGATGGTACGCAGGCCCAGGTCCTCAAATCCAAAGCGGATCAGCTCCCGGGCCGTCTCCGACATCAGGCCCCGGCCCCAAAACTCCGGGCTGAGGGCGTAGCCCAGCTCATCATCCGGCCTTGGCAGCTCGACGCGGTGCCGGCCAACAAAGCCGGCGGACCCGATCACCTTGCCGCTCTCCCGGTCTATAAGGGCAAAGACATTGGGAGCAGCAAAGACAGTGCGGATGATTTCCAGGCTGTTTTCCACGCTGGTGTGGGGCGGCCAGCCTGCCGCAGGCCCCACTCTGGGGTCCTTCGCATAGGCGTACAGGTCCGCCGCATCCGTCTCAGCAAAGGGACGCAGCACAAGCCGTTTGGTCTCCAGCTCCGCCACGTTCCCTACTCCTCCCAAAATTCCTTTTTGGGTTTCCATCCCTCCACCAGAGGGCCCAGCTGGCCGATGATCTTGGGGGTACACACGGCCACCACATCGATGGTCTCACCGTACTCCACACTCTCCACCTTGGCCTCCCGATAGAGGGCTTCCAGAATCCCGCCCTTGTCATAGGGCAGGTGGATGGTGACCCGCCGGGCGCCGTTATCCAATACCCGGCCGATGGCCGCCAGAAGCTCGGGTACGCCCTCCCCAGTCTTGGCGGAGATGGACACCCGGCCCTCTCCGTGGGGGCGGATGTCTCCGGTCCACAGATCGCACTTGTTGAAAACCTCAATACGTGGGGTCTGGTCAGCCCCCAGCTCATGGATGAGCTGCTCCACCACCTCGGCCTGCTCCCGCCACTGGGGACTGGAGGAGTCGATGACATGAAGCAGCAGGTCGGCGTACTCCAGCTCCTCCAAAGTGGCCTTGAAGGCCTCCACCAGGTGGTGGGGAAGCTTGCGGATGAAACCTACCGTATCGGAAATGAGCACGGTGCAGGTATCGGAAATCTCCAGGGTGCGGGTGGTGGTGTCCAGGGTATCAAAGAGGCGGTTGTTGGCGGGGATCTCCGCTCCGGTGAGGTGATTGAGCAGAGTGGATTTGCCCGCGTTGGTATATCCCACGATAGCCACCACGGGTACCTCATTTTTAATGCGCCGCTCCCGCTGGGTAGCACGGACCCGGCGCACGTCCTTCAGTTCGGCCTCCAGCTTGGAAATTTTCTTGTGGATGTGCCGCCGGTCGCTCTCCAGCTGGGTCTCACCGGGGCCACGGGTACCGATGGCGCCCTCCTGGCGCTCCAGATGCTTCCACATACCCAGCAGACGGGGCAGCAGGTATTTATATTGGGCCAGCTCCACCTGAAGCCGTCCCTCCCGGGTACGGGCCCGCTGGGCGAAGATGTCCAAAATGAGGGCAGATCGGTCCAGCACGGACACCTTCAGCACCTCACTGAGTACCCGCTGCTGGGAGGGGGACAGGCTGTTGTCAAAGATCACCATGTCCCCATCCATGGCCTGAACCAAGTCCCGGACCTCGGCCACTTTGCCCTCGCCAATGAACGTGCGGGGGTCAGGACTGTCTTTCTGCTGCATGACCACCCCCACGGTCTCGCCTCCCGCCGTCTCCAGCAGGGCGGACAGCTCCTCCATGGACTCCTCGGTAGCGTTTTCCTCCCGGGACAGGCTGAATGCACTCAGGCCCACCAGCACCGCCCGGTTATATTTTTCTTGCGTAAATTTTTCGGACATAAAGCCTCCTCAATTCTCCGAAACAGCGGCACAGCCACTGTTTCGAGAGGGGATTGCGGCCCGACTTCGCGTAAAATTTGTCCGCCTATGCGGACAAATTATGCACGTAGGGGGCCGCAGCCTCCTCAAAAAAGAGGTCACACCTCTTTTTTGAATGCCTCTACAATTTCTCCGATATACATGGTGTGGTAGTCCTGCTGAGGATACCACTTCTCCTTGATTTCCTGGGGAATGTTGTTGGGGTCCATCGCCTGGGCAAAGCGCTTGCGGCACACCAGCACCAGCTGGGCCTCCTCAAAATAAGGGGCACCGCAGGCGGCGGTCTTCACCGTGAAGCCGCACTCTTTTACCTTGTCGATCTCCCGGCCGCTCTTGGAGCCGCACAGGGAGAGGGCCTTGCGGTATTCCTCAGAGAAGAAGGTGAGGGTAAAGTACTCCTCCCGATCCACAAATTCCTTGGTATAGCGCTGTGGCCGGATATAGCAGGTGGCGGCAGGCGCTCCCCAGATGACGCCCAGTCCGCCCCAGGAGGCGGTCATGGTGTTGCATTGATCCGCTGTACCGGCGGTAATGAGCATCCATTGATCTCCAATGAGGGAAAAAACATTCTGATCCAGGGACTTGGGGTCCACAGATGTAAACATATGACATACCTCCTTCACAATATGGGCGCAGGTTATTGTATGCCCCAGAACCGGGGACAATACCGTGAGAATACGCAAAAAGCCGCACCGATTCCTCGGCGCGGCTTTTGGGAGTGTCTTACTTGTCCAGACCGAACTTCTTGTTG
>CALWOP010000015.1 GCA_944383195.1 uncultured Oscillospiraceae bacterium
AATCAGATCGACTCCATCGAGTCGGTCTATGCCGATACCTATCACGAGCCCAAGGCTCCGGAGAAGGCCGCTCCCAAGGCCGCCGAGAAGAAGCCCGCGCCCCAGGAGAAGAAGGCCGCCCCTGCTGCTGAGCAGAAGGAGGAGAAGGCCGCTCCCGCCCCCCAGAAGCCCCAGACCGAGACCGTCCAGCGCCCCACCGGCGTGCGGGAGAAGAAGGTTGTGGACACCCGCGGCGGCCCGGCGGTGAACCTGGACAAGTACGACGAGCGTTTGGAGTCCTTCACCTCCGAGCGCCAGACCCAGGGCGGCGGCAAGCAGAAGTTCCAGGGCCGCAACGCCCAGCGTCAGCGGGGCGGCAAGCAGGCCGGCAACTTCGGCAACAAGCGCAAGCAGGAGGAGCAGGACCGTATGCGCCGCCTCCAGCTGGAGATTGCCAAGAAGGCCCCCGTTAAGGTCCTCATCCCCGACGAGATCTCCGTGGGTGAGCTGGCCAGCCGCATGAAGAAGACCGGCGCCGAGGTGGTCAAGTGCCTGATGAAGAACGGCGTCATGGCCTCCCTCAGCGAGATCATCGACTTCGACACCGCCGCCATCATCGCTGAGGAGATGGGCTGCAAGGTGGAGAAAGAGGTCATCGTCACCATCGAGGAAAAGCTCATCGACACCGCCGAGGACCGGGAGGAGGATCTCCAGCCCCGGGCCCCCGTTGTGGTGGTCATGGGCCACGTGGACCACGGCAAGACCTCTCTGCTGGACTATATCCGCCACGCCAACGTGGTCTCCGGCGAGGCTGGCGGCATTACCCAGCACATCGGCGCCTATCAGGTTGACGTGGGTGGCAAGCCCGTCACCTTCCTGGATACCCCCGGCCATGAGGCCTTTACCGCCATGCGTGCCCGCGGCGCTATGATCACCGACGTGGCCATCCTGGTGGTGGCCGCTGACGACGGCATCATGCCCCAGACCGTGGAGTCCATCAACCACGCCAAGGCCGCTGAGATCCCCATTATTGTTGCCATCAACAAGATGGATAAACCCACCGCCAACCCTGACCGGATCATGCAGCAGCTCACCGAGTACGAGCTGGTGCCCGAGGAGTGGGGCGGCGATACCATCATCTGCCCCATCTCCGCCAAGACAGGCATGGGCATTGACAACCTGCTGGACATGGTGGTGCTCACCGCTGAGATGCGTGAGCTGAAGGCCAACCCCAACCGCTCCGCCCACGGCGCCGTTATCGAGGCCCGGCTGGACAAGGGCCGCGGACCCGTGGCTACCCTGCTGGTGCAGAACGGCACCCTGAAGCAGGGCGACGTGATCATTGCCGGCACCGCCGTGGGCCGTGTCCGCGCCATGACCAACGCCCAGGGAAAGAAGGTCACCACCGCCGGTCCCTCCGTCCCTGTGGAGATCATCGGCATGAGCGAGGTGCCCGGCGCCGGCGACGACTTCCACGCCGTGGCTGACGAGCGTATGGCCCGTGAGCTGGTGGAGCAGCGCAAGCATGAGCAGAAGAGCGCCCTTAATAACAACGTAGGCAAGGTCACCCTGGACGATCTGTTCAGCCAGATCCAGGCCGGGGAAATGAAGAACCTGAACATTATCGTCAAGGCCGACGTCCAGGGCTCCGCCGAGGCGGTGAAGGCCTCTCTGGAGAAGCTCTCCAACGAGGAGGTCCGGGTGCGGGTCATTCACTGCGCCGTGGGCGCTATCAGCGAGAGCGACGTGATGCTGGCCGCCACCTCCGGGGCCATCATCGTGGGCTTCAACGTGCGGCCTGACGCCAACGCCAAGGAGTCCGCCCCCCGCAGCGGCGTGGATATGCGGATGTACCGGGTCATTTATGACGCCATCAACGAGATCGAGGCGGCCATGAAGGGTATGCTGGCGCCCAAGTTCAAGGAAGTGGAGCTGGGCCGGGCCGAGGTCCGCAATGTCTTCCGCATCACCGGCGTGGGCATGGTGGCCGGCTGCTACGTGCTGGACGGCAAGATGCAGCGTGGCGCCCAGATGCGTCTGCTCCGGGATAACATCGTTATCTACGACGGTGCCATCGCCTCCCTCCAGCGCTTCAAGGACAGCGTGAAGGAGGTCGCCTCCGGCTACGAGTGCGGTATCACCTTTGAGAAGTTCCAGGACATCAAAGAGGGCGACATCATCGAGGCCTACGTCATGGAGCAGATTCAGGTGTGACAAAAATCTGAATCAAACCCTAAAGCACAGGGCGGGCGTTTTCGCCCGCCCTGTTTCGCGTTTTGAAGAACATTTCATTTTGTTTTGTCCTGTCCTGCTGTAAAGGCGCCGAGCCTCTGCCTTGGTGAGGTAGGGCGATTGGTTTTTCTCCGCCAGAAGAAGTACTTGAAATTCTCCGCCAGTCCCCAGGGGGTACATCCAATAGGGGGACCGCAGTCCCCCTGATTGGTCGCTGAAGAGGGGGATTTTCAAGGGGGAGATGAACCGAAACATCTCCCCCTTGAACGGCGTTTTGGTGACTTTGCCGCCGGGAGCAAAGTCACTCGCCGCAGAGGCGGCGAAACATCCCTGTCACTGAATTTTACTCAGCCTTTCAGGTTCCAGCGACAGGAAAAGCAGGCTGACGGCCAGCTTGAAGCCCTCCTCAAAGGCAAACTGGCCGTAGGCCCGGACAGGGTCGCTGCGCTTGTAGTCGGGAAAACGGCTCGGATCGTAGGAGGGGCACCAGGCGTTGTAAAGAAGTTCAAACAGGACTGTCATAAAATCACCTCACGAATAAAGTTTACTATTTTCGAACTGCGGATTTATTATAGTTCTAAAATAGCGAACTGTCAAGGGAGGAGTCTATGTTTTCTCAAGAAAAATTTGGAGAACGACTCAAAGAGGTTCGCCGATTCCATGGAGAGAAGCAATCTGAACTTGGGGAAATCATTGGCATTGGAAAGGCCCAGGTCAGTGAAATGGAAAGCGGGAAAAAAAGTACCACGATTGAGAAATTTGCCCTGATCTGTGAACACTATCAGGTGTCAGCGGATTATCTGCTGGGTTTTACAGACGAAAAGTAAGGCGGAAACCGCCGCATCTGTTCCTCTCAAGGACGAGGGGGCAGAGAAAAAGGAGGAATTATTTATGGCGAGCAATCGGATGGGCCGCATCAATGAGGAGATCCAGCGGGAACTGGCCGCCCTCATCCCCACGGTGAAGGACCCCCGGGTCACGGGGCTGATCTCCGTGACTGCGGTGGATACCACCCCGGACCTGAAATTTGCCAAAGTCTATGTGTCCATTCTGGACAAGGGGGACGTTGACCAGGTAGTCAAGGGGCTGAAGTCCGCATCGGGCTGGCTGCGCCGGGAGCTGGGCCGCACCCTCAACCTGCGCAACACCCCGGAGCTCACCTTTGTCCGGGACGACTCTATCGACAAGGGCGCCCACATTCTGGAGATGCTGCGTGATCCAGAGGTGGTCAAGCCCGCCAATCCGGCCAACGAGCACATCATTCTGGATGAGGAATGAGGGAGTTTAGACAGGAGGGAACTCTATGACCCCAAAAGAAGCCGCTGAATTTTTGAACACCCATGACCGTTATCTGATCCTCACCCATGTGCGCCCCGATGGAGATACCATCGGCTGTGCCGCCGGGCTGTGCCGGGCGCTGCGCCTGGCGGGGAAGCAGGCATATGTCCTGGAGAATCCCGAGGCCACCTCTCTCTTTACCCCCTACCTGGAGGGACTGCTTGCCCCCCAGGGATATGAACCGGAGACGGTGGTGGCTGTGGACATGGCCGCCCGGGGCCTGTTCCCGGACAATGCCAAGCAGTATCTGGAGTGGGTAGATCTGGCCATTGACCACCACCCCTCCCAGGAATTTTACGCCAAGCACACCTGCCTGGACGCCACACGGGCGGCCTGCGGGGAATTGATGTATGAGATCGTACAGCATTTGGGGGCAATCACCCCGGAAATGGGGGAGGCTTTGTATGTGGCCGTGTCTACCGACTGCGGCTGCTTTGTATACAGCAACACCACCCCCGCCACCCACCGGGTGGCCGCGGCGCTGATGGAGACGGGCTTTGATCCTTATCCGGTGAACCGCCGCCACTTCCGGACCAAGTCTTTCCGGCGGCTGAAGATCGAGGGGATGCTGGCCGCCGGCATGGAGCTGCGGGACGGGGGAGAGACCGCTCTGGTCTTCCTCACCCTGGATATGATCGCCCAGGTGGGGGCTGAGGAGCGGGACGTGGAAGATATTTCCTCCTTTGTGGGCCAAGTGGCAGGGGTCAAAAACGGCGTGACTCTCCGGGAGCTGAGCCCCGGGGTGTGCAAGCTGTCCCTGCGTACCGAACCTGGGGACCTGAATGCCAGCGCCGTGTGCGCCATCCTGGGAGGCGGAGGCCACGCCGCTGCCGCCGGGGCCACGGTGGAGGGAACAATGGCCCAGGTCCGTGAGGCGGTGCTGGAAGCCATTGAAAAGGTCCGACAGGAAACAGGGAGGGCCTAATGCCGAACGGAATTATCGTGATAGATAAGCCTCAGGAATGGACCGCGTCGGAGCACGCCCTGTTGGAACGCCCCTTCGCTGGGGCAAAGGGGCTTATCCAGGCGCGCGGCTCCTCCTTTTCGCGCCGCACCCGCTTTGCTGGGCTGCGCCGCGAGGAAAGGAGTGCCTGCTATGCCTAATGGAATTATCGTAATAGATAAGCCTCAGGAATGGACCAGCATGGATGTGTGCGCCAAGCTCCGGGGCATTTTTCGAGAGAAGCGCATTGGTCACGCCGGTACCCTGGACCCCATGGCCACCGGGGTACTGCCCGTGTTCGTGGGCCGGGCCACCCGGGCAGTGGAATTTGCCGGGGAGGGTGACAAGGAGTATGTGGCCGGGCTGCGGCTGGGCCTTATTACCAACACCCAGGATACCAGCGGCCAGACGCTGGAGCAGCGACACGTCTGCGTCACGGAAGAGGATCTGAAACGGGTGCTGGAGCAGTTTCAGGGTGAGATCAGCCAGGTGCCCCCTATGTACTCAGCCATCAAGATAAACGGCAAAAAGCTCTATGAGCTGGCCCGGAAGGGCAAAGAGGTGGAGCGTCCCGCCCGAAAAGTCACCATCCATTCTCTCACTTTGGAGAGCCGGGAGGGGGAGGCGGACTTTACCATCCGGGTGCGCTGCTCCAAGGGTACCTATGTACGCACCCTCTGCCACGATATCGGGCAGGCTCTGGGCTGTGGAGGGTGTATGAGCAGCTTGAGACGGACCATGGCCGCGGGCTTCACCCTGGATGATGCGGTAAGCTTGGAGGAAGTTCAGCAGGCGGAGGACCCGGCGGCGCTGCTGCTGAGTGTGGACGCCTACTTTTCCGGGCGGCCTGTCCTCATTTTAAAGCCGGAGCTGGAGAAGAAGGTGCGAAACGGGATGACCGTCATTCTGCCCCGGACGGCTGGCTTTGACGGAGAGTGCCGGGTGTATGGAGAGAGCGGAGAGTTTCTGGCTCTGGGCCGGGTGACCGGGAAAAAGCTGGAGACGGTGAAGAGCTTTTTCAGCGTGTGAGAGGCTCCGCGGGGGAAGAAGCCCCATTTTACAAAAAGTCATCCAGTACCCATTGAAAATCATAAGCATACACAAGGAGAGAAACTATGCCCAACAAACCCAAACGTGTGATCGCCCTGGGCTTTTTTGACGGAGTCCATCTGGGCCACGGAGCCTTGCTGCGGGCGGTGACCGCCGCGGCGGACCGGCTGGAGGCCACTGCCTGCGCCTTTACCTTTGACCGCCACCCCGGCGGAGCCATTACGGGGCAGAAGGTGCCCCTGCTCAGCTCAGTGGAGGACCGGATCTGGCTGATGCGCCGGTGGTACAACATCCAGGAGGTGATCGTTGCCTCCTTTGACGCCATGCAGCGCATGGACTGGGAGGAGTTCATCGTCCGCTACCTGGTGGAGGAACTGGGGGCGGTCCATGTGGTGGCTGGTCACGACTTCCACTTCGGCTACCTGGGCAAGGGCAACCCCAAAAGACTTCAGGAGAAGTGCGCCCAGCTGGGCATTGGCTGTGACATCGTGGGAAAGGTGGAGCAGGACGGCATCACCATCTCCTCCACCTACATCCGAACCCTTATCGCCCAGGGGGAGATGGACCGGGCGGTCCAGTTCCTTGGACACCCACACATCCTCACCCAGCGGGTGACCCACGGAAAGAAGATCGGCTCTTCCACCCTGGGCTTTCCCACGGTCAACCTCCGGGTGCCTGAGGGGGTCATCGTCCCAGCCTACGGGGTGTACGCCACCCGAGTGTGGTTTGACGGGGAGTGCCGCAGCGCTGTGACCAACGTGGGGGTGCGGCCCACCGTGGAGAATAACGACGGCCAGGTGACAGTGGAGGGGTTCATCCTTGATTTCTCCGGAGACCTGTACGGCCACCCGGTGCGTATGGAGTTTTACCACCGCATCCGGGGGGAGCGGAAGTTCCCCACCATGGAGGCCCTGGCCGATGAGATCCGCCAGAACGCCCGGCAGACCCGGGACTTTTTCAAGCGGCGCGCCTGAGCCGGGCCGCCCCAACATCTGACCGGAGGGAGAGAGCGCGCCTATGCCCAATCGTGAGCTGTTCCACCTGCTGCACCATGACCACCACGCCCGCTATGACAGGATGTTTCCTTACCTGTGGGCGTTTGTGGCACTCACCCTGCTGACAGGGTTTGCCCTGGACACCCCGGAGAACATCTTCCGGGGTCTGACGCGTATTGTGATCGTGGAGGACGCCCTCATTACCGACTATGTGATGGTGGCCGGGCCGGGGGCCGCCCTGGTCAACTCCGCCCTGGTCACCGCTGTGACCATCTGTGTACTCTACCTGTCCCGGGATGTACTCAACGGCATGACCCTGGTAGAGATCGGCCTGATGTCCGGCTTTTCCCTGTTTGGAAAGAACCTGGTGAACATCTGGCCTATCCTCATCGGTTCCTGGCTGTACGCCAAGGTGAAGCGGGAGCCGGTGGGCAGCTACGCGGGCATCGGCCTGATGGCCACCGCCCTGGCTCCCATCGTCAGCTACATCAGCCTGGACAACGGCTGGGGCAACCCGTTTTGGGGGGCCTTGGTGGGATTGGTCATCGGCTTTGTCATGCCGCCCCTGGCCAGATATACTTACCGAATCCAAAATGGCATGAATCTCTATAATGTGGGCTTTGCCTGCGGCCTGCTGGCCTTTATCTGTGTGCCCCTGATGACCTCCCTGGGCGCCGACCCCACCCTCCATTACCGGTGGGCAAGCGGGTATAACCGCTTGTTTGCCGTCCTGCTGGGGATCTTCTGCGTGGGGCTGATCGTGGCGGGGCTGTTCTTCAGCGGCAAGCCCATTTGGGCCGCCTGGGCGGGTTACCGCCGGCTGCTGCTCACCAGCGGCCGGGCCCCCAGCGACTATCTGCGTATGTTCGGCCCCGCCCCGGTGCTGATCAACATGGGGGTCAACGGTCTGATCGGTATGGCCTTTATCCTGTTGGGGGGCGGCGATTTGAACGGCCCCACGGTGGGCGGTATCCTCACCATTATGGGCTTTTCTGCCTTTGGCAAACACGCGGGCAATATTATCCCGGTGATGGCCGGGGTGTTTTTGGGCAGCTTGGTCATGCATTGGCAGCTCAACGACTCCGCAGTGCAGCTGGCCTGCCTGTTTTGCACTACCCTGGCCCCCGTCGCCGGCTACTTTGGCTGGCCCTATGGGGTGCTGGCGGGGTTTCTCCACTCCTCGGTGGTGCTGTACACCAGCTCCCCGGTGGCGGGGATGAACCTCTATAACAACGGCTTTTCCGGGGGCCTGGTGGCCATCGTCCTTTACCCAACCATCATGGCCATCGCCCAGCACCGCAAGCCGGTGCTCCAGGACGAGGACTACTTCGATCAGTTGGAGCACGACGAGCCGGTGGTGGCGCCGGAGCCGAGGGAGATCACCGAGGAACTGGAAAGATAAAGATTTTAGCCCCTGCCCAAAGAGGGCAGGTGCCTTTTTTCAAAGATTTTTCAGCTGTGGCGCTAAAACAGCAGCCGTACCGCCCAGGCCGCCGCCCAGAACCCTACCAGATCGGCGCACAGGGCAGCAGGGACCGCATATCGGGTGCGGGAAATGCCCACCGCACCAAAATAGACGGCGATGGTGTAGAAGGTGGTCTCAGTGGAGCCCAGCATCACCGCCGCCGTCCGGCCCAGCTGGGAGTCGGGGCCATAGGTTTGAATCAGCTCCGAGCCAACCCCTAAAGCGGCCGAGCCGCTCACCGGCCGCACCAGCATCAGGGGCAGCAGCTCCGGCGGCAGGCCCACACGCTCCATCCACGGACGCAGGGTCTGGGCCAGCAGCTCCAGGGCATCGGAGGCCCGGAGCATATACACCGCTGTCATCAGTCCGATGAGGGCGGGGACAATGCGTACCAGCGTTTCCAGCCCCGAGCCCGCCCCCTTGCACAGGGCGGAATAGACGTCCACCCGATGGAGGGCGCCGTAAAGGGCCACTCCGGCCAGGGTGCCGGGGACCAGCATGGTGAAGAAAAGCTCCATCTCAGCTCCTCCACAGTCGGGCCAGAAGCTTGCAGGCCAGCACTCCTGTCCCCACTGACAGGGCCGAGGCCAGCCATACCGCTGGCAGGATATCGAAGGGAGTCTGGCTTCCCGCAGCCGCCCGAACCGAGGCTACGGTGGTTGGGATCAGCTGGAGGGAAGCGGTGTTGCACACCACAAGCATACAAAGACCGTCTGATGCTACCCCATGGCTTTTCCGGGCCATGTGCCGAGCAGCCTCCAGTCCCAGGGGAGTGGCGGCGTTGCCCAGCCCCAGCAGATTGGCGGACACGTTGGCTGAGATACGCTCCATAACCGCCTGGTCCCCCGCCTGCTGGGGAAACAGAAGCCGCAGCACCGGCCCCAGCAGCTTGGACAGCTTCGCCGCCAGCCCTGACTGCTCCATTACTTCCATCACCCCCGACCACAGGCACAGCATACCTGCGATGGATAGCGACAGCTGCACCGCTGCTGAGGCCCCCTCCACCGCCGCTGAGGCCACCGCCGCCCCTTGCCCGGTGAACAGGCTGCACAGTACCGAGATCACGGCCATCCCGGTCCAGATTACCGTCATAGTCAAGAAAACGTCCCTCCCTTATATGGTTATCCATACGGTAATTAATGGAAATCCATGACGGGAATGGAACCAAAAATTTACAAAAAAATCCAGCTCAATCCCCCTTTTGCAAGAAAAATTTACATTTTTCCCCCTGTTTTGACCTACATTTACTGTTGACATGATATTTGTTTATTTGTACAATAAAGGTGTAAAAAATCACGCCCAAGCTGCCCGGTTCCGCCGGGTCCCTACGGGCAGTTTGCAAACAGAGAGAAGGAGGCGTCAGGATATGAAATCCACTGGTATTGTTCGAAAGGTGGACGAACTGGGACGCATTGTTTTGCCCATTGAGCTGCGTCGTACCCTGGATATTGAAGAAAAGGACTCCCTGGAAATTTATATGGACGGATCGTCCATCGTGCTGAAAAAATTTCAGCCCGCCTGTATCTTCTGCGACAGTGAGAAAGACATCATTGAATTCCGGGGGAAGAATATTTGTCCCCGGTGCTTTCAGGAGATGGGCGGACTGTTCCGCAAGTAATGTCCCCGCGTTCGGCCCGCGAACAGCCGGACAGACAAAATGCCGCAGGGCGGGAAGAGAGAGCCCGCTTTTCTAGCATGGCGGCCGGTAAAGAAGAAAAAAGGCTATGGAGAATCCCCATCGGGGCAGTTCTCCATAGCCTTTTTTGCAACATAAACCGCCGGAGAGGGAAATCCCTCTCCGGCGGCTGTGAACGGATCAAATCAGGTGCAGCGACGTGATGGCATAGCCAAACATACTGTCACGGCTCTGAAGGGTGGCCTCAAACTGGGCCAGGTCGGAGCCGTCCGCCAGGTAAACCAGCGCGCCGGACAGGGTGACGATGCCGCCGTTGTCCCGGGAGCTGCGGATCTCAAAGCGGGCCTGCTCATTGTTGCCGCAAACCACCTGGTAGCTGTCCGAGGCGGCGTCGTAGGTCATGCGGTCGCTGAGCTCCTGGGGCAGGGGGCCCAGGTCATCGAAGCTGCAATCCAGGGCGGCGGTGTAGTCCCGCACCGTCTCAGACAGGAGAAGCAGGGTGTCCGCGTTTTGATACTCCGAGCGGTTGTCCAGCTGCCCGTAGAGGGAGAGCATATTGTACAGGCTTTCCCAGGCCAGGGCCGTGTTGCTGGAATCAAAGGAGTCTACATTGTGGTTCATCATAGCCAGCAGTACACCGTGCAGGGCGGGGGACATAGCCTGCTCCGCGTTCACCTGAGCGGGGACGCCGCCGGGGATATACTCCTGGGAGGACGAGGACATCTCCGGGGTCTCCTCATGATCGGCCAAGGCCACAGTGCCCAGAGGGAGCACCAAAAGAGCAGTAATCAAAGCGGTCGTCAAAAGTTTTTTCATAAGAAGACCTCCTTTCCTGTTTGTGTTATCAGTATATCACGGGGGGCCTGTAACCATCGTATCTGAGACATTACGAGTTGATGAAAAAATGGTTACAATTTAGTTGCAAAAAGAATGGCCCCGTCAAGTCCTGTGCAGGAGCCGTCGGCGGTGGGCCGGGGCTTGCATTTTCAGAGAAAATGGAGTATACTCAAACCTCTGAGAAGAGGAGGGAAGCCTATGCTGTTTCGACTGTTGGGAATGCTTTTGAGCGGAGCCTTTGTGGGCTGGATCGCCGGGGGCCTGATGGGAGAGCGCAACGGACTGATGGGCAACATCGTGGTGGGCATCATCGGCTCGGTGATAGGCGGCGTGCTCTTTAGCCTGCTGGGCTTTTACGCCTACGGATGGTTTGCCGACCTGGTCGTGTCCGTGGTGGGGGCCTGCGTACTGCTCTGGCTGAGCCGGAGATTCTTCCGCTGAGGGGCTGTCCACAGAAAAAGGATATGCGCCGCCCGGAACAACTATCACACCACCGCCGGAAATTGGTTCCGGCGGTGATTTTTTCTCAGGTTCCGACTTTGGCTACAGAGCGGAACGACTCTAAACTGATATAAGGATGGGTTGACCTATGCTTGACCAGCAACAGCAGCAGAGATTTGCCAAGGCCCGCCGGGAGGCCATTGCCCGGGACTTTGCCGGGCTCAATCCCGAACAGCGCAAGGCCGTTCTGGCCACAGAGGGCCCATTGCTGCTGCTTGCGGGGGCAGGCAGCGGCAAGACCACTGTGCTCATCCACCGCATTGCCAATTTAATGAAGTATGGCCGGGGCGGGGACAGCCCGGAGGTGCCCGACTTTGTGACTGAGGACGATCTGGCCTTTCTGGAGAACTACGCCCGCACGGGGGAGGGGGACAAGCTGAGCCAGGAGCGGCTGTGCCGCCTGGACCCTGCCGCCCCCTGGACCATCCTGGCCATTACCTTCACCAATAAGGCCGCCGGAGAGCTGAAAGACCGCCTCAGCAATATGCTGGGCCCCGCCGCCAACGACATCTGGGCCAGTACCTTCCACTCCGCCTGCGTGCGCATTCTTCGCCGGGACATTGAGAAGCTGGGGTTCTCCTCCTCCTTTACGATTTATGATACCGACGACTCCCTGCGGGTCATTAAGGACTGCCTGAAAGACCTGCAGATGGACGAAAAGCAGTTTGCCCCCCGGTCGATGCTGGGGTACATCTCCCGGGCCAAGGACCAGATGCTCCTGGCCCAGGACTACCAGCAGCAGTGCGAGAAGTCCGGGGACTACCGTCTTTCCAAAATCGCCAAGGTCTATACCGAGTACCAACGGCGGCTGTGGGAGGCCAACGCCCTGGATTTTGACGACATTATCCTACATACCGTGCGCCTGCTGCTGGGCTTTGAGGAGGTGCGGACCTACTACCAGAAAAAATTCCGCTACGTTCTCATTGATGAGTATCAGGACACCAACAATTTGCAGTACCGCCTGGCCTCCACCCTGGCGGGGGGGTATGAAAACTTCTGCGTGGTGGGTGATGACGACCAGTCTATCTACCGCTTCCGGGGAGCCACCATTGAAAATATCCTCTCCTTCGAGGAGCAGTACAAGGGGGCCAGGGTCATCCGCCTGGAGGAAAATTACCGCTCCACCGGCCATATTCTGGATGCGGCCAACGCGGTCATCCGCAATAACCAGGGCCGCAAGGGCAAGGAGCTGTGGACCAAGGCCGGAGCGGGGGAGAAGCTGAAGCTCTACTCCGCCATGAACGAGAGCGATGAGGGGCAGTATGTGGCCGCTCGGATCTTGGACGGCTTCTCCAAAGGCCGGCACTGGAAGGACCACGCCGTGCTCTACCGGATGAACGCCCAGTCCAACCAGCTGGAGCAGGCCTTCAAGCGCAACGGCGTACCCTACCGGATCATCGGCGGCACCCGGTTCTTTGACCGGGCTGAAGTGAAGGACATGATCGCCTATCTGGCGGTACTCAACAATCCGGAGGACGATCTGCGTCTGCAGCGGATCATCAACAATCCTCCCCGGGGTATTGGCAGCACCACTGTGGAGCGGGCGGCGCAGATCGCCCGGCGGGAGGGGGCCTCCCTCTACGCGGTCATCGACAACGCCGGGATGTATCCGGAGCTGGAGCGAGCGGGAAAAAAGCTGGGGGAGTTTACTGCTCTCATCAAGGGCCTGCATGAGCTGCTGGAGGAAAACAAACTCACCCTCCCGGAGTTTTATGAGGAGCTTCTCGCCCGCACGGGGTACGCTGTCATGCTGGAGGGGAAGAATACCGTGGAGGACCGCACCCGCCTGGAGAATGTGCGGGAGCTGCTCACCTCCATCAACGGCTACCTGGAAAACCGGGCCGACCCGGAGGAGAGCCTTGAAGACGCCCTCCACGGATTTTTGGACGAGATCGCCCTGTATACCGACCTGGACAGCCACGACCCCAACCAGGACTGCGTAGTGATGATGACTATGCACGCGGCCAAGGGCCTGGAGTTCCCGGTTGTCTTTGTGGTTGGCATGGAGGAGGGGATTTTTCCCGGAATCCGGGCCATCGGCGAGACGGAGGAGATGGAGGAGGAGCGCAGGCTCTGTTACGTAGCCATGACCCGGGCAAGGCAGGAGCTCTACCTCACCTGCGCCAACCAGCGTATGCTCTTTGGGCGCACCAGCTCTAACCGACCCTCCCGCTTTACAGAGGAGATCCCCCCGGAGCACCTGGAGCGCTCGGGCCGCTCCTACCTGTCTCCCGCCCAGGACACAGACTGGGGCGGGATGCCCAGCCGCACCTCGGGCTATGAGGGGTACGGGGAGGCAGACCGCCGGGACTATGGCGCCGGACGGGGGAGCTTTGATCAGCGCCCGGCCTCCTATGGTGGCTTTGAGCGCTCCGCTGTCCGCCGCCCGGCCTACGGCGCCGGCCGCAGCAGTGTTGGAACCGGGGCCCGGATGGGCCAGCCCTCCGCCTCCACCCTCCAGCTGGCCAAGGGGGATCAGGTACGCCACAAGGCCTTCGGCAAAGGAATGGTCCTGTCGGTGCAGGCCACCGGAGGGGACAAGCTGGTGGAGATCGCCTTTGACAACGTGGGCACCAAGCGGCTCATGCTGAAATTTGCCGCTGCCCAAATGGAAAAAATTTGACCTAAATTTTGGAAAAGCCGGAACTTTGTTCCGGCTTTTTCGTCTAAGTGGGTAAATCTCACCATGCCATGGAGGAACAAACCGGCATAGTTTACAAAAAACAGGTAGAATTTTTGTGCAAAATTTTGCTTTACCCCCCGAACTTCAGAATTTATGGGAGGATTATTAAGAGAATCTTAAACATTTTGTAACCGGCCGGTAGTTGTTTCGCCAAGGGGGCTGCCCTATAATAAATTATGATAGACAACCCCTGTCAGTCTGGCTCCATGCTCTTAAGCAGAGGTGGGGCAGGCCATCAATTTAGGAGGAAATCGAAATGCCAGAAATGGAAGTGAAGGTACCTCAGCAGGAGACGCCCGCCGGTGCCCAGACCCCGGCCGCCCCGGAGAAGAAGCCCCCTGCCAAAAAGCGCAGCCCCAGAAAGACCAGGAACATGATTATTACCTTGGTGGTAGTGGCCGCCCTGGCTGTGGGCGGTGTGTTCCTTTATCAATTCCTGACCAAACAGGAGAAGGTGAACAGCGAGATCCAGACCTCTCCCGTCTCCGTGGGCTCCATCCAGAGCAAGGTCACCGGCAGTGGCAACGCCATGGCCAAGGAGTCTGCCGCCATCACCCTCACTGCCGGCGGCATGGTGGAGGAAGTGCTGGTGGCTGCGGGCGACACGGTCACCGCCGGCCAGCCCCTGTACACCATCAGCAGCCAGGAGGCCCAGAAGAAGGTGGACACCCTGAGCGCGGAGATGAAGGACCTGGTGGAGGAGGCCAATAACCTTACCATCCGGGCTCCCTTTGCTGGCAAGCTCCAGGATGTGAAGGAGTTCCAGCCCGACCAGGAAGTCCACAAGGGGGATGAGATCGCCACCCTGGTCAATGACAAGCAGCTCAAGCTCTCCCTCTACTTCAGCTACGCCTATGAGAACGAGATCTCCGTGGGCCAGAGCGTCCAGGTATCTGTGCCCACCGTGATGCGCTCCTACGAGGGCAAGGTGGAGGAGATCAACAAGGTGAGCTTTATCTCCCCTGAGGGAGCTGTCCACTTTGAAGTGGTCATTGTCTTTGATAACCCCGGCACTCTCACCGCTGACATGGACGCTTCCGCCGTACTCAAGGCCTCCGACGGCAGCGATATTTACCCCTATCAGAACGGCAAGACGGAGTTTTATGAGATCCGCACCATCAACGCCAAAGCGGACGGTCCGGTGACCGGGATCGGCAACCTGCTGAAGTATGCCAATGTCTCCGCTGGAGAAGCCCTGCTGTACTTAGGTTCGGACACGATCGATGAAAAGATCACCGCCAAGCAGAAGGAGCTGGACGAGGCCCAAAAGGAGTTTGCCAACTTCAATGCCGTCTCCCCCATTGACGGTACCGTCACCTCCTGCACCCTGGTGCCCGGCGCTGAGGTGAAAAGCGGCGACACCGTTATCACCATCTCCAACACGGCCAACATGATCGTAGAGATCAGCGTGGATGACCGGAACATCGCTTTTGTCCAGCCTGGGCTTATGGTGGAGCTTTCCGACTGGAACGGCAATGTGTTTATGGGCACTGTCTCCTCCATCAACATGGGCAAGGCGGAGAGCAGCAACGGCATGACCAGCTACCCCGTTACCCTCACCGTGGACAACATGGACGGCTCTCTGCTGGCGGGTATGTATCTGGACTATTCCTTTGTGACCAGCCAGTCCGACGACTGTATGATGGTCCCCATGCAGAGTGTGAAGTATGTCAGCGATGCCGAGGGTGAGACCTACTCCGTGGTCTTTATTCGGGCAGATGAGAAGCCGGAAAACGCCGTTGACCTGGAGATCCCCGAGACTATGCCCGGCGAGACGCCCAAGTACCCCAGCCCCGAGGATGGCTTCTATCCGGTGAAGGTGGAAGCGGGCCTTTCCGACAATTACAACGTGGAGATCAAGAGCGGCCTCAACGGAGACGAGGAGGTCTTTGTAAACTTCCTGGTCGAGCAGGCCTACGGCTAAGGCGGGGTGAGGCCATGCTCATTGCAATTAAAGACATCTATAAAATCTATAACGAGGGCAAGGAGAGCGAAGTCCGGGCTCTGGACGGGGTGTCTCTGCACATCGACCGGGGAGAGTTTGTGGCCATCATCGGCGCATCCGGCTCCGGCAAGTCCACCCTGATGAACATTCTGGGCTGTTTGGATATTCCCACCTATGGGGACTATATCCTGGACGGCACCGATATCACCGACCGGTCCGACCGTCAGCTGGCCCGAATCCGAAACAAGGAGATCGGCTTCATCTTCCAGGGCTATAACCTGATCCCCGCCCTCACCGCCTATGAAAATGTGGAGCTGCCCCTCATCTACCAGGGAGTTCCCATGTGGAAGCGGGAGGAGCTGGTGATGGAGGCTTTGGAGAAGGTGGCCATGGCCGACCGCTGGAAGCACAAGCCCGCCGAGATGTCCGGCGGCCAGCAGCAGCGTGTGGCAATCGCCCGGGCCATCGCCACACATCCGCCCATCATCATGGCCGATGAGCCCACCGGCGCGTTGGATTCCAAGACGGGCAAGCACGTGCTGGAGATCCTCCATACCCTCAATGATGAGGGTACCACCATTATTCTCATCACCCATGACAACGGCATTGCCGCCACTGCCAAGCGGGTGGTGCGCATCTCCGATGGCCACATCGTGGCTGACGGCACCAGAGAGGAGGTGGGCCTGTGAAAATCGGGCAAGCCTTTAAAATGGCCGCCAAATCTATCTTTTCCAATGTGGGCCGCTCGGCCCTGACCATGCTGGGCATCATCATCGGCCTGGCGGCGGTGATCATTCTGGTGTCCTATGCCCAGGGTCAGAATGCCGCCATGAAGGCCTACTATGAGAGCATGGGTACGAATACCGTTCAGGTCAGTGCCAGCAGCTGGAACTCTTCCATCAACGTCTCTCAGGCCCTGTACGACTACTGCCTGGGACTGAGCGACCAGGTGGTGGGCGTCACCCCAAATGGAGGCGTGTGGAGCGACACTAAGATCGCTTACGAGTCCAAGACCCTTACCAACGAGGACTGGAACACCAGCATTCAGGTGTACATGGGCAACGACCAGTACGGACTGTGCAACGACTTTAAAATTGCCCGGGGCAGGGAGTTGTCTTACCTGGACATTGAGAAGCTCAACCAGGTGTGCGTCCTGGGCGCTGAGGCCGCCCAGCAGATCTTCGCCTTTGCCGACCCGCTGGATAAGACCATCACCATCAACGGCCTTCCATTCCGGGTGGTAGGGGTATACCAGAGCAAGGCGGAAGGAAAGAATCTGGGCACCAGTGAGAACAACAAGTGGATTTTGGACGAGATCAAACGGAAAGACCGAATGATCCTCATCCCCTCCACCATGACCCGATACTTTAATCAGAACCGGCCGATCGAGGAATATGTGGTGAAGGTGAAAAGTTCTGAGGATATTCCTACTGTCATCACCAGCCTTAACGGCTATCTCTCCGGCCTGATCGGCGAGAACAACGGCTATTTTAGCGTAAATTCCCCAGAGACCTGGCAGTCGCAAGATAATGAGGCCGCCGCCATGCAGCAGCGCTTTTTGGGGGGTATCGCCGCCATCTCCCTTTTGGTGGGCGGCATCGGCATTATGAACATCATGCTGGTCACCGTCACCGAACGCACCAGAGAGATCGGTATCCGCAAGGCCATCGGCGCCGAGCGCAGAAGTATTATTGTGCAGTTCCTTATTGAGGCGGCCATGATCTGCGGCATCGGCGGACTGTTCGGCATTGCAGTGGGTTATGTGGGCACCCTCATTGTGGGTAAGTTGTCCTTTGGCATGATCCTCATCCCAAGCCCAGGTGTGACCGTGGGCGCCGCGGCCATTTCAGTGGCGCTGGGTATCATTTTCGGTATGTACCCCGCCGTCAAGGCATCCGGCCTTCAGCCGGTGGTGGCCCTGCGGGCAGACTGAGGAAATTCAAACCGGCGGGAAAGCCGCCGGTTTGAGAGGGATGCAAAAAGCCTCTCCCTCAATTTCTTTGAAATTGTCGGTAAGTATTTTGTAAGAAGTATTTTTGGCCGGTAAAGCCGCCGAAAAAGATTGCAAATTATTTGCGCCTGCGGGAGGGCTTTTGATCTCTAGGATGTTTGAAAAGACCGGAAGGTATAAGGAGATAGAACAATGAACAAAAAACGACTGATTTCAGGCCTTTTGGCCGGGGTGCTGGCCCTGGCTCTGGCCGCGCCCATGGCGGTGCCGGCCAAGGCGGCGGGGCAGTCCTCGTTCCTGGACATTCAGGACAGCAACACCGCCGTCAATGCCGACATCCTGCGTCTGATGGGCGTAGTCACCGGCACCGGCGGAAACCGCTTTAATCCCTCCAGTCAGCTCACCCGGGCCCAGTTCTGTGCCATGGTGGTCAACTTTATGCAGCACGGGGAAGAGGTGGCCATCCACGCCACCCGTACCATCTTCTCCGATGTGCCCGGCAGCCACTGGGCGCGGGGCTATGTGAATCTGGCCTCCAGCCTGACGGTGAAGGAGAGCGAGGAGAAAAGCGTCCCCCTCATCACCGGGGTGGGGGATGGAACTTTCCTGCCCGACAAGGCCATCTCCCAGGCGGAAGCGGTCACCATCCTCATCCGTATGCTGGAATATACCAGCAGCCAGACCGGGGTTCTGTGGCCTCAGAGCTATATGAATCTGGCTGACTCCATCGGCCTGCGGGACGGCCTGCCCCAGGACTATAACCAGCCCCTTACCCGGGCCCAGGCTGCCCAGCTCTTTGTCAATGCCCTGACCTGTAAGACGGCGGGGGGCAAGGAGTACTACACCACCTTGGGAGAACCCAAGGAGGGCACCGTCGTTCTGGCGGTGAATGTAGCCACCGACACCGGCGAGGGGATGGGCGCGGTGCGCACCTCCAGCGGCACCTACCTGCCCAAGGCAGAGGATGTAGCTCCCACCGCCCTCCAGGGCCGCCGGGGCACCCTGATCCTGGATGAAAACCAGGAGATCGTCACCTTTGTCCCCGACGACACCACCCCCGTCACCATCACCCTGAACGGGGACGCACAGCCCGGCTTTGTGAAGGGCGGCGGCCAGCAGTATACCATCTCTGGCGACACCAAGGTGTATACCTCTGAGGAGCCGGAGGGCAAGAGCTATCTGGACTGCTACTCCACCCTCTACTCCGGCACTCAGCTGACCCTGTTCACCCAGCGGGGCAAGGTCGTGGCCATCTACGCTGTGGGCGCCACCACTACCGCCAGCACTGAGGCTGTGGTCGTGATGGGCAATGCCACCGTGGCCACCTTCCACCAGCTCACCGGCGGGGCCACCAATTTCAACATTGTCAAGAACCGTCAGCCCATCAAGCTTTCGGACATCCAGCCCTACGATGTGGTCACGTATGACGAGCTGAGCAACACTCTCATCGTTTCCGACCTGCGTATCACCTGCACCTACCAGGATGCCAAGCCCACCGTGAACGCGCCCAAGACCATTACTTCCCTGGGCAATGAATTTACCGTTCTGGAGAGTGCCTGGAACACCACCAAGGACTTTACGCTGGGCGATACGGTCTCCCTGCTGCTCACCGCTGACGGCAAGGTGGCCGGTATGGCCAAGTCCGGGATGGAGACCCGCTCCACCGCTGTGGGTATCGTGGAAGGCGGCGCGGCCAAGATCTTCCTGCCCAACGGCGGCACTATGGATCTGAAGGGCACCGTCAACAATGCCGAATCTGTGGAGGGCCAGCTGGTGATCTTCTCTATGGGCCGGGAGACCCTGAACACCAGCCGCCTGTCTGAAAATCGAGTCCCCGGTGACTTCCATGTGGACGAGATGACTCTGGGCTCTGTTAAGGTGCTCAACAGCGTGCGCGTGTTTGAAAAGGTCACCACCAGTGGGCTGGTGGAAATTAACCTGAATGATCTGGCCATGTCCTCGATCCCTGCAAACCAGATTGCGGGTTACCACCTGAACAGCGCGGGTATGGTGGATTACCTGATCCTGAACAACGTCACCGGCAACGCCTATGAATACGGTATGATGTCCGGCGTCAGCCTTGACGATGATGACAGTACCAAGACCCAGTGGACGCTGCTCCGGGGCGTGAGCGGTAACCTGAAGTTCGGCGAGAAGGCTGGCTACTCCGGCAGAACCGGCGACATTGTGGGTATTGTCACCTACAAGAGCCAGAGCGGCGAGCTGTTTATCCGGGATGTGCTCCAGCTGACCAAGATGGTGGGCGTCACAGAAAAGGACTTCTTCGTGAGCCAGGGCAATGTGTATGTCACCGTGGGCGGTCAGAACTACCGGGTAGCCGACGACGTGGAGTGCTACGGCGGTATGAGCGGCGACCGTACCAATCCTGGAAACTGGTTCACCCAGAGCGATACCATCGACCGTGTGAACGCCATGAAGGCCTATGCCGACACCATGTCCATCTATATCGATCCCATCGGCAAGCAGGTGCGTGTGATCACCGCTGGCTGAAAAACTTCCCCCGTTTAACAAAGAGTGGGCGGGCCCATTTGGGCCCGCCCACTCTCTTTATTCACACCAAAACCGCCAGGGGAAATCACGGGCCTCCTGTGCGTAGTCAATGCCAATGCGCTTGCCCACAAAAATCTCCGCTGGGGCGGGGCCTGGACACACATAAAGGCCGCCGGCCTTGTCAGTCAGATCCAGGCCATTTTCCGCCCGGGTGAGGGACAGCCCCTTGCACAGCTTGCCTGGGCCGTTGAGAAAATTCTTTTTCTGATAGGAAGTCAGCTCCTCCATCTTGCGGCGAAAGCGGTTTTTTGCTATAATATCCCCGTTTTCTACCGCCTGGGCGCCCCGAATGAGAACGGCGGAGGGCTCTCCCTCTGGCTCGGTGACGAAGTTGAGGCAGTGATACATCCCGTATATGAGATAGATATAGGCCGTCCCCGGCGGGGCGAATAGAGTCTCGGTGCGGGGGGTTCGCTTATAGCCGTAGGCGTGGCAGGCCTTGTCCATCCGGCCCACATAGGCCTCTGTTTCAGTGATGCGGCAGACAAGCTCGGTCCCATCGGGGAGCGTCCGCACCAGATATTGCCCCAGCAGCGCCCGGGCTGCCTGCACCGTGTCCCGGTTATAAAAATCCTTTGGTAAAGGTTCCATATTGCCCTCCTCGTGTTTTGTTTCATCGTACCACGGGAGCGTACCATTTTTCAATCAGGAGTTGAAGCATCATGTCCCCCAAAACCATGCACCGGCTGGCAAAGCCCATGCTCTTTGCCGCCGCCATCATCTGGGGCACCTCGTTCTTCATCATGAAAAACGCCCTGGATGTGATCCCAGTCTTCTTTCTGCTGGCCCTGCGCTTCACTGCCGGGGCGGTGCTGCTGGCCCTGATCGCCGGGCCGCGGTGGAAGAATTTTACTCCCGACTACCTGTGGCGGGGAGCGGTAATGGGGGGCTTTCTCTTTCTGGCCTATTCCATCCAGACCTTCGGCCTGGCCCTGACAACCCCCTCTAAAAATGCCTTTCTTACGGCGGTATACTGCGTGCTGGTACCCTTTTTCACCTGGGCTGTGGTAAAACGCCGCCCCGATCGATATAACATCATCGCCGCGGTGCTGTGTGTCACCGGCGTGGGTTTGGTGTCCCTCAATGAACAGCTGTCCATTAACGCTGGGGACCTGCTCACCCTCCTGTGCGCCATCTTCTATGCCAGCCACATCGTGACGGTGGAAAAGGTTTCCCCGGGCAAGGACATTACCCTGCTCACCGTGTTCCAGTTTGCCTTTACGGCCCTGTACGCCTGGATCGGCGGCCTGCTCACCGAAACCTTCCCCGGTCCGGCCCTCCTGGACCCGGCGGTGCTGCTGCCCCTGGCCTATTTGTGCGTGATGGCTACCACCGTGGCCCTGCTGTTTCAGAATGTGGGCCAGGTCTGGTCCGACCCGGCCTCCGCATCGGTCATTTTGTCCCTGGAGTCAGTGTTTGGGGTGCTGTTCTCCGTTTTGTTCTACGGCGACCCGGTGACTCCCCGGCTGCTTTTTGGCTTCGCCCTAATCTTTGTGGCGGTGGTGTGCTCGGAGACCAAGCTCTCTTTCCTGCGCAAAAAACCTACCCATCAGGAGGAACCCGCCTCATCCCCACAGCAATAAGACATGGAAACCGTCTGCCGGAGCTCCGGCGGGCGGTTTTTTGTTGCCTTGAGTATTTATCAAAAGAAAATAAAAATAAAATTAAAGATTGAATTTAATAAAATTAAAGTGTATACTAAGGGTACAGAAAAGGAGGGAGTGTAATGGCACTGGAACTGCTGCCTGACTGGATGGCCAATTTAGAGGAGGAGGACGTGGCCTTTATCAAAAAATTCATTCTGGCCTCAGGCTCACTGAAAGAGGTGGCCGCTCAGTACGGGGTGACCTATCCCACTGTTCGTCTGCGGCTGGACCGGCTCATTCAGAAGATCAAAATCGGGGAGGATACGGCCGCCGACCCCTATATCGCCACCATCAAGCGCCTGGCGGTGAGTGACCGGCTGGACTTTGACACCGCCAAGCTGCTGATCTCGGAGTATAAGAAAACTAAGGGAGAGCCGCCCCTCTGAGGGCGGGGAAGGAGGAAATTATGGCTACTGCAGCCCCAATGGTTTGGATCACGATTTTAATGAGTGTGTTTTTAGTGCTGATACCTGTTGCCCTGCTGGTGGTGCTTCAGGTATGGCTGTGTAAGAAGAGCAAAAAGCTGGGACTGATCTTGCCCGTTTTGTCCTTTCTGATGTCTCTTCTGCTGGTGCTGAGTATGGGGACCTTCCAGACGATTGGAGGGGGCTCTGTGCAGATCACCGATGAGCATGGAACGGTCATACAGGAGGAATACCGGCACCACACGGAGCTTACCCCCGGAGCGATAGGGGCCATTGCCGCAGTGTTTTTAGTGAGCAATATCCCCACTGTGGTCTTTGGGGGCATCTGGCTCCACTATAAAAACCGCCGGGACTTTCAAGATGATCTAAAGAAGATGAAAATTGAAGACCTGGAGTAAACACCACCGCCGCCGGAACCTCCGGCGGCGGTTCAGCTTGTTAAAAAGCCCTCCTGCAAGGAGCTCTGTCGCCGGTGGGCGACGGAATAAATTGAAATCCTGTCATTTCCCGGGGCGTGTACCTGGGAAATGACACATCTCGCGCAAAGCGGGCCGACTTTTCCGCAAGGAATCGAGGGCCGCTTTGCGTGTAAACGTTCTCGAAAAAGCGGCTGTGCCACTTTTTCGACAGTCACCACCGCCGCCGGAACCTCCGGCGGCGGTTATTGTATCCCAAAACCACTCGCTAGGCGAGTGGTACAAAAAAGCCTAAGGCGATAAAGAAGATAGAAAAACTCCC
>CALWOP010000016.1 GCA_944383195.1 uncultured Oscillospiraceae bacterium
CCGGTTCTTCTCCTTTGGAGATGCCATGTTTATTTCGTAACAGTAAGGAGTTTTTTTGTGTTTGAAGTCATCAAGCAGGAGGGGCG
This sequence comes from uncultured Oscillospiraceae bacterium, assembly GCA_944383195.1. Lineage (GTDB taxonomy): Bacteria > Bacillota > Clostridia > Oscillospirales > Oscillospiraceae > Lawsonibacter. The sequence continues at coordinate 87 of CALWOP010000016.1, forward strand.
GGCACGCCGGGGTGTATTTACCTGTCCCCACGGCACCGCCCAGACCCCGGTATTTATGAATGTAGGCACCCAGGGGGCCATCAAGGGGGCGGTGGACGCCCACGACTTGAAGGAAATCGGCTGCCAGATCGAGTTGTCCAATACCTATCATCTGCACCTGCGTCCTGGGGACGGGGTTGTAAAGGAGATGGGCGGCCTTCACAAGTTTATGGACTGGGACGGCCCTATGCTCACCGACAGCGGCGGATTCCAGGTCTTTTCTCTATCCTCTCTGCGGAAAATCACCGAGGAGGGGGTCACCTTTGCCTCTCACATCGACGGACGGCGGATTTTCATGGGCCCTGAGGAGTCCATGCAGATTCAGTCCAATTTGGGCAGCGATATCGCTATGGCTTTTGATGAGTGCATTGAAAATCCATCTCCCCGGGAGTATGTGGAGCGCTCCATTGCCCGTACCACCCGGTGGCTGGAGCGGTGTGTTAAGGAGCACAAGCGCCTCAACGAGCAGCCCGGCTGTGTCAACCCCGGCCAAATGCTCTTTGGAATCAACCAAGGCGGCACCTACCCCGACCTGCGGGTACAGCATATGGAGGATATCGCAAAGCTTGACTGCGACGGCTACGCCATTGGTGGATTGGCGGTGGGGGAGCCCACCCAGGTGATGTATGACATCATTGATGCCGTGGAGCCCCATATGCCCAAGGACAAGCCCCGATATCTTATGGGCGTGGGTACCCCCTCAAACATCATCGAGGCGGTGGCCAGGGGGGTGGACTTTTTTGACTGCGTCATGCCCGCCCGCAACGCCCGCCACGGAAAGATCTATACCTGGAAGGGAACCATCAACATCAAAAACGAGAAGTATAAGTTGGACAAACGGCCCATAGATGAGAGCTGCACCTGCCCGGCCTGCCGCAGTTTCTCCCGGGCCTATCTCCGCCATCTGCTGACAGCAGGGGAGATGCTGGCCATGCGTCTGGCAGTACTTCACAACCTCCATTTCTATAATGAGCTTATGCAGCGCATTCGGGACAGTTTGGACAACGGAACCTTTGACCAATTCCGGGAGACTTATTCCGGTATGCTGGACCGTCCCTGCCGGGAAGATTAGAGAAAATCGGAAAATTGGGAAAAACACTTGTCAATGGGAATAAAATCCGCTATAATGTTTTGCAACGCGTCAAGCTAACACGCTTAGTTGGATAGCAAACCTTTGGAGGGAACAAAACGTATGGATTACAGTTGGATTATCATGATCGTGCTCATGTTCGCGATGCTGTACTTCTTCATGATCCGCCCGGAGAACAAGCGGAAGAAGGAAGCCGAGAACCTGCGCAACTCGCTGGCCGTGGGTGACGAGATCACCACCATCGGCGGCATGACCGGAACAGTGTGTGCCGTGAAGGAGAACACCGTTGTCTTTGAGACCGGCGCCGACCGGGTGCGCATTGAGATCACCAAGTGGGCTATTTCCAGCAAGAATGCTGCCGCTCCCGAGCCCAATAATCAGTAAATAATAGGTATGTTGTTTGCCCTCCCCGCATAGGTTTTACCAAAACCGTGGGGAGGGTGTTTTTTATGAAAAAACGGGATCGACATCAGGAGGAGGGGAGTGGTCCCTGGCTGAACGCAGCTTGTGAAATTTTGAAGGGAGGCGCACTGGCGGGTGCAGTGACGATTCTGGCCCTGCTTGTGTGTGCGGTTCTGGTGTCGATGGGCTTGGTTCCGGTCCATTCTATGGATGGGGCAGTGTTGGCAGTATGTGTGTTGGGTACTTTGATTGGCGGAACCTATGCGGTGAGCCGGGTGGGAGGGCGAACGCTTCTGATTGGGCCTTGCGTTGGAGCGGTATTGTTTCTCCTGCTGCTGACTGCGGGGTTTCTTGCCTGTGAAAACGCCTCTGTTGCTAACGGCGGAGTAGGTATTCTCTGCGCTTGCCTGTGTGGAGGGGCGATACCGGGAATCCTGGGAAGAAAGCCGAAGAAAAAACGTAGAAGATGATTGAAATTCACCGGGGGCTATGCTATAATCAACCTACTATGGCAGATACTGTGTCAGCCGTACGCTACACTATTTTCAGGAGGAGATACCACATGAAGCACATTCAGACTCTTAACGGGGCCACTCTGAAGCAGAGCGCTGCCAAGGGCGGCTGCGGCGAGTGCCAGACCTCTTGCCAGTCCGCTTGCAAGACTTCCTGCACTGTGGCCAACCAGAAGTGCGAGAATCAGTAAGCAACGTGCCTGAAAAGGCAGGCGCTTGACGGCGCCTGCCTTTTTGCTGTACAGAAAGCTGCTACCAGGGCCGCCAAGGCGGCCCCGTTTTGTTCCGTTCAGGCGGAAGAAAACAGTTTGATTGTAAGGAGAACGAACCAATGATGGTACATACCTTTACCGCCCTGGGCCAGTACCTGGCGGCGGATGTAAACAGCGGTGCGGTCCATGTGCTGGACAAGCTGAGCTATGACCTGCTCTCCCACGTTGAGGGCCCTATGGGGGAGGAGCTGCCTGAGTCCGTAGCCGCACAGCTGCCCCAGTATCGCCGTGAGGAGCTGGCGGAATGCTGGGGGGAGCTTCTGGAGCTGCAGAAGGCCGGACTTCTCTTCACCAATGACGAATACCTGGACCCGGAGGCTGCTATGGCCTTGCCCAAGGCAGCGGTGGTCAAGGCTCTGTGCCTCCATGTGTCCCACGACTGCAATTTGCGCTGCCGGTACTGCTTTGCCTCCACCGGCGACTTTGGTACCGGCTGCCGGATGACCATGACCCCCGAGACAGCCAAGCGGGCCATCGACTGGGTCATTGAGAAGTCGGGCAAGCGTCGGAACATTGAGGTGGACTTCTTCGGCGGCGAGCCGCTTATGGCCATGGACACGGTGAAGCAGACGGTAGCCTATGCCCGGTCCCTGGAAAAGGAGCACGACAAGGTGTTCCGATTCACAATCACCACCAACGGCGTACTCCTCAACGATGAGAACATCGACTACATCAACCGGGAGATGTCCAATGTGGTGCTCTCTCTGGATGGCCGCCCCGAAGTCAATGACCATATGCGTCCTACTGTGAACGGGAAGGGGAGCTATGAGGTCATTGTTCCCAAGTTCCAGAAGTTGGTTTCTGGCCGGGGCACAAAGGACTACTACGTCCGGGGCACCTTCACCCGGGAGAACCTAGATTTCTCTGAGGACGTTATGCACCTGGCATCCCTGGGGTTCCGTCATGTGTCGGTGGAGCCTGCCAGCGGTCCTCTGGACGATCCCTTCGCCATCAAGGAAGAAGATCTGCCCCAGGTGAAGGAGGAGTATGAAAAGCTGGCCCGGGAGCTCATGGGACGGAAAGATGTAAACTTCTTCCACTTCAACGTGGACCTGAAGCAGGGGCCCTGCGTCATCAAGCGCCTGCGGGGATGCGGAGCCGGCTGCGAGTATGTGGCCATCACCCCCGATGGAGATATCTATCCTTGCCATCAGTTTGTGGGGAAGGAGGAGTACCGTATGGGCAATGTCTATGACGGCTCCTTCAATATGGACATCTCCGGTACTTTTGCAAATCAGAATATTTATACCCGTCCTGCCTGCCGGGAGTGTTGGGCACGGTTCTATTGCAGCGGCGGTTGCTCCGCCTCCAATCTGCTTGTCAATGGAGACATAACGAAGTCCAATGAAGTGGCCTGTGAAATGGAACGAAAGCGCCTGGAATGTGCGATTGCCCTCAATGCGATTGCCGCTGGGATGGGGGAAATGAACGATACAGAGCGTAATAATACAGAGTGTAATCAATGCGACAGCTGCACTTCTTGCTGAATTTCAGCGAAAATAAGCGAAATTCTACATTTTGATGCGAGATTTAGAAGTGGAACACCGTTTGGACGCGGTGTTCCACTTCTTTTGTTTACAAGGTTTACATAAGTATGTTTACATAACAAATTGAAAGAAAGAATAAAAATGGAGAAAATCGAAAAAAACGCTTGCGAAAAATGACGGAAAGCGCTATATTAAAAGCACGACTTTCCAACTCTTGCCTTTGGAGGCAGGAGAACGTCTATTTTCCGCAGCTGGTTCATAGTCTGTACTGAGGTGACGGCTGTGGGAAAGCGTATGAGGAAAAAATGGGACTTGCCATGGGAGCAAGGCGGAGCGCTAATGCTGCTCAGTGGCTGTTTTCTGCTTGGAGGCATTATTGGCTGCTTGTTTTCTGCCTTGTCCGATGGACAGGGCGCGCAGGAGCTGAGCGCCTACTTGGAAGACTATCTTCTCCTGGCGGGGGAAGGCGGTGTTTCCGGGGGCTTGTGGCCCGTTTTGTGGGAGCGTGTTAAGGTCTTGCTGGCCGCGCTGATTTTAGGCGCTACAGCCTTTGGAGCAGTTGGCTTGCCGATTTTAATGGGGGTACAGGGTTTTTTCCTTTCTTTTTCAGTGGGATGCTTCTGCCGCGTTTTTGGGAGCGCGGGACTACTTCCGGCATTTGTTCTGTTTGCGTTGCCGGCTTTGCTGTGGACTCCGGCTCTGTTTATAGCTGGAGTTCAAGGATTTGTCTATGCGCGAATGCTGCTGAATCGTGGACTTGGGTCTGGAGGTAGGGGTGGGTTGCCGTTGGACAGCATACCATGGCGTCGTGTGTGCCTGTGTCTGGGGCTTGCACTTGGGAGTGGATGTTTGGATTGGTGGGTTGTCCCGGTACTTCTGGAAGCCTGCGCCCGTGTTGTGCTATAAATTTCGATTGGGAGATGGATGTGTGTCTGATCTGGTATCGGCCTATGAGGCGTATCTGAAAACTGAAAAGCGTGCGTCGGCCAATACCGTCAGCTCCTATCTGCGGGATATCCACCAGTATGCGGCCGTTATGATGGAGAAAGGCGTGGATCTTTCCGATGCGGTAACGGAAGACGTGGCGGAGTACACAGCTTCCCTCACCCGCCAGGGTAAGTCACCTGCTACGGTGACAAGATCGGTGGCCTCCATCAAATCCTTTTATCAGTATTTGATGAGCCAGGGGGTCGTGGCCCAAAACCCGGCAAAGGGTGTGACTGCGGCCAAGGTAGAGCGCAAACTTCCCCAGGTACTCACTGGCAAAGAAGTGGAGCTGTTTTTAGAACAGCCGGAGTGTACAGATTTAAAAGGATATCGGGATCGGGCCATGCTGGAACTGCTGTATGCCACTGGTATCCGGGTCAGCGAGCTTATTGATCTGGATGTAGACGATCTGAACCTTCCCGGCAGCGTTTTGAAATGTTACAGCAAGGGCAGGGAGCGGATCATCCCCCTGTATCCTGCCGCTGTCAGGGCGCTGAGCGAATATGTACACAATGTCCGGCCCCAATTAGTGGAGTCGGTGGAAGAGACGGCCCTGTTCGTCAATATGAGTGGTGAGCGTATGAGCCGCCAGGGCTTCTGGAAGCTCATCAAGTACTACCAGGAGAAGGCTGGGATTCAAAAGGACATTACTCCCCACACGCTGCGTCACTCCTTTGCCGCCCACCTGCTGGAAAATGGGGCGGATCTGCGCTCCATCCAGGAGATGCTGGGTCACGCTGATATCTCTTCTACACAAATCTATTCCAAGCTTTTGAACCAAAAAATCAAGGATGTCTATAAAAAGGCACATCCCAGAGCATGAGGAAATGTCCCCGTGCGGCGAACCGATTTGTATCGCTGCCCGGGGACATTTTAATCGTTACTTGCTATTGGGAATCAAAAGGCTATGATTGTATTTTAGGGATAAATATGGTAATATATTATGATGTAAGAAAAATTGGAAGGAGGACAATTTCATGTCCACCATTATGGAATATTTCGACAGTCTACGGGGGAAATCCATTGCCGTCATCGGAATGGGAGTGAGCAATACCCCCCTGATCAAAATGATGCTTCGCTCTGAACTGAAGGTCACCGTCTGCGACAAGTCTCCCCGGGAACGGGTGGAGGAGGTAGCCGGCGAATTGGAGAGCCTGGGGGCCAAGCTTCAGCTGGGTGAGAACTATCTGGATAAGCTCAGCCGGTTTGACGTTATTTTCCGTACCCCGGGCCTCAGCCCAAACACCCCTCAGCTGAAAGAGGCGGTGGAAAAGGGGAGCACCCTTACCTCTGAGATGGAGCTTTTCTTCCAGCTGTGCCCCTGCAAGATCATCGGGGTCACCGGCAGTGACGGAAAAACTACGACTACAACTCTCATCAGTGAGTTTTTGAAGGAAGCTGGGTATAATGTATATCTGGGCGGCAATATTGGAAAGCCTCTGCTCCCCGATGTCGCCGGTATGAGCGCTGAGGATGTAGCGGTGGTGGAGCTGTCCTCTTTCCAGCTCATGAGCATGAAGCGCAGCCCCAACGTGGCGGTGTTTACCAATCTCAGCCCCAACCACCTGGACTACCACCACACCATGGAGGAGTATACCGCCGCCAAGCTGAACATCTTCTCCCACCAGAAGCCGGGGGACCGGGCGGTATTTAATTTCGACAACGACATTACCCGCTCCCTGGCTAAGACCGCTCCGGCAGAGGTCATGCTGTTCAGCCGGAAGCAGAAGCTGGAGGAAGGGGTATACCTCCGAGACAACGCCATTTGGTTGACCAATAAAATGGGAAGCCGAGAGGTACTGCCCCTGGGCGACATCCAGCTGCCAGGTGTACACAATATTGAAAACTACATGGCCGCCATCGCAGCCGTGGACGGTATTGTTCCCGACAAGTGCGTCCGGGCTGTGGCTCAGCGCTTTACTGGAGTGGAGCACCGCATCGAGCTGGTACGGGAACTGGATGGAGTGAAGTACTACAACGACTCTATCGGTACCAGTCCCACTCGTACCATGGCGTGTCTGGACTCTTTCAATCAGAAATTGATTCTCATCGCCGGAGGCTATGACAAGGGAGTGCCGTTCACTCAGCTGGGGGTGGAGATGGTGAAAAAGGTCAAAGTCCTGATCCTCACCGGCGCCACTGCCTCCGCGATTCGGGCTGCCGTAGAAGGGGCTGAGGGCTTTGATGAGAGCGGACTGGAGATCATTGAAACCGCCGACCTGCCCGCTGCAGTGGCTGCCGCTCAGGGAGCCGCCGTCAGCGGAGACGTGGTGGTTCTGTCCCCGGCCTGCGCCGCCTTTGACCAATTCAAAAACTTTATGGAACGTGGCAAGGTCTTTAAAGAACTGGTCAACGCCCTGTAAACTGGAGGAACCAATTTGAACTACGAGAAAACCTTGGAGCAGCTCTGTTCTCTGTCCGGCCCCAGCGGCTTTGAGCAGCCGGTGGCCCGGGCGGCGGCGGAGCTGCTCCGCCCCTGGGTGGAGGAAGTGACTGTCCACCCTATGGGCAGTGTGATCGGTGTACTGCCCTGCAAAAAGCCAGGGGCAAAGAAGCTGCTGCTGGATGCCCACCTGGACGAGATCGGCTTTCTGATCACCGGACATGAGGAGGGCTACCTCACCTTCGCACCTCTGGGCGGGGTGGACCCCAGGATGCTCCCAGACCGAGAGGTCATGATTCTCACCAATCCCCCCATCATGGGGGTAGTGGCCTGCCTGCCCCCACACATTCAGACCCGGGAGGATATGGACAAGTCCCAGCCCATCAAAGAGCTCTACCTGGATGTGGGCCTTTCCCAGGAGCAGGCCCAGCGCCTGATTCCCATCGGCACCCCTGCCGTCTACCGGGGGAGCTGCGCCCCGCTGGGGGAGGAGCTGCTGTGGGGCAAGGCCTTGGACGATCGGGCCTGCTTTGCCGTCCTACTCCACACCCTGGAGCTTTTGAAGGGGGAGGAGCTGGACGTGGATCTCTATGTGCTGGGCTCTGTCCAGGAGGAGACGCACTCCACGGGAGCCATTACCGCTGCTTATGGCATTGTTCCTGATCTGTGTGTGGCAGTGGACGTGACCCACGGGGACAGTCCCGATGCCGGGAAAGGGGAGACTTTCAAGCTTGGGGGCGGTCCGGTGCTGGGGCTTGGGCCAAACTGCGCCAAATGGATGGCAAAGCGTATGGAGGATAAGGCCAGACAGCTGGAACTGGACCTTCAGAAGGAGGTCATGTCCGGTTCCAGCGGCACCAACGGCTGGCCCCTCCAGGTAAGCCGGGAGGGCGTTGCCACGGCGGTGCTGTCTATTCCCCTGCGGTATATGCACACCCCCATCGAGACGGTGTGCCGCCGGGATCTGGAGGACACCGCCCGGCTGCTGTGTGCCTTCATCAAAGGAATCGGTAAGGAGGTGCCCGGGTATGATTGAATTGCTGAAAGACCTGTGCCGCCTGCCCGGAGTGTCCGGGGATGAGGACCGGGTTCGAGACTTTATCCGTACCCAGGCTGCGCCCTATGCAAGTTCCATCCGTACCGATGCCCTGGGCAACCTCATTGTCTTTAAAAAGGGCCGAAAGACCACAGGAAACAAGCTTCTGCTGGCAGCCCATATGGATGAAGTGGGCATTATCGTCACCCGCATCACGGACGAGGGCTTTTTGAAATTTGACTTTGTAGGCGGGGTGGACCGCCGGGTAGCCATTGGTAAGCCGGTACTCATCGGGGACAGTCAGGTTCCCGGCGTCATCGGCCTGAAGGCCATTCATCTGGTCAGCCGGGAGGAGATGAAAAAAGTCCCCAAAACTGACGCTCTCTATATAGACATCGGAGCAAAAGACAGGGAGACGGCGGAGAAACTGGTAGCCCTGGGGGATTACGGCTGTTTTATCGGAGAACCTGAAGAGTTTGGACAGGGTTTTCTGAAAGCTAAGGCCATTGACGACCGGGTGGGCTGCGCCATTATGCTAGAGCTTTTGAAAGAGGAACTGCCTCTGGATGTGACCTTTGCCTTTACCGCCCAGGAGGAGGTGGGCACCCGAGGAGCGTTCGCCGCGGCTTTCTCTGTTACCCCGGAGGTGGCTCTGGTGCTGGAGACGACGACCGCCGCCGACAGCCCCGCCGTGGAGAAGCACCGGCAGGTGTGTACCCCGGGAAAGGGGCCGGTGATTTCCTATATGGATGGGGGCACCATCTATGACCGGGGCCTCTTTGAACGTCTGCGGGGACTGGCGGAGGACAACCATATCCCCTGGCAGACCAAGGAGTATATTGCCGGAGGCAACGATGCCCGGACCATCCAGCGCACCAAGTCTGGCGTGCGGGTGGCCGCCATGTCAGCCGCTGTTCGCTATCTCCACGCTCCGGCCAGTGTGGGCAGTATAGCCGACTTTGAAAATATGCTGAAGCTGACTCGGCTTTTCCTCCTTGACCAGGCCGAAAAGCTCTAAGCTTCTGAAAAGGTGATACTATGGAACTTTTTGAATTGATTCAGACCTTAAACGCCGCCCACGGCCCCTCGGGAGACGAGGGCGGGGTGCGGGAGGTGATCGCTCGGCTGGCCGCTCCCTTCGCCGACGAGGTCAAAACCGATACCCTTGGCAACCTCATCGTCCGCAAAAAGGGGACAGGCCCCAAAGTGATGTTTGCCGCCCACATGGACTCCATTGGCTTCATCGTCACCCATATTGATCAAGAAGGATTTCTCCGGGTGGGCCGCCTGGGAGGCATCAGTCCAAAAGAGGCTGCTTATACCCCTGTCCGCTTTAAGAACGGTGTACGGGGAGTGTTTGTCCCGGAGGAAAAGGCCGACTTTGGCAAGCTGAAGCTGGACGAATGCTATGTTGATATTGGTGCCAAAAACAAGGAAGAAGCAAAGAAGCTGGTACAGGTGGGAGACACCGCCGTCTACGACTCCCCCAGCTTTAAAAACGGGGGTAAAGTAGTATCGCCTTACTTGGATAACCGCATCTCCTGTGCCATTCTGCTCCTGACACTGGAGCAAATTGAGGACAGCGCCAACGACCTGTACTTTGTCTTTACCGCCCAGGAGGAGGTAGGGCTTCGGGGCGGCAAAACTGCCGCCTGGTCGGTGGACCCAGACTATGGCATCGCTGTAGATGTGACCGATGTAGACGATACCCCCGGTTCGGAAAAATCCGGAACCGTCCAGCTGGGCAAAGGTGCTGCCATCAAGGTGATGGATTCTTCGGTGATCTGCCACCCCGACATCGTGGCGAAACTGGATGCCCTGGCACGTGAGCAGGGGATTGCTTCTCAGCGGGATATTCTCCGGGCAGGAGGCACGGATGCCGGAGCCATCCACCTGACTCGTATGGGGGTGCGTACAGGAGGCATCTCCGTACCTTGCCGGTATATCCATACCCCAGTGGAGATGGCTGACCTGGAGGACGCGGAAGACTGCGTCAAGCTAGCGGCGGCTTTTGCCCAGTGCAGCCTGGAAATGTAATTATTACTTTGAAATAGATAGGACTGACAAGGAAAATGCCATTACAGATTAGCGAGAAAGTCCGGGACCTGGGGGACCGGGCACAGCAGGAACTTACTGAGGAGTTTGCACGTATTGACGCCATTGCCCGACAGAACACGCAGCGGGTACTGGAGGCATTTCAGGATCATCGAGTAGCTGAGGGATACTTTGCCGGCACAACCGGCTATGGCTATGATGATCTGGGCCGGGATAAGCTGGATGAAATCTACGCCCAGCTCTTTGGCACTGAGGCCGCCCTGGTGCGCATCCAGTTTGTCAATGGCACCCACGCTATTGCCTGCGCCCTGTATGGCTGCCTAAAGGCGGGGGATGTGCTGGTGTCCGCTGTAGGCGCTCCCTATGACACGCTTCTGGGGGTTTTCGGTGCGGTAGACAAGGGCCATGGCTCTCTGAAAGACTACGGAGTGGAGTATCGTCAAGTGGAATTACTTGACAACAAGCCTGACTTGGAGGGTATGGCCAAAGCCGCAGCCGACCCACGGGTGAAAGCGGTGCTCATCCAGCGCTCTAAGGGCTATTCTACCCGTGCCTCCCTGTCTGTGGAGGAGATTGGGGAGATGTGCAAGGTCATTAAGGCGGCCAACCCTAACGCCGCCATCCTGGTGGACAACTGCTATGGGGAGTTTGTAGAAGCTATGGAGCCCACCCACGTGGGGGCTGACCTGGTGGTAGGATCTCTCATCAAAAATCCCGGTGGCGGAGTGGCTCCTACCGGCGGCTACATTGCCGGGCGTCGGGATCTGGTGGAGGGGGCTGCCCAGCGGCTTACTGTTCCCGGCATCGGAGGAGAGTGCGGCTGTACTTTGGGACAGAACCGGCTCTTGTATCAGGGACTGTTCTTGGCTCCCCATACGGTGGCTCAAGCGGTGAAGACCGCGGTCTTTGCCGCCAAGGTGATGGAGCTGTTGGGCTATGAGACGGAGCCACACTCCAGCGCGGTTCGTCATGACATTATTCAGATGATCCACATGAAGGAGCCAGAGGCGCTGAAGAAGTTCTGTAAGGGCATTCAGTTTGGCGCTCCTGTGGACTCCTATGTGACCCCGGAACCCTGGGATATGCCGGGCTACGACTGCCAGGTCATTATGGCCGCCGGAGCCTTCATTCAGGGGGCCTCCATTGAGTTGTCCGCAGACGCCCCCATGCGGGAGCCATATACCGTCTATCTCCAGGGCGGACTGACCTTTGAATCGGGCCGGCTCGGGGTACTGCTGGCGGTTCAGGAGCTGCTTGGGGCTTAAATCAGTCATAGGCCAAGCCGGAAGGGCCATATCCTACCCTGAGGGGGGTGCGGATATGCCAAGAAGAAGACGGCCCTGGGGTTCGATTCTCCGCAGAAAATTGGCTTGGTCTGGCCGCTCCGTACCGGAGCGGCACCCTGTTCTCGTAACGTTGACCGTAGCGGCTCTCATTGCTTGGGGTACCGTTCAGGTGCTGGAATGGAAATTGCGGCCGGTGGTTGCACAGCTGGCCGAGGCACAAGTACAAAATACCATGACAGCTGTCATTGAGATGGCAGTGACGGAAAACCTTTCCCGGCGGGATTTGAGCTATGGGGATCTGGTCAGCATACAACGGGATGATTCCGGCGCTATTACCGCATTGAGCACCAATATGGTACAGATGAACTTGATTCGCGCGGAACTTACCGCTGCGATTTTGGAAGCGCTGAACGGAGTGGATGTGTCTTCCATTCAGGTACCCTTGGGCAGTCTGTTGGATTTTGAGCCTTTGTGGGCCAGAGGGCCTACGCTTCAAGCCCGGGCCATGACTGTGGGAACCGTGTCCGCAGAATTTGAGAGCGAATTTACCTCCGCTGGGGTCAACCAGACCATGCATCAGATCTGGCTGGATGTAGCGGTCCCCATGACCGTCCTGCTCCCTGGGGGAGAGCTTGAGGTAACCGTCCGCACCCGCCTGGCGGCGGCGGAGACAGTCATTGTAGGGCAGGTGCCAAATACCTATCTGAGTCTGGACGGTGCGCTGACAAACAGTTGAGGTTGATCCATGAATTTATACGAGACAGCCTGGTGGTATCTGGGCAATATTTTTGAATACGGGGAACAGATGCTGCCCTGTATGCTGATGGGTGTAGTGGGATTTCTTCTGCTACGCCCATTTAGGCACAAGCGATTGCAAGGGAAAGGACTTGTCAGCTCTGTGCCCCGAGAACTGGCCCTGCTGATCTTTGTGATGTTCTGCGCGGGACTCATTTCGCTTACGCTGTTCCCTGCCAATCTTTGGTCCTATGTGACCGACTGGCTGATTCATCATCAAAGGTGGGCCATGGTATGGAGTGACCGCACTTTGAGCAGCTTTTATCCAAGCTGGGAAGAAACGATGGCGGGAGCAGCCTATCTCCCAGATATTCTCCAGCCCTTCCAGGAGATCCGACGTGCCACAAGAAGTATGAGTCCTTGGCTCATGTTTATGCTTTTGGGCAACATCGGAATGTTTGTGCCTTTGGGCTTTTTCCCCGCTCTGCTGTGGCGAGGCTGGAGCTGGTGGAAAGCGGTGCTGCTTGGCTTTTTTTGCTCCTGTACTATCGAGTTTATCCAATTCTTTATCGGGCGGAGCACAGATATTGACGATGTGATCCTGAATACCACCGGGGCGCTGATAGGCTTTGTCCTGTACGCCCTGTGCCGGGTGACTCTGCCCCGCCTGACAGCAAAATTCCACTGTACACCCAAAGGGGAGGTATCCATATGGACGAATTGAAGGAAATCGAACGCCTGCGGGAAGAGCTGAACCGGGCGGGTTATGAATACTATGTGCTGGATAATCCTACCATGTCTGACTACGACTATGACCACGCCTTACGCCGCCTGGAAGAGCTGGAGGCAGCCCATCCGGAGGCGGTGACTCCCGATTCTCCCACCCAGCGGGTAGGGGGACAAGCTCTGGAATCTTTTACTCAGGTCACCCACCGGGTACCCCTAGAATCCCTCCAGGATGTGTTCGATTTTGAGGAGCTGCGCGCTTTTGATCAGCGTGTGCGTGGTGTAGAGCCAAACGTTTCCTATTCAGTGGAGCCCAAAGTGGACGGGCTGTCTGTGGCACTGGAGTATCAGGACGGACTTTTTGTCCGGGGGGCTACCCGGGGAGACGGTCTGGTGGGGGAGGACGTGACAGAGAACTTAAAAACTGTCAAGTCCATCCCCTTGCGCATCCCTGATGTAACAGGCACACTGATTGTCCGTGGAGAGGTTTATATGCCTAAAAAGGTGTTTCATGCCCTTAATGAGGAGCGTGAAAAGAGGGGAGAGGCCCTGTTTGCCAATCCCCGGAATGCAGCTGCCGGCTCTCTGCGTCAGTTGGATCCCAAGGTGGCCGCCTCACGGCGGCTGGATATCGCGGTCTTCAACATCCAGTGGGCGGAAAATGAGAAATTCCACAGCCATACAGAGGGCCTAAACTACTTGGCAGGCAAGGGCTTTAAAGTAATTCCCCATGCTATATGCTCCGACATCGGAAAGGCGGTAGAGGAAGTAACGGCCATCGGAGAGGGCCGGGAGAACTACCCCTTTGATATTGACGGGGCGGTCATCAAGGTGGATGACCTTTTACAGCGTCAGGCTCTGGGCTCCACGGCGAAATTTCCACGGTGGGCAGCCGCCTATAAATACCCTCCGGAGGTCAAGCCTTCCAAGGTGCTGGATATTGTTATCCAGGTAGGCCGCACAGGTGTGCTTACCCCTAAAGCGGTGCTGGAGCCTGTGCGCCTGGCAGGCACTACGGTGACAAACGCCACCCTTCACAATCAGGATTTCATTGCGGAAAAAGACATCCGCATCGGAGACACGGTGTTGGTGCGTAAGGCAGGGGAGATCATCCCAGAGGTTTTGTCTGTGGAGATGGACAAGCGGCCTGATGACACCGTTCCTTACCGCTTCCCTGAGGTGTGCCCGGAATGTGGTGCGCCGGTAGAGCGGGACGAGGACGGGGCCCACATCCGCTGTACCGGGGCTGAGTGTCCCGCCCAGCTGCTGCGTACTCTGGCCCATTTCGCCAGCCGGGACGCCATGGATATTGAGGGCCTGGGCATTGCGGTGGTAGAAAATCTGGTGGGTGCCGGTCTGGTTAAAACCCCCGGTGACCTCTATTTTCTGAAAGAAGAGGCTGTTTCCGCGCTGGAGCGTATGGGTAAAAAATCCGCGCAAAACCTCCTGGCCGCCATTGAGAAGTCCAAGCAGCAGGATCTGTCTCGGCTTATTTATGCCTTTGGCATCCGTCAGGTAGGGCAGAAAACTGGAAAGGTTCTGGCCGGGCGCTTTGGCAGCCTGGACGCACTGCAAGCGGCCACTGTTGAGCAGCTGACAGCGGTGGAGGACATTGGAGAAATCACTGCCCGGAGCATCGTAGACTGGTTCCGCAGCCCCCAAAGCCTTCACCTGATTGCCCGGCTGAAGGAGGCCGGAGTCAATATGATGGCTGAGGAGAGGGGAGAAGACCAGCGCTTTGCAGGCAAGACCTTCGTCCTCACCGGAACCCTGGAGCGGTTCACTCGAGACGAGGCCACCAAGATGATCGAGGACCGGGGCGGCAAGGCAGCCGGTTCAGTGTCCAAGAAGACCACCTATGTGGTGGCGGGGGAGGCTGCCGGTTCCAAGCTACGCAAGGCCCAGGAATTGGGAATCCCGGTGCTCACCGAGGAGGAGTTTCTCCAGTTGATGGACTGACTTGTCCCTTCCTGCGGAGTGTGGTATACTGAGCGGGAGAGGGAGTGGCGCGTATGTCTTCTAAAAAAGGCTATTTTTATATCCTCATCACCATTATCATGTTCACCTCCTATGAGGTGGTACTGAAGTTTATCTCCGGCCAGCTCAATTCCATGCAGTTGACCCTATGTCGGTTCTCAGTCGGGTTTATAATTTTGCTGCCGTTGGCACTGCACACCCTGAAGAAGAGGGGGGAGCGGCTGGATGGAAAGAGTATGGTTCACTTTGCTCTTCTGGGACTGTTAGGCATTGCTTTGAGTATGCCCATTCTTCATGTGGCCGTCAATTACGCCGGCTCCTCGGTAGCAGCGGTACTGTTCAGCTGTAACCCGGTCTTTGTCACATTTCTGGCCTTTTTCCTGTTGAAAGAGCCCATTTTGCCCCGACACATTGCTGCCTTGGTCTTGGAGGTAGCGGGGACCATTGCCATTATCAATCCATTCCAAACCTCGGTAAATCTCTTGGGGACGGGGCTGGCTCTGCTGTCCACCGTGCTGTTTTCCTTTTATGGGGTACTGGGCAAACGGAAGTGCGCTCGGTTCGGCGGGGCGGTGGTCACCTGCTTCAGCTTCTTCTTCGGAAGTCTGATTCTGATGGTTATGATTCTCCTGTCTCACGTCCCGGCCCTGGCTCAGGCACTCATTGGTGCGGGGTTGGACGATTTCGCCAACATCCCCATTTTTGCGGGGTATACCCTGGAAAATCTGCCCTATGTGCTCTTTGTATCCGTAGGCGTGGCTGGAATCGGCTTTTGCTGCTATTTTCTGGCCATGGAGTATCAACCGGCCAGCGTTGTGTCTCTGGTCTACTTCTTCAAGCCAGCCCTGGCCCCAGTACTGGCTTGGATGATCCATGGAGAAGTTATTTCCCGGAATATGCTGATTGGCATTGTACTTATCGTATCTGGGTCCCTGTGCGCCATCATCCCTGGCATTCTGGAGTCAAAGCGGGCCGCCGGGACCTAAACATCATTTTTTAGTTTTACTATGTATTGAAAAAGGGAGTTGGAAGTATGTCAGTTTCAAAGGTTTATTTTACCGATTTTCATACTGAGGCCTATGGTGACAGCCTGCCCACCAAGTTGAAAAAACTGATTAAAAAAGCTGGGATTCAGGAGCTGGACCTGGAAGGCAAATTTGTTGCCATTAAAATGCACTTTGGTGAGCTGGGTAATATCAGCTACCTGCGACCCAACTACGCCCGTGCGGTGGTGGATGTGGTAAAGGAGCTGGGCGGTAAGCCATTCCTCACCGACTGCAATACCATGTACCCCGGCAGCCGGAAGAATGCTCTGGAGCATTTGGAGTGCGCATGGGAAAATGGCTTTACTCCGCTGACCGTGGGTTGCCCTCTTCTCATTGGTGATGGCCTGAAGGGCACTGATGACGTAGAAGTGCCTGTGGTAGGTGGCGAATATGTAGAGAAAGCCAAGATCGGCCGGGCCATAATGGACGCGGACGTGTTTATTTCCCTGACTCACTTCAAGGGCCATGAGATGACGGGCTTTGGAGGAGCGATTAAGAACATCGGTATGGGCTGTGGCTCCAGGGCGGGGAAGAAAGAACAGCACGCCAGCGGCAAGCCCAAAATCAGTCAGACAAAATGCCGTGGCTGCACCCGCTGCCAGAAAGAGTGTGCCAATAACGGCTTGGTCTTTGACCCTGAGACGAAGAAAATGTCTGTGGATGAGCAGAACTGCGTTGGCTGCGGCCGTTGCCTGGGTGCCTGTAACTTTGATGCCATCTACTTTACCAATGACAATGCCCAGGCGGCGTTGAACTGCCGCATGGCCGAATATACCAAGGCGGTGCTGGACGGTCGGCCCAATTTCCATATCTCCCTGGTGGTGGATGTGTCCCCCAACTGCGACTGCCACGCGGAAAACGATGTGCCTATCCTGCCCAACATCGGGATGTTTGCCTCCTTTGATCCCCTAGCTCTGGATCAGGCCTGTGTAGACGCCTGTATGTCCGCCACACCCATGCCGGGCAGCCAGCTGGCAAAGCACCTGGCCGACCCCAATTTCCACGACCATCATGACCACTTCACCAACTCCACCCCCGAGTCGGAGTGGCGCAGCTGCCTGGAACACGCTGAGAAGATCGGCCTTGGTTCCAGGGAGTATGAGCTTATTGAGATGTAAAGGGATTTTCCTTTCCAATATAAGGCGGACGCCTACAGCGTCCGCCTTTCTTTTTTCCTATTCTTTGTAACGTTTTGCCTCTATGCGGCGTGTACCCATTAGAAGGACAAATGAGGGAGGCGGATCACATGGACTATATACAGGCGGAACAGTTGGTGGCCCGGTATGGCCAGACCATATACCGCCTGGCCTATGCTCGGACGGGCAGCCGGGAGGACGCAGAGGATATAACCCAAGAGACCGTCTTACGTCTGGTACGCGCCAATCCGCAGTTTCGGGATGAGGAGCACCGCAAGGCCTGGCTTTTGCGGGTTGCGTCGAATTGCGCGGGGGATCTGTTTCGTACCTCGTGGCGGCGGAAGAATCGTCCCTTGGAGGAGGCGGAGCATATCGCGGCAGCGGAACCGGAGCCAGAGGGAGCAGGAGTGTTAGAGGCTGTATGGTCTCTGCCTGAAGACTACCGGATTCCGGTGCACCTGTTTTATTACGAAGGAATGTCTGTGGCGGAAATTGCCCAAGCGCTGGGTAAGCGGGAAGGGGCCATCCGAACCCGTCTGTTCCGGGCACGGACTATGCTGCGGGATAAGCTGAGAGAGGAGGGAAACTATGTTTGAACGGGACTATCAACAGGAGATGGAACGCATATCCATGCCACCGGACGCTATGGCGCGCATTGCTGAAGCTATGGCCGCCGAACCGGCCTTGCCTCCCCGGCGCCGTCCAAAGCTTCGTGTTCTCCTCATTGCGGCAGTCCTGTGCGTCGCCATCACAGCGACGGCACTGGCGGCTTCCCCAGGACTGAGAGAACAGCTCTTTGAGGCGTTGGGTGACTTTGCCCCGTATAGCCGGGAGATCGACAAATCCTCCGCTGTGGACCAGGACTTTGAGATTTCCGTACTCTCCGCAGTCACCGACCGCTACCGGTTAAAGCTCTATGTACAGGTGCGGGACCTGACCGGGGAACGGATGATCGATGAAAACACCAAGATTTGGGGCAAAGTTCAGCGGGATACCGGAGAGGAGAACGTGTTGTCTAACTGTGTGGCCTTTGACCCGGACACCCATACCGCGCTGTTTGAGATCAACGAAGAGCGGGAAGAACCCAGCGATTTACAGGAGGATATTCGTTTTTGGGTGGGCTATGTCTGGCCACAGGTGTATGAATTTGCAACCTCAGAACCTTTGCCCAAGGAGCTTATCTCGGAAGAGATACTTGACTGTATGATCCTGGACAATGGACAGGTGGTGCTGAAGCCGGGCCAGACGCCGGCTCCCCTGAGCGGCTTTGACAAAGCGAAACTATCCTCTATGGGGTTTGCCGCTGACGGTACGTTCCAGGTCTTGGTCCAGCTGGCAGACGGTGGGCTGCTGGAATCGGCATACGATCGCCAGCCGCTTCTTCTGACCAATGTCTATCTGAATGGGGAGATGCATACCGGCGCTTCCGAGGATATCCGCTTTGAACTGGACGGAAAGTCCTATGTGGGGATCAGCTTCACCGATATCCACCCGGAGGATCTGGACAATCTCACCCTTTCCGATGCCTATGGTACGGTCCTTATGAGCGAGCCGATTTTGGGTGAATGGGAGGTTCCCTTCCAGGTCGAAAACTATCCGGCCATAGAGCTGACCCTCACCGGTGAAGCAGAAGGGGAGCGCCTGCCCACCCAGCTCATTTTAACGCCTCTTGGCGCTATGGTGAGAGGGGAATGGGAGATGGAGTATCGCGGAAACTGCCCGTTTGCGGTGGTGCTCAACGACGGTACGCGACTGGAAGAGGTTCGGATCAGTTATGGGCGCATGAGTCCTACAAAGGTCTGTGTTTTGGGAAACTGGTGGTTCCTGGAGCCCCTGAATCTGGAAGATGCTGTGGCCCTGGAACTGTATCCGTGGTATATCCCGCTGACCGGGGAAGATGCAGGACGGGCCTATTCAATGATAGATAATGCCGTTTTAAATTCTTAACGGCAATTAAAATCCCCCCTGATGTAGTACTACTTTCCTACATCAGGGGGATAGTTTTAACATTTTTTTAGGCCACAGCAAAGAAAGGTGCCTGGCTGTTCTGACCAGAGGCTTCAAGCGCGGGCTGTTCCTGCACCGCCCGCGTGCTGGTTCGGGTGGTACCGCCGGACACATACACGCTTCCGCATTCAGGGCAGATGGCTGTATGATAGGTCACAGACTGTGAGACGATTTCCCGACCTTCCCGCTGGGCTTTGGCCTGCTCCCGAACAACGTGCTCCTGTTCATGGCCCCGCACGGCGGCTGCCGCCTGCTCGGGGGCAACCTTGGTAGGAGTCTTAAAGGACACGCCAGGATCGTTGGAGCCGTCCTGATATTTACGCTCCTTACAAGTCTGGCACTCCGCTTCCTCCATGACCTGTTGGGCGGACTTGGACTTCTCCACCTCAGCATCCAGTTCATCAGGGCTCAGATACTGGATTCGACTACGCACGGACATCTCAACAGGATCGGCACCTTCCCGATAATTGGGGGCTGCTGCCGCACCAGTCAATGTAACGGCGCTGGGCTGGTCGCGGCTTACGGAGGGAACGGCGGAAACCGGAGTCACCGGCTGGTCTGTAGCCCGAGACTGTGCACGAGACACCGCCAACCTCCCGCTCTGGTAAGACACGGAACGCTGTCCCAAATATAAATTGGATGTGCCCCAACTCATTGTGTGTAGGCCAATCATATTCTGCACCTTCTTGTTTGCCTTTAGGTATTTTCATGATACCACAAAGCTTTCTATAAGGGAAGCAAAGAATTTAAGCAAATTCAGAGGAGGCTATGGTTTGCGTTGATCCTCCCCAAACTGAGTCTTTAACAGCAGGTCTACCATAAAAACCGACACACAGAACAGTACCATCTGTCCCACAATGAGCCACATCCAAAAATCGGCATGATGTTCTGGAAAAAGGGCGATGAGAATCCCGCTGACCAAGGCGCTGATCAGACCAATTCGGACCCAGAGCTTTCCGCAGTGGCGATGGGCGGCAATCCAAGCATCAGGGTTTTCCCGAGTAAGCTCAGTGCTGTAAGCCAAACCATGTTTCCCATAGGCGGGAGGGGAGAGGCGCCACCAAATTCCAACCAGAAGCATGGCGGCTGGTGCAATGAAATCGGCAATAAAATAGAAAAAATTCATAGGTAAAACCTCACGTTTTAGCCCTCTTCTGGGGGTAATTTTGGTTTTTTTCGCTGTTTGGTATGGCTTAGCGGGTTAGCTTTGGCCGCGGTGCGCAGATCCTCGTTGTCTACGTGTGTATAGATCTGGGTGGTATTCAGGTGGTCATGTCCCAGTACCTCCTGAAGGGTACGTACATCCACACCGTTTTGCAGCATCAGAGTAGCAGCAGTGTGGCGCAGCTTGTGGGCGGAATACTGGGTGCTGTCCAGTCCGGCAGCGGCCAAATGCTTCTTGACCAGCTTATGGACGGCAGCGGTAGAGATCCGCCGGCGGTTCTGGAGGGTGACAAACAGGGCGTTTTGATCTACCAGAGTCATGGCGTCCCGTTCGGCCATCCAGTCGGACAATGCTTGTTGGCAGGCATCGTTGAGAAACAAAATCCGTTCCTTGTTACCCTTGCCAAGTACCCGCAGCTGATCTCCTCGAACATCTGTTTTATTCAGGCCAACTAACTCGGAAATACGCAATCCGCAGTTTAAAAACAGTGTCAAGATACAGTAGTCCCGAACGGAATTTTTTCCGTCCACGCTGTCCAGCAGATCCAGACTTTCATCTAAATTCAGATACCTGGGCAGAGACTTTTTCATGCGGGGTGAGTCCAAATCCTGAACAGGGTTGGTATCCAGAAGTTTGGCCTTGTTAGTCAAGTATTTATAAAAAGAACGGATGGTGGCGACTTTCCGGGCCCGAGAGGCATTGTTAAGCCGGCGGTCTCGGGACAGATAGTTCATAAAGGCATAGACATCAGTTAGAGTGACGTTTTTGACCAAAGACAGATCTACATCGTCAATGGAGATCTGATCCATAGGCAGGTCCTTGGGAACCAGATTTTTTTCTCGTTTCAGATAGCGAAAGAAATTGCGCAGATCTAAAAAGTATTCATCCACGGTCTGATGGGAATGTCCTTGAATGGTTTCGTGGTAAACCAGGAAATCCCGCAGCAGCGCCGGAGCCTCAGTTCGGTAGTCCATAAGCGTGGTCATCCTGGGGAAAAGGTGCTTTTGCCTCCACTCAGGTCAACAAAATTTTTATTTTGTTGACCGCTTCCACACGAAAAAAAGAAGTATGCGACGGTCAACAAAATGGCCGGTTTTGTTTACCTGGAGTGACAATTCCCCACCACCGGGTGCCCTTCCCTCCCTTCCTAAAGGTTGCTTCATCTTATCACAGCACACCGAGGCCTGTCAACTGGTTTTTGACTTTCCCCGGCGTTTGGATTCCAGGAGTTCAGCGGCCATAACATAGACCATAGTGGTGGCGCAGTCGGAATGGTTCAAAGCTCGCTGCACCCGCTTCACATCCCCGCACCGGCGCAGCAGCTCCACGGCGTAGACCTTGCGGAAGCTGTGGGGCGCTATGTTCTGGCGGATACGAAACGCCTTAGCGGCCCGCTTCACATCGGCCCACACGGCCTGTCGGGTCCGGTGCTGACCGGGCTTGCGCCCGGGAAAGGCCCAAGCCTCCCCTGCCTGGGCTCTGATCTGGTCCAGCAGCTCCCGGGGCAGATTGACCCGCCGCCGCTTTCTGGTCTTGGCCTCTGTGACCCAGAACTGACCTTTGAGGTCCCGGGTCTTGAGGCTGACCACATCTCCCACCCGGAGACCGGTCTGTAAACAGACCCGACAAACAAGTCGATTTGACGGGGTAAGGGCGGCCAGCACATGCTCCATCTCCCGGCGCAGCAGATATTCAGTGGTCAAATTTCCGCGCCTCCTCGTCCATCCAGCTCAACACCACGGCAGCGGCTCTAAACTCCCCCAGAAGCAGCAGCCTCTGGGCGCACTCCCCATAGTACCGGGCCCGCAGGGCGCACCAGATATCATTCAGATTTTTTTCCATGGACTTTTCCTCCTTTTTTGGCTGGACCCCCTGGGCCACAAGGCCCCGGGGGTCCGTTTGACTTTCCGAAAAAATGTCAAATGACGCTTTTTTCCGCCGGTGCGGCGGCCTCTTCGGCGGGGGGCGAAATTTCCCCCACCGGGGAAATTTCGAGTTGTGGAGGGTGAAAAAGGGTCACTTGCGAATCGTCCCACCAGAGGACAAATACAGCCCCGGCCTCGGGCACTTCAATGACCCGGGCTCCGGGCCGTTCCCGGACCTCCCAGGGGTCCAGGTCGGCCAGCTCCACCCGGGGGCGCTCCAACTCGCCTCCGGAGTAGTACCACCGGCCCCCGGGCTTGTCCACCCCGGCCCCGTCGGGGGCCTGCTGCTTACCGATGTACTTGCACACATAGGAGACGGCCCGGCGGTAATCCCCCACC
Source organism: uncultured Oscillospiraceae bacterium (assembly GCA_944383195.1). Taxonomy (GTDB): domain Bacteria; phylum Bacillota; class Clostridia; order Oscillospirales; family Oscillospiraceae; genus Lawsonibacter. The sequence continues at coordinate 22,692 of CALWOP010000016.1, forward strand.
AGCTCCAGGGCCGTGGTGAAGCCCAGGGACCAGCCGGGAAGGTTCCATACCACCCTTCCCCCTTCGGCCTCCCAGGCGGCCCGCTGGGCATTGCTGCGGGGCTTTCTGGGCTTGCC
>CALWOP010000017.1 GCA_944383195.1 uncultured Oscillospiraceae bacterium
AGCCCCAGTGTCCAAGTGGTGCTGAAGGACATCCGCCACCGGCAGGTTGACCGCCATATCGCCCCACGCCAGGATCACATATTCCTGGCGGATGTTGTCCAGATAGTCGGCGACGCCGGCCAGGGCGTCCATGTTGCCCCGGTACTCGCCGCCCCGCTCCGCATAGCCGAAGGGGGGCAGGATGCGCAATCCGCCGTGGCGGCGGGACAGCTCCCAATCCTTACCGGAGCCCACATGGTCCAGCAGGGACTGATAGCTCTGATGCACGATCAGGCCCACATCGGTGATGCCGGCATTCACGTAGTTGGAGAGCATGAAGTCTACCAGGCGGTACCGGCCGCCGAAGGGCAGGGAGCAGGTGTTCCGGGGACGGGTCAGCTCCCCCAGGTTGGCGTCCGAGCGGTACGCAAAAATGATGCCGTGCAGGTCGTTCATGCCTGCTCACCTCCTTTCACATCTTCCCGGATCATGGCGTTGGGGCGGATGACCGCCTTGTCGCCGATGTGGACGCCGCTGCCTACCACGGCGATGCCCCAGTCCGGGTCCTCATTGGGGGGAGCGCCGATGGTGGCCTCCTCGCCGATGACGGCGTTTTCCGCCACGATGGCATAGGCCACCACGGCCCCCTTCTTCACCACCGCGCCGGGCATGAGGATGGAATACTGGACGTCGGCTCCTTCCTCCACCGTGACGGAGTGGAAGAGCACCGAGTTCTCCACCGAGCCGTCCACCTGGCAGCCGCCGGTGACCAGAGAGTGGGAGATCTGGGCGTTGGGGCCGGTGACATGGGGGGGCTTGATGGGGCTGCGGGCGTAGATGGGCCAGCTGGAGTCATACAGGTCGATGCCGCTGTGGGGGGCCAGCATGTCCATGTTGGCGTCCCACAGGGAGTTGATGGTGCCTACGTCCTTCCAGTAGCCGGAGAAGCGGTAGGTCATCAGCTTCTCACCCGCGGCGAGCATATTGGGGATGATGTTCTTGCCAAAGTCGTTGGAGGAGTTGGGGTCAGCCTCATCATCAATGAGATACTGGCGCAGCTTAGACCAGGTGAAGACATAGATGCCCATGGAGGCCAGGGTGCTCTTGGGGTGCTGGGGCTTTTCCTCAAACTCATAGACCTGACCGTCAGGATTGGCGCTCATGATACCAAAGCGCTTGGCCTCTTCCAAGGTGACCTCCAGAACGGAGATGGTACAGGCGGCCTCAGTCTTTTTGTGCTGGTCCACCATGTCGGAGTAGTCCATCTTGTAGATGTGGTCGCCGGACAAGACCACCACATACTCCGGGTCGTAGAGATCCAAAAAGCCGATGTTTTGATAAATGGCGTTGGCGGTGCCCTTGTACCAAGTGCCCTGGTCCCCCTCCCGCTGATAGGGAGGCAGGATATGTACGCCGCCGTCAGAGCGGTCCAGATCCCAGGGCTGGCCATTGCCCAGGTAGCTGTTCAGCTCCAGGGGCCGGTACTGGGTCAGAACGCCCACGGTGTCGATACCGGAATTGACACAGTTGGACAGGGGGAAATCAATGATACGGTACTTTCCGCCGAACGGAACGGCAGGCTTGGCCACATGACTGGTCAGGGCATAGAGACGGCTGCCCTGTCCTCCTGCCAGCAACATGGCCACAACTTCTTTTTTCATGTTACTTCACCTCTTGTCTATTTCAACGGGGGAGGGGAAACGCGTTTATGGAACCGGGACTTGTGCCCCGAGATATCCCATTATTTGGAATCGGCCTTTTTGGCCGGAACCTGAGGCTTTTTGCGCACAGCGGGAGTCTTGGGCGCCTCAGCCTTGACCAGGGAGCGGCCGGTCTTCTCTTTTACCAGAGCGGTGGTTTCGGCCTTTTTTCCAGCGGGAGCTTTTTTGGCGCTGGCTTTCTTCGGCTTTGCAGAGTCATCCTTGGGCTTGCGCACGGGGTTTTTCCGGGTGCAGCGGTAGATGACCGTGGACATGGGGGGCAGGTCCACCACGAAAGACTGCTGCTGGTCGTGGTAGGGGATCTTCTCTGTCTTCAGAGGAGCCTTGTCCCCAAATCCGTGGCCGCCGTAGACTGCGTCGTCGGTGTTGAACGCCACCGCCCACGTTCCGGCGAAAGGCGTGCCCACCCGGTAGCCGTTGCGATGCTCGGGGGAGAAGTTACACAGCACGATGAGGGGCTGTCCCTTCCGGTCCCAGCGCAGGAAGGCCACGGTGTTGGCCTGGTTATCGTCGGCACACAGCCACTGGAAGCCCTGCCAGGAGTCGTCCTGCTCCCAGAGAGGGGGCTGCTCCAGATAGAAGTTATTCATGGCCTTGAAGAACTCCTGGGTCTGGCGGTGGGGGGCATATTGCAGCAGGTGCCAGTCCAGAGAATATTCGTAGTGCCACTCGTTCCACTGGCCCAGCTCCGCTCCCATGAAGGTGAGCTTCTTGCCGGGGTGGGTCATCATATAGGCGTAGAAAGCACGCACGCCCGCGAACTTCATGGGGTTGTCTCCCGGCATCTTGCCGAAGAAGGAGCCCTTCATGTGCACGACCTCGTCATGGGACAGAGGCAGGATGTAGTTTTCCGAGAAGGCGTACATCAAGGAGAAGGTAATGTCCCGATGGTTGAACTGCCGGAAATAGGGGTCCAGCTTGATGTAGTGGCAGATATCGTTCATCCAGCCCATGTTCCACTTGAAGTTGAAGCCCAGGCCGCCCTGATCCACAGGGTAGGTCACCTTGGGCCAGGCGGTGGATTCCTCCGCCACCATGAGCACATCGGGATGGGCCCCGAAAATGGCGGTGTTCAGCTTCTGGAAGAACTCAATGGCCTCCAGGTTTTCCTTGCCGCCGTTGACGTTGGGCATCCACTCTCCGTCCTGCCGGCCGTAGTCCAGATAGAGCATGGAGGACACCGCATCCACCCGCAGGCCGTCCATATGATATTCCTCAAGCCAGAACATGGCCGAGGAGAACAGGAACGAGCGCACCTCGTTGCGGCCAAAATCAAAGACCTGGGTGCCCCAGTCGGGGTGCTCGCCCTTTCGGGGGTCGGCGTATTCATAGGTGGGGGTGCCGTCAAAGTGATAAAGGCCAAAGGCGTCACGGGGGAAGTGGGCGGGGACCCAGTCCATGATGACGCCGATGCCCGCCTGGTGGAGCTGGTCGATCATGTACTTGAGATCATCAGGGACACCGAAGCGGCTGGTGGCGGCAAAGTAGCCGGTACACTGATAGCCCCAGGAGGCGTCCAGAGGATGCTCGGTGACGGGGAGCAGCTCCACATGGGTGAAGCCCATCTCCTTCACATAGGGCACCAGATAGGAGGTAATGTCCCGGTAGCTGAGGAACTCCCCTTCACCCGTGCGCCGCCAGGAGCCCAGATGGCACTCATAAATATTCATAGGACGGCGGTAGGGAGGATTCTTGGCCCGGTAGTCCAGCCAGTCCTGATCGCCCCACTGATAGCCCGTATCCAGATCGTAGATCTTTGTGGACACGTCGGGCCGGGTGGCGGCGTGGAACCCGTAGGGATCGGCCTTGCCCACAAAGGTGCCGTCCGCTCTATGTATGGCGTACTGATAGGCGTCATAGCGCTTAAGCCCGGGGACAAACGCCTCCCAGATGCCGCCCTCCACCTTCTCCATGGGAGTGGCCTCCAGGTCCCAGCCGTTAAAATCGCCGATTACGCTTACCTTGGGGGCGTTAGGAGCCCAGACGCGGAAGAGATACCCCTCCGTTCCGTCCGGCGCTTTGGCGGGGTGAGCGCCGAAACATTTCCAGGCATGGGTGGAACGGCCCTCGGAAAAGGACTCCAACTCTAAAAAGAGATCGGATGGGGAAAGCTTTTCCTGGTATTTAGACATTTTCATCACCTCAAGATATCGTTTGGACATCAGTATCGGCGAAAACCAACAAGTGGGTGCCGAAAGTAATTTCGCATATTCGTATAAATTATACAACGGGCTTGCAGTACCGTCAAGTAAAATACAAGAAAACAATTCGGAAATCCGGGTAAAGATTGTGATAAATTCCCCACAAAGGGGGAACGGTCAGCCCCGCCCCCGGCGCGGTGATTTTCCCGGGGACGGAGCTGGAAAACTTTGTCAGCCCGCCATCAAAAGACGGCTCAGTAACTGGGAAAAAATACCTGGAACAGACAGCCGATCTACCCCCTGGGCGGCCAAGATCGGAATGGTGTCCCGCAGCTCATCCCCCACATAGACCTCCAGCTGGCCCAGGATCTGTCCTTCATCTACAGGTGCCTCTACACGCTCAGCCAGTGTGAGACGGGTGGAGATCTGACTCTCTTCCCCCCGGCGGACCAGCAGCTTGCACTCCCGCTGAAGCTGAGGCTGGACCTGGCCCTGGGCGCCTAGCAGGACCTCTACGGGGGCCAGGGGAGAGTCGGGGTAGACGCTGGCCAGGGTGTAGTTGGCAAAGCCGTAATCCAGCAGGGACTTGGCATCCTCAAAGCGCTGGCTGGTGGAGGGGGCTTTCATGACCACCGCGATCAGCTCCATGCCGTCCCGCTCGGCGGTGGCAGACATACAGTAGAGGGAGGAATCGGTGGAGCCGGTTTTCAGGCCCGTGGCTCCGGGATAAAACCGGATAAGCCGGTTGGTGTTGGTCAGGCCAAATTCCCCGCCCCGGATAGAGTCCATCCAGATGGTGGTGTACTGGCGGATGGAGGGGTGATTTAAGATAAGCTCCCGGGACATCAGGGCGATGTCATAGGCGGAGGTCACATGACCTTGGGCAGGCAGGCCGGTACAGTTTAAAAAGGTGGTGTCCGCCATGCCCAGCTCCTGGGCCCGCTGGTTCATCAGGGAGACAAAAGCGGTTTCACTGCCGGCCAGATGCTCGGCCAGAGCCACGGCGCAGTCGTTGCCGGAGACCACGGTGACACACTTGATCATCTCTCCCACGGACATCTGCTCCCCTTCCTCCAGATAGACCTGGGAGCCGCCCATTCCGGCGGCGTAGGCGGAGACGGTGACGGTGTCCTCCAGAGAAAGACGTCCGGAGTCCACCGCCTCCATGATCAGAAGCAGGGTCATGATCTTGGTGACGCTGGCGGGTTCCAGCTTTTCGTGGGCATTTTCTTCAAACAGCAGACTTCCGGTCTCTTTTTCCATTAAAACCGCTGAGGCACAGGACAGGGACAGGGGACTGTCCCCCTCCGCCCCCACAGCCGGAATGGCCGCGGCCAACAAGAACAGGGCCAGCGCCAGGGATACAAATCGTTTCATAGTACGGGTTCCTCCTCGTCCGTCAGGTTCACAATGTGGATGAAATCATCATGTGAAGCGGAAGGTTTTTCTATACAGCCGGAAAAACGGTAAATTTTTCAGGAAAGGAGGAACAGCCACAGTGTAATACGTTTGGAGCGAAAAAGAGGACGAAAGAGGACGAGCCCTTTTGGGGGCCGTCGAAAATATTTTTGCCGACCGTTTCATTAGGAGGACGCAAACGTACAACTTTTGACGGCAGCCCAATAAGAGTGAGGGGGGATAGGGTGAAGAAAGGAACCAAGCTCCCGGATCGGGAGCAAATTTTAAAGCGAATGTGGCAGCTGGCCACCGCGGGAGCGGGGGATGCGGTGAAATTGGCCTGTTGTTCCCAAGAGGAGTGGTGCGGGCTGGACGGGCTGGATCTGGATGCCCTCACTGAGTTCAAGCGGGGAAGCAATGGGGCTGTTGAATTGAAATTTGCCGACCGGGGACGGCTTCTGGAGCGGCTTTTGGATGCGGTGGATCACAGCGGAGAAGAGCAGGTGGACCGTTTCCTCCAGGCGATGGCCGCTCAGGGGGAGTAAGGCATGGAAATCCGGGTGTTTTCCCCAAAACAGCGCCAGGTTTTGACCTGGTGGCGGCCAGGATCTCCCTACCGGCAGCAGCAGGCGATCATATGCGATGGGGCGGTGCGCAGCGGAAAGACGCTGTGTACCGGCCTTTCCTTTTTCTGCTGGGCCATGAGCAGCTTCCGGGGGAGAAATTTTGCCCTGTGCGGACGGACCATCCAGTCGGTACGGAGAAACCTCCTCTCCGAGCTGCTGCCCCTGTTGGAAGAGATGGGGTTTCAATGCCAGCAGAAGCTGTCCAAAAACCTCATCGAGGTGCGGCTGGGAAAACGGAAAAATACCGTTTACCTCTTTGGGGGAAAGGACGAGAGCTCCGCTGCTCTGATCCAGGGCATCACACTGGCCGGGGCCCTGTTGGACGAGGTGGCGCTGATGCCCCGCTCCTTTGTGGAACAGGCGGCTGCCCGGTGTTCGGTGACAGGCAGCCGGCTGTGGTTTTCCTGCAACCCGGAATCGCCGGCCCACTGGTTTTACCAGGAGTGGGTGAAAAAGGCGGAGGAGAAAAATGCTCTGCGGCTGCAATTTACCATGATGGACAACCCAGGGCTGTCTCCAGAGGTGCGGGAGCGGTATGCCAATACCTTTCAGGGCACCTTCTACCGGCGGTTTGTGCTGGGAGAGTGGGTGGCGGCCGAGGGGCTGGTGTACGACTTTTTTGATGAGAGCTTTGTGAAAACGGCGCCCGAAGGGGAGATGGAACAGTGGTATATCTCCTGCGACTACGGGACTGCCAACCCCACCTCCATGGGGCTGTGGGGGCTGCAAAGGGGCGTGTGGTACCGCTTGGCGGAGTATTACTACGACGCCCGGGAACAGCGCAGGCAGAAAACCGACGAGGAGTACGCTGACGCGCTGGAGCAGCTGGCCGGAGGGAGGACCATTCAGGCGGTGGTGGCCGACCCGTCGGCGGCCAGCTTTTGTGAAACGCTGCGCCGCAGGGGGTGGCGGGTCAAAAAGGCGGACAACCAGGTGATCTCGGGCATCCGTCTCACAGCTCAGATGCTGAAAAGCGGAAAACTTGTGATCTGCGAGGGCTGCAAGGATGCAATCAGGGAATTTGGTCTCTACCGCTGGGACGAGGACAGCCAGGGCCAGGACAAGGTGAAAAAAGAACACGACCACGCCATGGACGAGATTCGCTACTTTGCCGCCACGGTGGCGGCAAAGGGCTCCATATCCGGGGGAATGTACGCCGGGACAGTGGAGCGGGGACGGTTTTAGGACGTGGGCGGGTTCTTTTCCCCGCCTTGGGCGGGGCGGCGCGGTAAGCGCCGTCAATTCGGAGGGCGCGGCCCGGAGAATTGCCGCAGGGCGGATTTATTCCGCCCGAGGAAGAAAAAAGAAAGGGGTCCCCGACCGGCTTGCCGGGTGGGGAGACACGACCACGCCATGGACGTTTATTCGCTACTTTGCCGCCACGGTGGCGGCAAAGGGCTCCATATCCGGGGGAATGTACGCCGGGACAGTAGAGCGGGGACAGTTTTGACAACAAAGACGGAAGGGAGAGAGGAAACGGGATGAAATGGTGGGAGCGCAGGAAAAAGGAACCGGCGGCGCCAGTGGTCCAGGTGCGGCAGAGTACCGGGCAGCCCTTTGGGGTGCTGGACCGATACGTCCCCCTGCATACCGGGGAGATGGCGCTGTACCGGGCCATCCGGGAGGGCGTGCCCATTGTGGACGCCGCCATCTGGAAGCTGATCAGACTGTGCGGGGGACTAACTGTCCGCAGCCGGGACGCCCGGGCCCAGAGAGGACTGGAGGAGTTTTTTCGCACGGTGGATACAGGCTGGGGGCAGCGGGGCGTGCAGTCCTTTCTGGACCGCTATCTGGACGATTTGTTTACCTGCGGCCACGCCCTGGGGGAGATCGTGCTGGACGGGACCGGCAGGGAGATCGCGGCCCTTCTGTGCGCCGACCCGGAGCAGGTGGAGGTGAAGGTGGGGGAGAGCCCCCTGGACTTCCGGCTGTGCCGGGCGGGTGTGGGCGAAGACCGGGAGCTGCCCTGGCAGCAGCTGCTGCTCTTTACCCCATTCCAGCCCACCAGTGACGCCCCCTGTGGGGTGTCGCTGCTGCGATCCATGCCCTTTTTGACGGGAATCCTGCTGAAAATCTTCCAGGCCACCGGGCAGAACTGGGAGCGGGCGGGGAACTTGCGCTTTGCGGTGGTTTGTAAGCCCGGAGAGGGGGAAGAGGCCTTTGCCCAGGAGCGCTGCCGCCTGCTGGCCCAGGAGTGGTCGTCGGCCATGCAGGCCGGGCACGCCGGGAGCGTGCGGGACTTTGTGGCCGTGGGAGATGTGGACATCAAGGTCATCGGTGCGGACAGCCAGGTGTTGGACAGCCAGGTGCCGGTGCGGCAGATTCTGGAACAGCTGGTGTCCCGCACGGGCATCCCACCCTTTATGCTGGGGCTGTCCTGGTCCTCCACCGAGCGGATGAGCACTCAGCAGGCGGATCTGCTCACCAGTGAGATCACTGCCATCCGCCGAAGCGTGGAACCGGCGCTGTGCCGCGTGGCTGAGCTGTGGCTGAAGCTCCACGGGTACGACCCAAAAGCGGAAATTCTGTGGGAGGACATTAACCTTCAGGACCTCACCGAGGAGGCACGGGCGGAGCTCTATCGGGCCCAGGCGGAAAGCCTGAAACAAGAGACGAACCAGGACACAACACAAGGAGGGACGGTATGAAAGTCATCAAAGAGGCCCAGGGCGGCCAGGGGGCGGCCCTGGAAGATGGGGATCTGGCGCTGATTGGAGCCCTGGCCAGAAGGCCGTTAAAGGAGGAGGAAATCTACACCTTCTCCGTGCGGCTTTGCGACAACGAGATCGACCGGGATTATGAGCGCTTTTCTCCACAGGCGCTGGAGGAGCTGGCCGGGCTGTTTGTGGGCAAGAGCGGCATCTTTGACCACCAGTGGTCGGCCCGGGGCCAGGCAGCCCGGATTTATAAGACCGAAGTGGTCTGGGAAACTGACAAGACGACCCGGGCGGGGGACAACTACTGCTGGCTGAAAGGCTACGCCTATATGCTGCGTACCGACAGCACCAAGGACCTGATCGCCGAAATCGAGGGCGGCATTAAAAAGGAAGTCAGCGTGGGGTGCAGCGTGGAGCGGGCAGTCTGCTCCGTCTGCGGCGCCGACCGCAACCAGACCGACTGCGGCCACCAGAAGGGCCAGGAGTACGGGGGGCAGCTGTGCTATGCCAGCCTGGAGGGGGCGCGGGACGCCTATGAGTTCTCCTTTGTGGCGGTGCCTGCCCAGCCCATGGCCGGGGTGGTAAAGAGCGCTCAGAGCTGGAGGGAGCTGGTCAAGGGCTGCCCTCAGGGCAGTATGGAGCTGGAGCGGCTGGAGGAGGAGGCCCGCCTGGGCCGAACCTATCTGGAAAACCTTCGGGGGGAGCTGGTACGTCTGGCTCTGCTGGCCGATGGCAGTCTGGAGGAGGAGGTCATCAAGTCCGCCTGCGCCAAGCTCACTCCAAGGGAGCTTGAGGCGCTGGGAAAGTCCTTTGCCCGAAGGGCGGGGGAGCGCTATCCGGTGAAAACTCAGCTGTCCTATGGGGACAAGCCCGCAAAGCCCCGGGAGGCGGACCGGGCCTTCTTGGTGTGATGGGAGCTTCCGCTCTTTCAAACCGGGAGAGCGGTCAGATTGAAATAAAACGGGAGGTAATGAAATGAGTAATTGTTCCTTTGACGGCATTGGCGCCGTGGTGGCTACCTTTGCGGTGGATGAGGGGGTAACGGGAGGCCAGGTGGTCAAGGTGACCGGGAACGGTCAGGTGGGCCCCTGTACCGATGGCGACAAGTTCTGCGGCGTGGCCCTGGAGCCCCGGGCCGGTCTGGCCGGGGTGCAGGTAAAGGGCTTTGTGACCGTAAGCGGCACAGGCCTGGCTCTGGGGGCGGCCACCCTGGCCGCCGACGGCAAGGGCGGCGTGAAAAACGCCGCCGAGGGTGTGAGCGCCATTGTGGTCAGTGCAGACGAGGACGGCACCGCCGTCATCTGCCTGTAAATTTGGAAAGGAGCGAGAGAATATGTCTTTTTCCTATGACAATCTGAAATTGGACAAGGGGATGTATCAGGAGGCCGGACGCACCTTTACCCAGGTGCTGGAGAGCCAGGACCCCAGTGAGCGCTACAAGGGCACCAGCCTGGAGGGGCTGGACGCCTTTCAGCGTCAGCTCAAGCGCTTTGACATCAAAGTGAAGGGCGCGGGCAGCGATGTGGTGGAGAAGTTTTTCCGCACCGCCGACTCCGCCGTCCTCTTCCCTGAGTACATCGCCCGCACCGTGCGCCAGGGCATGGAGGAGGGGGACCTGCTGCCCCATATCACTGCCGCCACCACCCGATTTGACGGCATGGACTACCGCTCTATCACCGCCCAGGCCGGCGGGGAGGAGAAAGAGCTGCGGTATGTGGACGAGGGCGCCCAGATCCCCTCCACCACCATCAAGGTACAGTCCAACCTGGTGAAGCTGCGCAAGCGGGGACGTATGCTGGTGGCCAGCTACGAGGCGGTGCGCTACCAGAAGCTGGACCTCTTCTCCGTCACTCTGCGCCAGATGGGCGCCCACATCTCCCGCACGCTGCTGGCCGATGCGGTGGATGTGCTCATGCACGGTGACGGCAACGACAACGCCGCGCCTGTGGACAATGTGGCTGCCGGCGGCACCCTCACCTATGACGATCTGGTGAACTTCTGGGCCAAGTTTGACCCCTATGAGATGAACGCCCTGCTGGTGTCCGGGGATGTGATGGTAAAGCTGCTGAAGCTCACCGAGTTCCAAAACCCCCTCACCGGCCTGAACTTCCAGGGCACCGGCAAGCTGACCACCCCCCTGGGGGCTACCCTGCTGCGCACCAGCGTGCTGCCCGAGAACACCTGCATCGGCCTGGACAAGCGCTTTGCTCTGGAAATGGTGCAGGGCAGCGATGTGATGGTGGAGTATGACAAGCTCATTGACCGCCAGCTGGAGCGGGCGGCCATCACCACCATCAGCGGCTTTGCCAAGGTTTTCCCCGAGGCCAGCCGGGTGCTGGAGGTCTGAACATGACCCAGCGGATCGTGGCCCTGTGCAGGGAGATGGGAGCCGGGGAAGGCCAGGAGGAGCTGCTGCTTCTCCTGGCACAGACAGTTGAGCGTGACCTGGCCAGACGGCTGAAGCCAGGCGTACAGCCGGAGGACTGCTCCTGCGCGTTTCCGCTGGCCGCTGCCATGCTGGTGCTGGACGCCCTGGAGGTATGCAGCGGCTCCATGGAGAATGTGACCTCCTTTACCGCAGGGGATCTTACCATCCGGAAAGAGGCCGGATCGGGGCGGGAACGCCATGACCAGGCCATGCGCCTGCTTGCTCCCTGGCTGGGAGAGACGGGTTTTTGCTTTCGGGGGGTGAAGGGATGATGGAGCGGGAGTGGCGGGGGATTTTAAACCGCTACGGCCAGCAGGTCATGTTATACCGAGGAGAGGAGGCAGTTCCTCTGCGGGCTCTCCTCCAGCCGGTGCTGGAGGAGAGCAAAACCCAGCAGCTGCCCACCCCCCTTGGGCTGAGCAGCCAGGAAAAGCTTTTATACCTGGGCCCCCCCGACCAGACGGTGGATGTGGATACTTTGGTGGAGTGCCAGGGCAGGCAGTACCGGGTGCGCAATGCCCATAAGGTGGGGCAGGGCGCCTGTCCCTACTGGTGGGCGGTGCTGTGCCCAAGAGACGAGGTGACGCTGTGAGCGCGGGGATGGAACAGATCCGCCGGACGGTGGCCGACTACCTGGTCAGTCAGGGGGTGGCCGCTGTCACCGCCTGGCCCATGAGCCCCAGAAAAGAGGAGGGGCCTGTGGTGGTGGTCTCCCTCCGGGGCTGTCAGGCCCAGAGTGCCGGATTTCAGGATTACCTGGGGGAGCGGCTCAATGAGCAGAAGGGCCTTTGGGAAGATGTATATGGGAAAAAAGCCAAAATCACCTTGGGGCTTGATATCTACGCCGGGGAGAGAGAGGACGGCCAGGCGGTGCAGCAGGCGTTTGACCAGCTGGCCGGGGCGCTGATCCTGGGAGAGCCGGAGGGGCTGCGGGTGGAGGAGTTTTCCTGCGGCCAGACCCAGTACGATGGGGAGAGCCGACGTCTCAAACGGCCCGTCCAGGCGGTGTGCACCGCCTATCTCAGCGCGTCGGTTTCCAGCGGCGGCGAATTTGTTGATTTTGAATTGCGAGGTGTGGTGAAACCATGAGCATTACGGTACATCAGCGTCCGGGGGTGTATTCCTCCTACGACGCATCCACGGTGGTCAGCGGCAGCGGCAGCGGCCGTCTGGTGGGCCTTGTGGCTGTCAATACCATGGCCCGGGCCGGGGTAGCACAGACCATCACCAGCTACGATCAGGCGGTGACTACCTTCGGTTCCACCGGCGGAGAGGACATGGCGGAGCTGATTCGCCTGATTCTGAAAAACGGAGCCTCTGGCGTGGTGGCGGTTCCAGTGGAGAATGAAAGCGGCTATGAGCCGGCTTTTACATTGCTGGCCGGGATAGAAGACCTGGCCCTGGTCGTCTGCGACAGCACCCAGGAGTCGGTCCATCAGAGACTGAAGCAGAGCGTGATCTCCGCTTCCCAGCTGCGCAGGGAGCGGCTGGGCGTGGCGGCCGGGGCGGCGGATGAGAGCGTGGAGGAGCTAACAGCTCGGGCCAAAAACCTCAACTGTGAGCGGATGATCCTGGTGGCGCCCGGCTGTGTGGATCAGGAGGGAGAGAGTCGGACGGGGTGTTCTCTGGCTGCGGCAGTGGCAGGAGTCATTGCCGGGGAGAGCGACCCGGCCGTCCCTCTGGGCGGCGCGGAGCTGCTGGGACTCTACGGCTTGTCCCAGCGATATGAGGACAATGAGCTGGATCTGCTGATCCTGGGCGGCGTTACGCCTGTGGAGAACGTGGCAGGCGCGGTGAGCGTGGTGCGGGGGGTGACCACCCGCACCATGTCCGGAGAGAGCATCGACAGTACCTGGCGGGATCTGGCCACCATCCGGGTGGTGGATGATGTGATCCCCGGTCTGCGGGCCGCGCTGCGCAGCAAGTTCCGACGGGCAAAGAACACCCAGCAGAGCCAGGGGGCCATTCGCTCCCAGGTGGTGCTGGAGCTGGAGAACAAGCTCAGCCGGGAGATCATCACCGGCTATGAGGATGTGGCGGTGAGGGCTGACCCGGAGGATGCCACCCGGTGCCTGGTGGAGTTTTCCTTTACCGTGGCCCACGGCCTCAATCAGATCTGGCTTACGGCCCACATTACGGTATAAGCCCAAAAAAGGAGGTAGAAAATGAGCATTGCAGGATTTCCCACCAGCAGCGACATCTATCTGGAGGCCGACGGTGTGCGCTTGGCGGTGGTGCAGAGCTACACTGCCAAGACCACGAAGAGCAGCATTGCCGTGGAGGCCTTCGGTGAGTCGGAGCCGGTGGCCACGGTACCCGGTCAGGCCGCCCACGTGGTGGAACTGACCAGGCTGTACGCCACCGACGAGGCCATTCGGGACGGGGTGGATTTCTATTCCCTGGACGGCTTCTCTCTGGTCATCTGCAAGCCGGACCGGAAGATCATTTACTCCGACTGTCAGTGGAGCTCCATCCAGGAAAATGCCACCATCGGCAGCATGGTGCTGGAGAAGGTCACGCTGGTGGCCTCCCGGCGCATTGAGACGGAGGTGTAAGGGATGGTCTGGTCCATTTTGGCCGGTCGGGATCGGATGGAGCTGGAAAACGGAATGGATCTGCGGCTTCTCTCCGCCCTGGAGGTGCTTCAGGCCCGTCGGGAGGCCGGAGAACTGGCCCAGGAGGACCGGGAGCGGGCCCTTTGTTCCAACGCCTGCCTGCTGGCCAGGGCGCTGGAAAAAAGCGAGGATCACACCCCGGTCTTTCCCGACGGCCGAGCGGTACTGGCCGCTTTGACAGTGGAGGAAATTGCCGCTTTGGCCCGGAAGTGGAGCGAATTTAAACGGGAAAACGACCCGGAGCTGGGACTGGGGGAAGAGGAGCTGGAGAAGCTAAAAAAAAACTCCGAAATGACCCGGACCAGCGGCTGAGGTGGCGGGTACTGAAGGCGTTCCACGCCCTGCCTACCGAAGAACGGGCCAGAAACATGAAAGACCGGGACTACCTGTGGTGCCTGGTAAACCAGGTGCTGGACGGAGAGGAGCGGCTGGAGCAGCTGTGTCCCACTTGCAGGGCCAGGGCCCTGGAGGAGCGCTGCCCTGTATGCGGCGGGGGAAAAGACGGCGGCGAGGGGATGGAAAACCCCTCCTTTGACCGGGAGCGGTTTGAGCAGCTGAAAGGAGGGCAGGGCCGGTGACAGATTATCTGGAATTGCCGGGCCAGGAGGAAGACGCTCTGCTGGAGCAGGCAAAACGCCTGGAGCGGGCCCTGTCCTCCCTGGTTCGCCGGGCAGGGGAAAACGGAGAGGAGCACACGGACATCCGTCAGGAAAACCGGGCGGGAAGCGGTGAGCGGCCTGAACGGAAGACACAAGAGACCCAAGGTCTTTCCACGTCTCCGGAGTGGGAAGCAGAAAAAACGGCCCCCTTACCGGAGCAGACCCGGCGGCAGAGCGAAGAGGGAGAACTTTTTCTGCTGGAGCAGCTGAAAAAGCAGGACAGAGTCTGGTTCCGGATCGGAGAAAACCCTGGGACGGGAGGGGAGAAACCCACATTCCAGCCCCTTGAACAGCTGGCCGGAGGGAGATACCCCATTTACGAAAAAACAGGGCGGGTCTCTCATGGGTCTGACCCGATGCCCCTGGCGGGCGGGAAGGAAAGACTTGTTCCCGGCAGCCGGGAGCTGCTGCCATCCGTCGGGGAGCTGACCTGGGCGGAGCGGGCGGACCGGGCTTTCCGTCGGGACAGCCGCCGGTATGACGGCGGATTTTATCTCTACTGAAAGGAGGCATACCCATGGATCTGTCACCCATGCGGTATAAAGGCTATACCTGGCCCCACAATCCCAGGGTGTACTCCATCGACTATGAGCGGAAAATGGCAGTACACAAGACCCCGTTCGGCCTGTTTCGGCTCCAGGATCTGGGACGGACCAACCGGATCATGGAGGGTGAGGGGGAGTTTGTGGGGGAGGACGCCTACGAACAGTTTGGACAGCTGGCCAATGTGTTTTATGACGCAGGACCGGGGCTGCTGATCCACCCCCTTTGGCAGGCGGCCAACGCCTATTTCGTCTCCCTGCGCCTGGAGCAGGAGCCAAGGCCCGACTATGTGCGCTACTCCTTTTCGTTCTGGGAGGATGACAGCTGGTATACGGGCCTGGCCGTTCAAGATACGACCTCCGGGGAGACGAACGTCCAGCAAGCAGGCAATGGTTCAGGGGCATCGGCAGCCTATCACCAGGTGGTAAAAGGGGATACTCTGTGGGATTTGGCCGTGCGGTACGGCCTGTCCCTGTCAGAGCTGGTTGCCCTCAACCCTCAGATCAAAAACCCCAACCTGATCCGGCCAGGAGAGAAGGTGCGGGTGCGTTGACGGGCTATGTGATTGATGTACAGGGGACTCGATGGACCCTGCCCAACCTGTTGGCCTGGCGGTTTGACTATACCGCCGGGGTGCCCTGCGACAGCTTTTGGCTGCGCTGTACCTGGGACGAGGAGAACACCACCCGCCCCGGAGACTGGGTGCGCTTTGAAGCGTGGCATGAGGGGGAACAGGTCTTTTGTGGGGTGGTGGACGAGTGCGAGGTAGCCATCTCCGCCCAGGGACGTCTGCTGGAGGTGTCGGGCCGGGGAATGGCCGCTCTGCTGCTGGACAATGAGGCTCTGGGCCAAGATTATATCTCGGCCACCCAGGCGGATATTCTCCGGGACCATGTGACTCCCTATGGGATCAAAACGGCGCCGGGGGCAAATCTGCCTCCGGTGGCCCGGTTTTCCGTGGCCACCGGAAGCAGCGAATGGTCGGTAGTTTATGAGTTTGCCCGGTATTATGGGGGCGTGGCGCCCCGGTTTGACCGCCGGGGCCGGCTGGTGCTGACGGGTTGGCAGGACAGTCAGGAGCGGCTGGTGGGGGATGGGGCCCCCATCACCGCCTTGAGCCAGCGAGACAGGCGGTATGGAGTGCTGTCCCAGGTGCTGGTCCGGGACCGATGGAGCGGCCGGGTGGAGACGGTGGATCATGCTGAGTTTCTTGCTCGGGGCGGCCGGGCCAGACGGGTCATCACCATGCCGGAGCGCAGCAGCTATCAGGCTATGCGGTACTCCGGCCAGTTCCAGCTGGACAAGGCCGCCTCACAGCTGCGGCGGCTGGAACTCACCATCGCACAGCCTTTCTGTGCCTGGCCGGGGGACCTGGTTCGGGTGCAGCGCAGTCAATGGGACTGGAATGGGATCTATCGTGCGGAACAGGTGAGCGTAGGCATGGACGAGGGGGGCTGCTGGAGCCGGCTGGAGCTGGCAGACCCTGATTTTACAGTATGAGGTGAAGGGTATGTGGATGTCGGAGCAGAGGGGAAAGCAGCCCATAAGAGAGGCCGCGGCGGAGCTGGGTACCGTCACCCTGGGAGGCGACCCGGCAGGGGTCAATCTGGGCGGAGAGCGGCGGTGGCTCTCGGTCTTTACGCCGGGGGGCTACAGCTGGCGGCCCACAGTGGGAGACAAGGTGCTGGTGCTGAAAACAGGCAGCCAGGGAGAAAACCCCTGTGTTCTGGGCACCCAGCAGCAGATGGATGACCTGGGGCCGGGAGAGGTGAAGCTGAAAGGCGTGGACTGCTCCCTGCGCCTGGGGACGGAGCAGGTGGAACTGGAGGGCCAGGTGGTCATCAATGGCCGGACTTTGGAGGATATCATCACCCAGATCGTGCTGGAAATTGTGGACTAAGGGGAAACAGTATGGAGCGTATATTGAACCATGGCGACTATATACCCGATGGGGGCGGCGGCCTGCTCAGCGCCGGCGGCCGGGAAGAGGTCCTGGCCAGAGCACTGTTCCGGCTTGCCGCCCGGCGGGGTGCCCTGCCCTTCCTGCCTGGCCTGGGCAGCAGACTCTACCAGCTGAGCCGGGAAAAGCCCTCCGCCAGACAGGCTTTGGCCGAACAATATGTGGCTGAGGCGCTGGGAGAGGAGGGGGTGAGCGTACAGTCCGTGGAGCTTCAGCAGCAGGGAGAGGGAGGACTTCTGACCGTGAAGCTGCTGTGGCAGGGGGAAATACTCACCGGGCAGGTGAAGCTGTAGGGGGAGGAGAGAAATTGTGAAGACCATGGAGGAAATTTATCGGGAGCTGCTGAGCTCCTTTGGGACATATACCGGGCTGGAGCCCAGAGAGGGAACCGACCTTTCCGCCCGGATGTATGCCCTGGCGGCGCAGATCTATTCCCTGTACATCCAGGCGGACTGGGTGGCCCGGCAGGCATTTCCTCAGACAGCCGAGGGGGAGTATCTGGACTACCACGCACAGCTGCGCAGCCTGGAGCGCAAGGCGCCGGTAGCCGCTCAGGGGACGGTGCGGTTTTCTGCCGGGGAGACCTCGGAATCAGACCGGGAGA
The DNA here is from genome assembly GCA_944383195.1 of uncultured Oscillospiraceae bacterium. Taxonomy (GTDB): domain Bacteria; phylum Bacillota; class Clostridia; order Oscillospirales; family Oscillospiraceae; genus Lawsonibacter. Next base: position 17,332 of record CALWOP010000017.1, read on the forward strand.
TCCCCGGGGGGACGGTGTGTATGACGGCGGGACTGATCCGCTTTGAGACCACAAAGGACGTGGTATTATCCGCCGGGGAGATGACTGTGGAGGCCCCTGTTCGGGCTTTGGAGGCCGGTGTGGCGGGCAATGTAGCTGCGGGGACCATCGTATCCATGGCAGTTGCCCCCATCGGGATCTCCGCCTGCACCAATCCGCAGCCCTGCGTGGGAGGGGCAGATGGAGAGGGGGATGAGGCCTTGCGGGAGCGGATATTGGACACCTTTCGCCGCCTGCCCAACGGGGCCAATGCCGCTTTTTATGAGCAAGGGGCTTTGTCCTTTGACCGGGTGGCCGCAGCGGTGGCCATTCCCAGACCCCGGGGCGTAGGGTCGGTGGATGTGGTGGCGGCCACATTGGCGGGCGTACCGGATGAGGAGCTGCTGGGGCAGCTCCAGGAGTATTTTGAACAGCGGCGGGAGATCGCTGTGGATGTGCAGGTGCGCGCCCCTGAGGTGAAGCGAGTGGACGTGTCCGTTCAGGTGGAGGCCAAAGGCGGCTGGGACAGCCAGCAGGTGAAAAACCAGGTGGAACAGGCCCTGCGCAGCTGGTTTGACGGAAAACTCCTGGGCCAGGATATCCTTTTGGCCCGGCTTGGAAATCTCATTTACAGCTGTGAGGGAGTGGAAAATTATGCAGTTTTGTCGCCGGATTCCGATCTGGCGATAGGGGCGGATGTGCTGCCCACGCTGGGCACCCTGACTGTGGAGGGGATGACATGAGCCACGCTTCCTATCTGCGGGAGCTGCTGCGGCCCCTGGGGGTCTACGACCTGAACGCCCCCTTTAACGGCGGAGAGCTGAACGCCCAGGGGGAGGCGCTGGACCACTGCATGGAGTATCTGGAGGAAGTACAGCGGGAGAGCTCTCTGGTAACTGCCAGGGACTGGGGCCTGGAGAACATTGCCCGTCTGCTGGCGCGGCGGCCGGTGGCCGATGCCCCCCAGGCGATGGCGGCGGCCTTGGCCGCTCTGCTGCGCATTGGTGGAGACAGCTTCACCCTGGCTGCCATCAACGACACCATCTCCGGCTGCGGTGTACCCGCCCTGGTCAAGGAACTGGGAGTGGGGCAGGTGGCCGTCTTCTTCCCGGGCATCGGCGGAGAACCGCCGGGATTTCAGGAGCTGAAGAAGATCATTGAGGATATCCTGCCCGCCCATCTGGGGATCACATACAAATTCTGGTTTCTTACTTGGGAGGAACTGGAGGTCAAATTTCCGGCCTGGCAGTCCATTGAGGAAAAGAAGCTCAGCTGGACGGAGCTGGAGACCAGTGTGGACTAAAGCACTTCTTTGATGACAAAAAATCCCGTGGAACCTTGGGGTTCCACGGGATTTTGGTGTATAGGGGAAATCAGGCCTTGTTTTGGGCCTCCACCAGGCGCACGCCGCAGTATTTTTCCCGCAGCCTGGGTTTTTCGATCTTGCCGGTGGGGTTGCGGGGGACGTCGGCAAAGATGATCTTCCGGGGGCGCTTGTACCGGGGCAGGTCCATGCAGAACTGGTTGATTTCGCTCTCGGTGCAGGTCATGCCGTCCTTGATCTGGATGATAGCGGCGGCGATCTCGCCCAGGCGCTTGTCGGGCAGACCGATGACGGCCACATCGTGGATCTTGGGGTAGGCGGAGAGGAAGTCCTCAATCTGGACGGGGTAGAGGTTCTCACCGCCGGAGATGATCACGTCCTTCTTCCGGTCCACCAGGAAGTAGAAGCCGTCCTCGTCCTGGCGGGCCATGTCGCCTGTGTGGAGCCAGCCGTCTTTCAGGACCTCGGCAGTGGCTTCGGGGTTTTGGTAGTAGCACACCATCACCCCCGGCCCCTTGACGCACAGCTCACCCACCTCGCCCGGAGCGACGGGGACGTCCTGCTCATCCACGACCTTGACCTCCCAGCCGTAGCCGGGGACGCCGATGGCGCCCACCTTGTCGATGTGGTCCATACCCAGGTGGACGCAGCCCGGGCCGGTGGACTCGGACAGACCGTAGTTGGTGTCGTACTTGTGGTGGGGGAAGTAGCTCATCCAGTGCTTGATGAGGGAGGGGGGCACCGGCTGGGCGCCGATGTGCATAAGCCGCCACTGGGAGAGGTGGTAGTCCTCGATCTTCAGATCCCCCCGGTCCAGGGCGGCCAGAATATCCTGGCACCAGGGCACCAGCAGCCACACGATGGTGCATTTCTCGGAGGAGGCGGCCTCAAAGATGGCCTGGGGGGAGTTGCCCTTCAGGAGCACGGCCTTGCTGCCGGTGAACAAAGAGCCGAACCAGTGCATTTTTGCCCCGGTATGGTACAGCGGGGGGATGCATAAAAATACATCCTCGTGGGTGGTCTCGTGGTGGATGGCCTCCATGCGAGCGGCGTGGAGCAGGGAGCGGTGCTTGAGCAGAATGGCCTTGGGGAAGCCGGTGGTGCCGGAGGAGTAGTAGATGGCGCCCTCATCCTCGTCGTCAATGAGCACCTTGGGGGCCATGGAGGAGCAGTTGGCGGTGGCCCGGTGGTAGTCCTCGGCAAAGGAGGGGCAGGTGTCCCCCACGAAGAAGAGGAGCATCTGGTGGGAGATCTTGGGTACGATGGTCTCCACACGACCGATAAATTCCGGGCCGAAGAACAGCACGTCCACATCCGCAAGCTTCAGGCAGTAGTCGATCTCTTCGGAGGTATAGCGGAAGTTCAGGGGCACGGCAATGGCCCCGGACTTCAAAATTCCAAAGTAAATAGGCAGCCATTCCAGGCAGTTCATCAGTAAAATGGCCACCTTCTGCCCCTTTCGAATGCCCCGGCCCAAGAGCATATTGGACACCCGGTTGGCCTTTTCGTCAAAGACAGACCAGGTGATCTCCCGGCGGTAGGGGGCGGAGGAGGTGGGCTGGATGAGTTCGTACTCCTTCCAGGTCACCCGCTGCTGCTCCTGAATTTCGGGGTTGATTTCCACCAGGGCGCTCTCCTCGCCGTAGAGCTTGCTGTTGCGCTCCAGCAAATCAGTAATAGGCATAGCCGTTCCTTCCTTTCAAACCGGGCGGGGCCCGGAAACACTTCGCTGAGTTTAAGCTTTAAACTGTTGAAGTATCATAACTGATTTTTGGAAAAAAGTCAAGGGGTGCCTGGAAGATTTCAGGAATAAAAGAAAAGGGGAAGAAAAAAGATCAAAAATTTTTCTTGACAAATATGCAACGAGGTGTATAATGCAACTATCAAAGGCGTTGACGAAGACAAAGTAAAACGCAGATCGAGCTGATTCAGAGAGTTCCCGGTTGGTGCGAGGGGCACGGCTGTGCGTTTGAAATTTCATCTTCCGAGCTGTCCGAGGAACGGCCAGGTGGCTAAGTAGAGCGGAACGGGGCCTCCCGTTACAGAGGCGGGGTATTGTTGGATACCTGCTGAGGCTGCATCTGTGAGGGTGCGGCAAATAGAGGTGGTACCGCGGGAACGGAATTTCTCGTCCTCTGTTTGATCCATGGCGGATCAGGCAGGGGTTTTTTTGTACCCTTTTTTGGGAAAGGCCCTTTACCTTTACGCTTTTGTGTGCTACACTTTAAGGGAGTAAATTACCCCCTTGGGGAAAAGGAGTGGTACCATGGCGAAATTGGATAAACGCCTCCGAAGCATGGCCCTGTATGAGACGATCCTGAAGCTGAAGGACCTGGACGAGTGCTGCCGGTTTTTTGACGACCTGTGTACCCCCACGGAGCTGCGTTCTCTGGAGCAGCGATTTGACGTGGCGGTTTACCTCCAGCAGGGGCTGGTCTATCTGGACATTCTGGAGAAGACCGGCGCCAGCAGCGCCACCATCAGCCGGGTGCGCCGGTCCATGCTGGACAACGGCGCCGGGGGCGTCATGCAGGAGGTCATCCTGCGGGAGGGCCTGGGAAACAAAACGGAAGAGTAAAAAATCTGCGGATGTTAGAAAGTAGGGAAGCAACATGAAAGAACTGATGTTGGGCAACGCCGCCGTTGCCCGGGGACTGTATGAAGCGGGATGCTGCGTGATCTCCAGCTATCCCGGTACTCCCAGCACCGAGATCACCGAGGAAGCGGCCAAGTATGATGAAATTTACTGCGAGTGGGCCCCCAACGAGAAGGTAGCCATGGAAGTGGCCTTTGGCGCCAGCCTGGCGGGCAAGCGCTCCTTCTGCGGAATGAAGCACGTGGGCCTCAATGTGGCCGCCGACCCCCTGTACACCATGTCCTACACCGGAGTGAACGGGGGCGTGGTCATCGGCGTGGCGGACGACGCGGGGATGCATTCCTCCCAGAATGAGCAGGATTCCCGCCACCACGCCATCGCCGCCAAGGTGCCCATGCTGGAGCCCAGCGACTCCAAGGAGTCTTTGGAGTTTACCAAGCTGGCCTATGAGCTGTCTGAGAAGTTTGACACCCCGGTGCTGCTGAAGATGTGCACCCGGGTGGCCCACTCCCAGTCCCTGGTGGAGACCGGGGATCGGGTGGAGAAGCCAGCTGTGGCCTATGAGAAGAACATTGCCAAGTATGTGATGATGCCCGGCAACGCTATCCGCCGCCACCCGGTGGTGGAGGAGCGGACCCGGAAGCTTCAGGAGTGGGCGGAGACTGCTCCCATCAACCGTGTGGAGATGGGCGGAACCAAGATAGGGATTATCACCTCCTCCACCTCCTACCAGTATGTGAAAGAAGTTTTCGGTGACAGCGTGTCCGTTTTGAAGCTGGGCATGGCCAACCCCCTGCCCGTGAAGCTTATCCGGGACTTCGCCGCCAAGGTGGAGAAGCTTGTGGTGGTGGAGGAGCTGGACCCCATCATGGAAAACCACTGCCGCAGCCTGGGCCTGGAGGTTACCGGCAAGGACGCTCTGCCCATGGAGGGAGAGTTCTCCCAGAATCTGGTGGCTCAGAAGCTGGGCGGCACCGTCCACACCGGCAAGGCCCTCTCCGACGCCATTCCTCCCCGGCCTCCGGTCATGTGCGCCGGCTGCCCCCATCGGGGACTGTTCTATACCTTAAATAAAAACAAGTGTACCGTCTTGGGCGATATCGGCTGCTACACCCTGGGTGCCGTGGCTCCCCTGTCCGCCATGGATATGACCTTGTGCATGGGAGCCTCCATTTCCGCTATCCACGGCTTTAACAAGGCACTGGGAGAGGAGAGCGAGGGCAAGACCGTGGCCGTCATCGGCGACTCCACATTCATGCACTCCGGCATGACCGGCCTTGCCAACATCGCCTACAACCAGTCCAACTCCACCGTCATCATTCTGGACAACTCCATCACCGGCATGACCGG
>CALWOP010000018.1 GCA_944383195.1 uncultured Oscillospiraceae bacterium
TGTTCCGGGCCTGGCTCTCCCCGGCAAAGGCGGTCCACAGGTTCTGCTCAGTCTTGCTTCCCTTCAGTTCAGGCATGGTAAATTTCCTCACTTTCCTAAATTTATGATCGCTTTTATTAATGCGAATAATTCTTAATAGTTACACTAAGAGTATAACAGTCTCCACAGGGTTTGTCAATGGAAAACCCAAAGTTCATTTCTTAATTTTTCTGATTTTTACACAAAAAGCCTGGACCTGAAACAGGCACATTTAACCGGAGCAAATCCCAGCTTCTGACCCTGTTTTGTGATGTTTTCAACCACTTCCCCCTTGCGCCTCCTGGGAAAAAGCAGTATAATACCGCTGTTACATAGGGCCGGATAAGGCAAACCCTCCCGGTTGCGAATCCCGGTCCGCGGAGGTAACAACTATGGTAAAAGCAATTGTAGGCGCCAACTGGGGCGATGAGGGCAAGGGCAAAATCACCGATATGCTGGCCCAGCAGTCCGATGTGGTCATCCGCTTTCAGGGCGGGGCCAATGCGGGGCATACCATTATCAATGATTTTGGCCGCTTCGCACTGCATATCCTCCCCTCCGGCATCTTCTATCCCCACGTGACCAATGTGATTGGAAACGGCGTGGCGCTGGATGTGTCCAAGCTGGTAAACGAGCTGGAGAGCATTGTCAGCCAGGGCGTGCCCGCCCCCAAGCTCATCGTTTCCGACCGGGCCCAGCTGCTGATGCCCTACCATGTGCTCCAGGACACCTATGAGGAGGAGCGCCTGGGCGGGAAAGCCTTCGGCTCCACCAAGAGCGGCATCGCCCCCTTCTACTCCGACAAATACGCCAAGATCGGCATTCAGGTCTGCGACCTGTTTGACGAGAAGATCCTCCGTGAGCGGCTCACCGCCGCCGTGGAGCTGAAAAACGTGCTCTTTGAGCACCTCTACCACAAGCCCAAGCTGGACGCGGAGGATCTGATGGCCCAGATGCTCCAGCTCCGGGAGCGCATCCGCCCCTACGTGGGGGACACAGTGGCCTTTATCCACCAGGCTCTGAAAGAGGGGAAGACTCTCCTGCTGGAGGGGCAGCTGGGCTCCATGAAAGATCCCGACCTGGGTATCTTCCCCATGACCACCTCCTCCCATACCCTGGCGGGCTACGGCTGTGTGGGCGCCTCGGTGCCTCCCACGGCCATTGAGGACGTAATCTGCGTCACCAAGGCCTACTCCTCCTGCGTAGGCTCCCAGACCGAGCCTTTCGTCAGCGAGGTCACCGGCGAAGCCGGGGACGAGCTGCGCCGCCGGGGCGGCGACAAGGGCGAGTTCGGCGCCACCACCGGCCGGCCTCGCCGGGTGGGCTGGTTTGACGCCGTGGCCACCAAATACGGCTGCATGGTTCAGGGGGCGACCCAGGTGGCCCTCACCTGCCTGGACGTGCTGGGCTATCTGGACGAGATCCCCGTGTGCACCGGCTACGAAATTGACGGCCAGGTCACCGATATGTTCCCCACCACCCCCAGCCTTTTGCGGGCCAAGCCCGTGTTCACCACGCTTCCCGGCTGGAAATGTGACATCCGGGGCTGCAAGCGCTATGAGGACCTGCCCCAGCAGGCCCGTGACTATGTGGACTTCCTGGAGGCCCACATCGGCTGCCCCATCACTCTGGTTTCCAGCGGACCCAAGCGGGAGGAGATGACCTACCGCACCCCCAAGCTTTAAACACCACACCGCCACGCCGGACGCCACGCCATTGCGTCCGGCGTGTGTCCCATGTAGGCTTTCATCCCGTTTACAAAGGAGGTTCCAATGAAAAAGCCCTGTTCCATCCTGGCAGCCCTGGCCCTGATCGTGTCCCTTTCTGTCCCCGCTGCCTCCGCGCTGGAGGTGGAGGATGCCAAGCAGCTGCTGTCCCAGTACTACTATAGGGGCATCTCCCAAGAGGTGCTGGAGCTGGACTCTCTGGATGAGATTTTGGCTGCTCTGGGCGATCCCTATACCGTCTATTTTTCTCAGGAGGAATATGAGGCATTTCTCACTTCCGTAAACGGCGAGACACTGGTGGGGATTGGGGTGTCCATTCAGAACGCGGTGACTGAACATGGCCTTTTGATCCTGTCCATTCTGCCCAATTCCCCGGCGGAGGAGGCGGGGCTGGAACAAGGGGACTTCATTGTGTCCATCGACGGCATCACTGTTTCCGAAACGGAGCAGATTTCCGCCCTCTCCGGGCCGGAAGGTACCCCCGTCGAGCTGACCGTTCGCTCGGGCAAGACCGGGGAAGTCCGGGCACTGACCCTGGAGCGCCGGGAGGTACGGGTACCCACTGTCACCAGCTCCCTGGTGGACGGAGCAGCTGTTCTCTCCTGCTCCAGCTTCGGCGATTCCACCTCCCAGACCATCGCCCAGGCTCTGACTCAGTATGCCGATCTGGACCGCCCGTTCATTCTGGACCTTCGGCTCAACCCCGGCGGCGTCACCGAGGACGCCGCCCGCAGCGCCAGCTATTTTATTGGCAGCGGCACCATGGCATATTTTCAAGACAGTCAGGGCAAATATACCCGGATCTTGGCCGGCAGCGACTCCTCCGACCTGACGGATCAGCCCCTGATCATCCTGACAGACGGCAATTCCGCCAGCGCCTCCGAGCTGTTTTCCTCCGCCATTCGGGACTATGGCGCGGGGATCGCCCTGGGCAGCCGGACCTATGGCAAGGGCGTGGCCCAGATCATACTGGACCAGGAAAATAATCCCACGCTCTTTGACGGGGACGCGTTCAAAATCACCACCTACCGCTTCTACTCCCCCAGCGGCTCCACCAATGACACCATTGGTGTGCTGCCCACCCTGCTGCTCTCCCAGACATCGACCCCAACCGCGGCGCTGCTGCTCACCGCTCCCAAGCCCGCCCGGGCGGAGGGCTGTTTGAAGCTGGAGCTGGCGGGCCAGATCTTCTACCTGGACCTGGCTCAGGCCACGGAAGCGGACAACCAGGCCGCCTTTACCGAGCTTCTGGAGGCCCTGCCTCCTTCCGCCAAGCTCTATAAGGGCTCCGGTACCCAGATCTGGACAGAGATTGCTCCCGCCCAGCTGGCCCAGGCCGAGAAGCTGCCCTTCACCTCCCGGGGTTTTTCCGACACCCAGCACAGCCCCTACGCCAGGGAGATTGACACTCTGGCCGCCTATCAGCTGCTGGGGGGCTATGAGGACGGCACCTTCCGTCCGGAAACACCAGTCACCCGCGGCGAGTTCTGCGCCATGGTGACGGGGGCGCTGGACCTGCCCAGCCGCTTGAGCAGCCAATACTCCGACGTCCCCCAGGGCGCCTGGTATGCCTCAGCCATTTCTACTATGACCCAGTTTGGCTTTTTCTCCGGCAATGGAAACGGCACCTTCCGTCCGGAGGACACCATTTCCTATGAGGAAATGACCACTGTTCTCGCCTGCGTTGCCGCCTGGTGCAATATGACCGGCTATGAGCTGTCTCACACTCCCTTGACCATGGAACAGTGGCTGGAGTACCAGGATTACTCCGATTGGGCCCAGTGCGCCGCCCGGGACCTGGATCAGCTGGGCGTCCAACTGGAAAACGCCGCTCCCGGTGACTGCGTCACCCGGGAAATGGCAGCGGGAATGCTGTGCCGGATGATGGAAGCTGTCGGCCTCATCTGGGACTAAACCATTACAGATTGTTATTTTTGGAAAGGATATGACAAATCATGACCAAGATCGACATTATTTCCGGCTTTCTAGGGGCAGGCAAGACTACCCTCATCAAGAAGCTGCTGGACGAGGCCTTCAAGGGCGAAAAGCTCGTCCTCATTGAAAATGAGTTCGGCGAGATCGGCATCGACGGAGGCTTTCTGAAGGACGCCGGGGTGGAGATCACCGAGATGAACTCCGGGTGCATCTGCTGCTCCCTGGTGGGTGATTTCGGCACCGCCCTGAAGAAAGTTCTCACCGACTACGCCCCTGACCGGATCATCATTGAGCCCTCCGGCGTAGGCAAGCTCTCCGACGTGATTGCCGCCGTGGAGGGAGTACAGAAGGACGAGCCCAACCTGCATCTCAACAGCTTCGTCACCGTGGTGGACGCCACCAAGGCCAAGGTGTATATGAAGAACTTCGGCGAGTTCTTCAACAACCAGGTGGAGCACGCCTGCGCCATCATCCTCTCCCGCACCCAGAACATGGCCCAGGCTAAGCTGGACGCTGCCGTGACCCTGCTGCGGGGCAAGAACGAGAAAGCCGCCATCCTCACCACCCCCTGGGACCAGCTCACCGGCAAGCAGATCGTCTCCGCCATGGAGGGCGGCCACTCCCTGGCCCAGGAGCTGATGGAGGAGATCGAGCACGAGCACCATCACCACGACCACGACGAGCACTGCGACTGCGGCTGCCATGACCACGATCATCACCACGAGCACGACCATGACCACGAACACCATCACGACCACGACCATGAGCATGAGCATCACCATCACGACCATGACCACGGTTCCTGCTCCTGCGGCCATCATCACACCGAGGAGGAGCTGGCGGAGATCCACGCCCAGCTGGGCTGTGAGGGCGAGTGCCCCTCCTGTGAGCTGTGCGACAGCTGCATCCACTCCACCACCCACCACCATCACCACGCCGACGAGGTGTTCACCTCCTGGGGCCGGGAGACGGCCCGGAAATATAGCCGGGAGGAGCTTCAGGAGATCCTGGCCTCTCTGGCCATGGGGGAGGACTACGGCTATATCCTCCGTGCAAAGGGTATGCTCCCCTGCGAGGACGGCGTGACCTGGCTCCACTTCGACCTGGTACCTGAGGAGTTCCAAATCCGGGAGGGCGCTCCCGACTACACCGGGCGGCTGTGCGTCATTGGCTCCGAGCTTAAGGAGGAGCAGCTGGAGAAGCTGTTCCTGCTCTCGTGAGGTGAATGGATATGCCTGATTCCCGTATCCCTCTGTATCTCATCACCGGCTTTCTGGACAGCGGCAAGACCACCCTGCTCACCGACACCCTGAACATGGACTACTTCAACGACGGCCAGCGTACCGTCCTGCTCATGTGCGAGGACGGTGAGGAGGAGTATGATCCCCAGCACCTGTCCCACCGGAACTGCCGCCTGGTGCCCATTGAGAGCCAGGAGCAGCTCACCACCGAGTTCCTCCAGGAGGTGGACCGGCGCTTCCAGCCCGAGCGGGTCTTATTGGAGTACAACGGTATGTGGCCCATTGACATCCTGCGCAACCTGAAGCTGCCCAAGGGCTGGGGCCTCTACCAGGCCATCGACGTCATCGACGGCTCCACCTTTGAGATGTATTTGAACAACATGCAGTCTATGATCATCGACATGGTCACCGAGGCAGACATGGTCCTTTTCAACCGCTGCACCCCCGATATGCCTATGTCCGGATGGAAGCGGTCCATCCGGGCGGTAAACCGGATGTGCGAGATCGTCTTTGAGGACGAGCAAGGAGAGGAGCTGGAGGTAGAGGACATCCTCCCCTACTCCCTGGAGGATGACCACATCACCCTGGAGGACCCGGACTACGGCATCTGGTACCTGGACATTCAGGAGCACCCGGAGCGGTATGTGGGCAAGACCATCACCATGAAGGTCCAGGCCATGACCGGGATGAAGTTGCCCAAGGGCACCTTTGTCCCCGGCCGAAACGCCATGACCTGCTGCGCTGAGGACATCCGTTTTTTCGGTTTCCTGTGCAAGTATGACAAGTCCCGTTCCCTCAAGAAGGGGGAGTGGGTCACCGTCACGGCGGAGATCCGCTGGGAGGAGGCCAAGGTGTACGACGGAGAGGGCGTGGTGCTCTATGCCCAGTCCGTAGAACCCGCCGAGAGGCCTGAGGACCCTCTCGTTTACTTTAGATGATTACAAAAATATGAAAAGGGCCCCATGCGCTATGCGCATGGGGCATTTTGCTGCTTATTTGACTTACCCAAAGAACGAGATATAACCCAGCACAAAGATGACCAGCACCACGATGGGCAGGATGTAGGTCACATAGAACCGGATAGACTTGGGGAACTTCAGGCCCTGGCCGGCGTTGGCCTCTTCCAGGAAGTTGTCCCAGCCCCAGCCCAGCTTGCTCACACAGAACAGCAGGTACACCAGGGAGCCCAAAGGCAGAATGTTCTGGGACACCAAAAAGTCCTCCACTGTGGAGATATCCATCCCCAAGATCCGCACATTGGACCACACATTGGAGCCCAGCACACAGGGCATGGACAGCACCAGCACTCCAACCAGGTTCACCAGCACTGCCTTCTTGCGGCTCCAGTTCCACTTGTCCATGCAGAAAGAGATGAGGTTCTCAAACACGGCGATGATGGTAGACAGGGCGGCAAAGAACAGGAACACAAAGAACAGCCCGCCCCACAGCTGGCCCATGGGCATATGGTTGAACACATTGGGCAGGGTGATGAACACCAGGGAGGCGCCGGACTGGGGGGCCACTCCGTAGGCAGAGCAGGCGGGGAAGATGATGAGGCCCGCCACAAAGGCCACGCTGGTGTCCAGCACGCCAATGCGCACCGCCTCACCCATCAGCCGGTGTTCCTTGCCGATGTAGCTGCCGAAGATGGCGATGGCCCCAATGCCCAGAGACAGGGTAAAGTAGGCCTGTCCCATGGCGGCAAAGACCGCCTCGCCCAGGATGAAGTTGCCCTCGGCGTCATAGATCAGGTTGCGGAAGTTGGGCTGGAGATAGAACTTCAGGCCCTCGCCTGCCCCCTCCAGCAAAATGGAGTTGATGGCCAGCACCACCATCAGGCCCAGCAAACAGAGCATCATCACCTTATTGACCCGCTCCACGCCGTTGCGCAGGCCCTGGGCACACACCAGCATACCCAGCACCACCACGATGACCATAAAGACTCCCATGATCACCGGATCGGCCTGCATCTGGGTAAACTCTCCGGTGACCTGCTGGGCGTCCAGGCCCATAAAGTCCCCCCGCAGGGTCTTGACGCAGTAGTACAGCAGCCACCCGGCAATGACGGTATAGAACATCATCAGCAGGTAGTTGCCCGCAAAACCGATGTAGCTGTACCAGTGCCACTTGGTGCCCTTGGGCTCCAGCACGTGGAAGGACAGAGCCATGCTCTTCTGGCTGGCCCGGCCCACCGCCAGCTCCATGGACATGACCGGCAGACCCAGCGCAACCAGAAACAGCAGATAGAGCAGCACAAAGGCCGCCCCGCCGTATTGGCCTGTGATGTAAGGAAACCGCCATACGTTGCCCAAGCCGATGGCGCACCCCGCCGAAATGAGCAAAAAGCCCAGTCGGGAGGAAAAGCTTTCTCGTTTTTCCATAATACTCTCCTCTCTCCCGGCAAATCCGGGATATCCGGGGAGCTCTCCCCGGACACAACTACATTATTTTACCCATCCCTCCCCCTCAGGTCAACCCCTGGGGAAAAAAGGGGGAAATTTCCTCTTGACAGTCCCTGCTTTTTTCGTATAATAATAGTACAAACGTTCTAATTAGAAGGGAGAAGCATTATGGAGCTGCTGGACAAGCTGAATATCCTGGCCGATGCGGCCAAATACGATGCCGCCTGCACCTCCAGCGGGCTGGACCGCTCCGGGCGGCCGGGGACGGTGGGCAGCACCATGATGGCCGGCTGCTGCCACTCCTTCTCCGCTGACGGGCGGTGCATCTCCCTGTTAAAGGTACTTCTGACCAACTACTGTGTCTACGACTGTCAGTACTGCGTCAACCGCCGCTCTAACGACCTGCCCCGGGCGGCCTTTACCCCCCGGGAGCTGTGTGAGCTCACCATGGGCTTTTATCGGCGCAACTATATTGAGGGGCTGTTTCTCTCCTCGGCGGTCATTCAAAATCCCGACTACACCACGGAGCGGATGATCGAGACGTTGCGCCTTCTCCGGGAGGAGTACCGCTTTGGGGGCTATATCCACGCCAAGGCCATCCCCGGGGCCGACCCTCTGCTCACCCATCGGCTGGGGCTGCTGGCGGACCGGCTGAGCGTGAACATTGAGCTGCCCAGCGCCCAGAGCCTGTCCCGGCTGGCCCCGGACAAGGGGCGCCAGGCTATTTTTACCCCCATGAAACAAATCCGGGACGGCATCACCGCCTCCAAGCAGGAGCTGAAGCTCTACCGCCACGCTCCAAGGTTTGCCCCGGCGGGGCAGTCCACCCAGATGATCGTCGGGGCCACCCCGGAGAGCGACCGGCACATCCTCTCCCTCACCCAGAGCCTGTATGATAAGTACCATTTAAAACGTGTCTTCTACTCTGCCTATATGCCCGTGTCCACAAGTCCCCTTCTCCCCGCCCCCCAGGATTTTCAGCCTCCCCTGCTCCGGGAGCACCGGCTCTATCAGGCGGACTGGCTGCTGCGGTACTACCACTTCCGGGCGGAGGAGATTTTGGACGAGAGCCAGCCCGATCTGGACCCCCGGATGGACCCCAAATGCTGCTGGGCCCTGCGCCACCTGGACTTTTTCCCGGTGGAGGTGAACCGGGCGGACTACGAGGCCCTGCTGCGGGTGCCGGGCATCGGAGTGCGCTCGGCCCGTCGTATTCTCACCGCCCGGCGGGCGGGCCCGCTCACCTTCGAGGGACTCAAGCGCCTGGGGGTGGTGCTGAAGCGGGCTCAATATTTTCTCACTTGCTCCGGACGGGCCCCCAGGGGATTAAAGATCAGCGAGGACGGACTGCTGCGCCGTCTCATCGCCCTGGAGGCCCCCGCCCTGGCCGAACCCATGCCGGAGCAGCTCTCCCTGTTTGATTCGGTGGGTTAGGAGGTGACCAAATTGCCCTGGACCCAGGTGTGCTGCTGTTATGACGGCACGTTCCCCGGCTTTCTTACCTGCGTGTTTGAAAGCTATGTCAATAAGGAGGAGCCGGTGGAGTTCCGTACCCCGGACGATCCCTGCTGCTCCCTCTATCCCCAGCGTACCATACTCACCCATGAGAATCATGCCATGCGGGTGTACCGCTCCCTGGAAGGGAAGCTGGGCCGGGTGGGGCGGGACCTCTTCGTCCGGGGCTTTCTCACCTGTCTTCCGGAAAAAGAGCTGTGGCTGTGGCGGTTTCTCCGCATGGGCTACAGCCAAGGCCCAAGCTTTCTGCGCAACCTCACTGACCCCACCGTAGACCGGGTGCGCCGGGCGGTGCAGCATTTGAACGGCGAGGCCCACCAGTACAAGGGCTTCGTCCGCTTCTCTGACTACCATGGGATTCTGGCGGGAGAGATCGAGCCCAAAAACCGGGTCCTCCCTCTTCTGCGCCCCCATTTTCGGGGCCGCTACCCTGGCGAAAACCTGATCCTCCACGACCGTACCCACCGGGAGGCGCTGTTCTCCCGCCCGGAGCAGTGGGCCATTCTCCCGGTGGAGGACGTTCAGCTTGGTCCTCCCGATGAAGCGGAACTGGCCTACCGAAAGCTATGGCGCAGCTTCTATGACACCATCGCCATCCAGGGCCGATATAACCCCAAGTACCGCATGGGGCATATGCCCAAGCGCTACTGGGCCATGATGACCGAGTTTCAGAAGGATTGGGACACTGCCCTTCCTGAAATCTCCAACCCCTCTTGCCCGAAAAAACAGCCTTTGGTATAATTTTAGCGATGTAAACTGCCGGTTTACAAAACAGCACCTCCCGGTTGGTGGCAGATCGTTTGCCAAAATGCTATGTTCTGGGGGAAAGGAGGCGGTTTTTATGACGCTGGGGCAGCGCATCGCTCAAAAGAGAAAGGAGCTTGGCCTCTCTCAGGAAGGGCTGGGGGAACAGCTGGGGGTCTCCCGGCAGGCTATTTATAAATGGGAGTCGGACGCCTCGCTCCCGGAAATTGAAAAACTCATCGCCCTCAGCCGCCTGTTCTCCGTCACTGTGGGGTGGCTGCTTGGAGTGGAGGAGGAGTCTCGCCCCGCCGAGGAGCTCACTCCCCGGCAGTTGGCCATGGTCCGGGAGATCACCGAGGGGTATCTCTCCGCCTGTCCCACAGGACTGTCACCCAAAGGAAAAAAGCGTCTGACGGCCGCCCTCCTGATAGGCGGTGCCTGTCTGGCCGGGGTGGTGCTTGTGCTGGCCATCCAGCTGAGCCAGATCACCCATAAATACGACCTGCTCCAGCAGCTGGTCAGCAGCGTAAACCAGAATGTACAGGAGCAGATCAGCTCCATTACCCAGCAGGTGGAAGACACACTGGCGCAGTCCTATTCCCTGGTGGAATCTTCCACACAGACCTTTGTCTCCATGGACCCCGGCGCCGGGACGGCTCTTTTCCAGGTCCAGGTGGTCCCCAAGCACTACACCCAGGGCACCACCGCCCTATTTTTGGCCCAGGGCGACGGTAAAACTCTGGAAACCCCCGGACAGTTAGATGCCGACTACAACTTTTCCGCCCAGGTGGTGGCCCCTCTCTCCAACGAGATCACCTTCTCAGTGGTCTTTCTCATTGGGGAGGAGCGCATCGTCCAGCCGCTGGGCGACTTCCAGGACCTTTATGACCAGAGCTTTCCCCCTCTGTCCGTGGGCACCTCCTCTCCTCTGGCCTTCCGGGATGGGCTGCTTCCCAGCGACGGCAACCACGTCATATCCTTCCGCCTCCAGGACAGTTCGCTGCCCGGTACGGCACAGCGCGGCTATCCAGACTTTCGCCAGTGGGATTTAAACGCAAAAATGGGACTCTTTCAGGATGATAAACCGATATGCTGGTACGAGCCAAAGGCCGGTACAGACCATGAGTTCCGCATTCCCCAGGACATCACGCTGGAACCGGAGCACACCTATTATGAAGCCGCCCTTCTCACCGACCCTTACGGCCGTCAGCGGCTCTACCCGGGAAAAATCTATCATTATGATTCCAAAAGCGAATGTTGGAAGAGTGAAAGCGTCTATCCGCCCTCCACCGGTCTTGCCTACCCGGTCGTGACCAAGTCCGGGACATAGCACAGGGCGTTTCTCTGAGAAGTTTTGCTCTGGGTCTTGTTCTCCTCTGCCATTTTGTGGTATAATTCGGTAAATTAGAAATAAACCACAATAGGAGGTATCGACCATGAAATGTCCCTACTGTTCCTATCTGGAGAGCAAGGTGGTAGACTCCCGCCCTGCTGACGAGGGGGCCAGCATCCGCCGCCGCCGTGAGTGTCTGGCTTGTCACAAGCGATTTACCACTTATGAGACCATGGAGAGCCTGCCCCTGATGGTGGTAAAAAAGGACGGCAGCCGTCAGAGTTTCGACCGGAACAAGGTCCTGGGCGGTCTCATTCGGGCCTGTGAAAAGCGGCCGGTGCCTTATCACGTTCTGGAGGAACTGGTCAATGAGATCGAGCAGGTGCTCCAGAACCAGATGGAACGAGAGATCCCCTCCACCCAGATCGGCGAGCTGGTGATGGAACGGCTGAAAAAGATCGACGAAGTGGCATATGTCCGCTTTGCATCTGTGTACCGTCAATTTAAAGATATCAACACCTTTATGCACGAGCTCAATAAATTGTTGGAGGACAAGTGATATGATCTACGACAGCTTAGCCCACATCGAGGCCTATCAGGGCATCCATCCCGGGGTGTACAAGGGCCTGAAACTCCTGGCTGAGACCGACTTCTCTCAGATGGAGGACAAGCGGTATGAGGTGGACGGGGACGACCTGTTCTTTTTCCTCCAGTCCTATGAGAGCAAGCCTGTCAACGATACCCCCGAGTCCCACAAGAAGTACATCGACATTCAGTGCGTTCTGTCCGGCATCGAGGCCATGGATGTAGGCGCCCTGGAGGACATGACCGACATTGCCGAAGCCCGGCCTGAGGGAGACATCTGGCTCCACCACGGCCCCGCCGACTCCCGGGTCATCCTCACTCCGGGCAAATTTGCCGTTCTTTGGCCGGGCGATGCCCATGCTCCCGGCATCGCCGTGGGCGAACCCGCAAAGTGCCGCAAGGCGGTCGTCAAAGTCAAAGTTTAAGTTTAAGTCGAACAAGGGGCTTGCCCCTTGTTCGAGAAAGGCTGCACGAAAGATTCGCCTCGATTTTTCCAAAATTGTCGGCCAATCTTTCGCGAGAAGTGTCATTTCCCAGGTACACGCCCCGGGAAATGACGGATCATATTTTATTTCGCCGCTGCGGCGGCGAAACTCCTTGCAGGAGCGCTAAACCCCGCCATGATGATTCCATCATGGCGGGGTTTTTTATTACCACATATGCCAGACCAGGTCTTCCCGGGGCAGCTTTGCCCAGGAAAACAAAGGGAGCAGTTCTTGGGGGGTGATGGCTTCCGGACGGTCGATGAGATGGGCGGCGCAGGCCAGCGCCCCCACGATCTCCGGGGCGGCGTACTGCCGCTGGAGCTCCCCAAGCTCCAGATCCCGATCCCGCTTGGCCAGCCGCCGCCCTTCTGATGAGAGCAAAAGGGGCAGGTGGCCGTACTCCGGGTGGGACAGGCCCAGGGCTTCCTGGAGCCACAGCTGCCGGGGCGTGGAGGACAGCAGGTCGCTCCCCCGCACCACTTGGGTGACCCCCATCATGGCATCGTCCACCACCACCGCCAGCTGGTAGGCGTAGACCCCGTCCGACCGGCGGACAATGAAGTCTCCGCAGTCTTTTTTCAAATCCTCACTGTAATTTCCATAAAGTAAATCACAAAATGAAATGGATTTTTCCGGCACAGAAGCCCGCCAGGCAGGGCGGCGGGATTTCTCCAGCCCCTCCCGCTCCTCCGCCGTCAGCCGGGCGCACCGGCCATCGTAGACCTGTAGTCCGTCGGAGCGGTGGGGAGCGGATGCGGCCAGGCGCTCAGCCCTGGTACAATAGCAGGGGTAAAGAAGGCCCCGCTCCTCCAGGGTACGGAAGGCTTCGGCATATGCCTCGGTGCGCCGGGACTGCCAGACCGGCTCCCCGTCCCAGTCCAGACCCAGCCACTCCAGATCCCGCATCACCTGGTCACAGTACTCCCGCCGGCATCGATCCGGGTCCAGGTCCTCCAGGCGCAGGACCATTCTTCCCCCGGCGCTCCGGGCACTGAGCCAGGCCAGCAGGCAGGACCACAGGTTACCCATGTGCATCCGCCCGCTGGGACTGGGGGCAAAGCGGCCGGTGGGTTTGGTTGTCACTTGGGCCATGACGCATTCCTCCTGTCCTGGTGTTTGGAGTGATTTTGCCGCTGCGGCGGCGAGCGCAATTTCTAATTTTGAAGCTCCCCCAGAGCCTGCTGCAAAAACTCCGCATCCTTGTCGTCCAGGTCATGGAGACCGGCCGTCTCCTCCAAATGGTGGGTAAACTCATGGGCCACGGTGGCGAAAATCTCGTCCTTCCAGACCTTCTCGTCCTCCTCCCCAAGAATGGCGGCAAAGGAGCCGTAGTAGAGGAGAATATATCGGCCCAGCAGATCGTGGACATACTCTCCCATTATGTACATCTCACCCGGGGGAAAGTCCAGGTCGGGGTGTGCTTGTTCCTCCAGCTGGATACCCCCGTCCAGTTCTTCAAAGAAGGAATCCGGAAATTGGGCGGCGATCTCCTCCAGCCAGTCTCCCATCTGCTCATAGGTAGGGATCATTCCCGCGCCCCCTTACTGCGGGCTCAGATCCGCCTGTCTGCGCAGCAGGGACAGAGGCGGCACCTGTTGGGGCAGCTTCATACGGAAGACCATCTGGGGCTTTTTCACCTCAGTCAGGGGAGTTCCCTCCCCGTCCCACAGTTCTTCCACAATGAGCGTCTGGGGCCGCACGTCCGGGCCTACCAGCTCCAGCTCCGCCCCCAGGGCAAACTTGTTGTTCAGGGCGAGGACCGCGTTGCCCTCCCCATCACAGGACTGGACCTTGGCAACGATCTGCCAGTCCCGGACATATCTGGAATTTTCCGTATACTGGCCCGGCTGGCCGAAGTAGAAGCCGGTGGAGTAGTGCCGGTGACTGATGTGCTCCACCTCGTCCCGCCAGACCGGGTCAAGGGGCTGTCCGGCAGCAGCGGCATCAATGGCGTGGCGATAGGCCCCGGTGACGATGGCGGCATAGTAGGCGCTCTTGGCCCGCCCCTCCAGCTTCAGGGAGTCAAGGCCCGCTTCCATCAGTTCGGGCACATGGTCGATCATGCACATATCCCGGGAGTTCATGATGTAGGTCTCCCCGTTCTCCTCATAGACGGGGAAATACTCTCCGGGGCGCTTCTCCTCCATCAGGGCATACTGGTAACGGCAGGGCTGGGCGCAGGCCCCCCGGTTGGAGTCCCGGCCGGTCATGTAGTTGGACAGCAGGCACCGGCCCGAGTAGCTTACACACATGGCCCCGTGGGCAAATGCTTCAATTTCCAGCTCTTTCGGAGTCTTTGCCCGGATCTCCCGGATCTCGTCTAAACTCAGCTCCCTGGCCAGGATCACCCGGCTGGCCCCCAGGTCATGCCAAGCGGCGGCCGACTGGTAGTTGACAATGCTGGCCTGGGTGGAGATGTGGCACTGTACGTGGGGGGCGTGGCGCTTACAGAGGGCCAGGGTGCCCACATCGGCCAGGATGACCGCATCCACCCCTACTTCCTCCAGGTACTCCAGCCACTCCGGAAGCCGTGCCACCTCGTCGTTGCGAGGCATGGTGTTGCAGGTGACGTGGACGCGCACTCCCCGGCCGTGGCACAGCTCCACGGCGGTTTTCAGCTCCCGTGGGTCAAAATTTCCGGCAAAGGAGCGCATACCAAACTGATTTCCCGCCAGATAGACCGCGTCCGCCCCATAGGCCAGGGCCATTTGCAGCCGCTCCATATCTCCCGCCGGGGCGAGCAGTTCAATCTTCTTTCCCATATCGTTCTCTCCTAAAGAACAGGGCAGGGGACAACTCCCCCGCCCCGTATGTGGTTTTATCCGTTATACAATTCCTGGGTGGACAGGAAGGACTGCATCTGGTCGTAGGTCTTGAAGTAGTGGTGCTTTCCGTCGTCCCCCAGAGCATAGTAGAAGTAGTCGGTGCTCGCCGGATTGAGTGCGGCCTGGATGGCCTCCTTGCCCGGGTTGGCGATGGGAGCGGGGGGCAGCCCCTTGTACTTGTAGGTGTTGTAGGGGGAGTCGATAGACTTGTCCGCCTCCGTGGGCTGCTTGCCTCCGTTGATATAGACCAGGGTGGCGTCGATCTGAAGGTAACCCTGGGTCCCCGCGTCGGGATTGTTGAGACGGTTATAGATGACCGAGGCGATCTGATCCTGGTCCTCACCGTCAGTCTCACGCTCGATCAGGGAGGCGATGGTCAGGATCTCCCGCAGGCTGTAGCCGGAGTTGGCTACCTGCTCCCGCATAGTCTCATCATAGACCTCATCAAAGCGCACCAGCAGCTTGTTGATGGCGTAGACGGTATTGTGGGGGGTGTAGAACTGATAGGTGTCGGGATAGAGGAAGCCCTCCAGCCGGTTGGCGTCTCCCAGGGGAATGTCCTGGAGGAAGTCAAAGGCATAGTCATAATTGGCCGCCTGCTCCATCAGGTCCTCCTTGGAGGCCACGCCCCGGTCCTCCATCAAATCAAAGATCTGGGAGAGGTTCATACCCTCGGTAATGGTGATGGTCACCTCCGCCTTGGTGGCAGAGTTGGCGCTCATTCCGCTGAGCAGGGCCCGATAGTCCATGTCGGTATTCAGGGTATATGTGCCCATAGTCACATCATCTCCCCCGCCGGTGATGGCGGCAAAGAGTTTGAAAAGCCACTTATATTCAATAAGCCCCTCGTCCTCCAGACGGTTGACCACATCTCCAAAGGAATCTTCATTGGAAATGGTGATGGTGACCGTCTTAGGTTCCTTGTTCAGGGCCAGCACATCCCCGGCCAAAATCCATCCCACACAGGCCAGAAGGACCGAGGCCCCGATGACCCCCGCCACGTACAGCAGCACCAGGCTGGCTGTCCGTCCGGCGGAGGTTTTTTTGCGCTTGCGGCGGTCGGACTGGGTCCGGCGGGCAGACTCCTCCCGCTGGGCGGACCGTTCCTCCCCGTAGGAGGAACGGCTGCTCCTCCGCTCTCGCTGTTCATAGTCACGTTGCTGCGGCATTGGGTTCAGCTCCTAACGATTTTTTGCCCCACCCCTGTCACCGGGGACAGGCCGGGGCCATAGAATGGTACAGAAGCGCGGGGAAAACGGTCCCGGCGCAAATGAAATGAGGTGAAGTACTATGTGCTGTGGGAACAATGGTTGGGGCGGCAATGGCTCCTGGTGGATCATTCTGCTGATCATCCTCTTCTGCTGCTGCGGCGGCTGGAACAACAGCGGCTGCGGCAACAGCAACAGCTGCGGCTGCAATGGCTGCGGCAGCAGCCGTAACAGCGGCTGTGACGACGACTGCGGCTGCTGCTGAAGCGCGATACACAGCAAAGCCAGGCGGGGGAGCGATCCCTCGCCTCATTTTTTGTTCCCGGCGTTTTAGAAGGAAAGAATCTCCTCCTCGGTAATGAGTCGGTCCACCCGGCTGTCGTGGGGCTCGGTGGGCACCTTGTCCTGGAGGACTGCCTTCCGGCACAGCCCCACCCGGAAGCCGGTAAAGTGCTCCAGCCAGCGGTCATAATACCCTCCGCCGAAGCCCAGGCGGTAGCCCTGCCGGTCATAGCACACCGCGGGTACCAAAATAAGGTCGATCTCCTCCTTGGACAGGAGGGGGCAGTCCACTCCCGGCTCGGAAATGCCAAAGCCTACCTGGACCAGAGGCTTATTGGGGTCATAACGGCGCACCTCCATCTGGTGCTCGGGAAGCATACGGGGCAAACCGATGACCTTCCCCTCCTCCACCAGCCGGGCAATGAGACGCTTGGTGTCCGGTTCCTTGCCGGCAATGCCCCAAAAGGCGAAAATGGTCTTGGCTTCCCGCACCTGAGGCAGGGCGAGAAAGCGCTCAAACAAAGCCGTATCCCCCCGGACAAGCTCCTGGGGGTCCATGGCGGTCAGCTGCCGGCGGACTTCCCCCCGCAGCTGCTTTTTTTCCAAATCAATAGTGGATGGCATGGCGCACCTCTTCTGCTTTTTCTGTTCCAGCCAGGGCCTTCACCAACTCCAGGCCGAAGTCGAAGGCGGAGCCGGCAGCCCGGCCGGTAATGATTTTCCCGTCCACGACCACCTTCTGGTCCATCTGGGGCCTGGCCCCGGCCATTTTGTCCTCCATGCCCGGGTAGCACACCGCCGCTTTCCCCTCTAAAAAGCCCCGCTTGGCCAGCAGGGTGGGGGCAGCACAGATGGCGGCCACCCAGATTTCCTGTTCCAGGGCCAGCTGGATCATGTGCCCCAGCCCGGACTGCTTCTCCAGGTTCCGCACCCCGGCCAGTCCGCCGGGGAGAACGATCATTTCAGCCCGGGACAGGTCCATCTGCCCCAAGGTCATATCCGCCTGCACAGCGATGCCGTGGCTGCCTTTCACCAGTCCAGGCTCCAGCCCCACCAGGGCCGTCTCGATTCCCGCCCGGCGCAGCAGGTCGGCGGGCACCATGGCCTCAGACTCCTCAAAGCCCTCTGCCAGCAGAATATACACCATATGGAAAACCTCCTCTTCCACCGGATCTTGGGGGACAACACGCTGCCCCCCAGTTATTTCCTTTTTACCTTTTCCCCGGCAGCTTTCACCAGCACCAGGGGCAGTTTGGCCATGCGCCCGGCCCGCTGGGGCTCCCGCACCAGACGGTAAGCCCACTCCAGGCCCAGCTTCTGCCAGGACTCAGGGGCGCGCTTCACATTGCCCGCAAACACATCCAGAGCGCCCCCCAGACCGATAGCCAGCCGAGCGCCGGTATGCTTGCCCCACCGGGCCATCCACTTTTCCTGCTTGGGAGCCCCCAGGCAGACAAACAGCAGATCCGGCCGGGCGGCGGCCACCTTCAGCAGCACGCTCTGCTCGTCCTTGAAATATCCGTCCTGGGTGCCGCACAGCACGATGTCCGGGTAGCGCTCCAGGATCTTCTCCCCCGCGGCCTCGGCCACGCCGGGCTTGGCTCCCAGCAGGAACAGCCGTCCCTTGCGCTGGTTGAGGCAGGCAAGCATATCCTCTCCAAATTCGATTCCCGCCACCCGGGCTTTCAGGGGAGTGCCCAGGATCTTGGCGGAGTAAATGACCCCGATGCCGTCCGGCAGCACCAGGTCCGCCTCATTGAGCACCCGCTGAAACTCCGGGTCCTTCTCCGAGGCCAGAATAAATTCCGGGTTGGGGGTGACCACATAGTGGAACTGGTCTTCATCCAGCAGCTCCGCCCCCCGGCGGGCGGCTTCCTCCCGATCCAGATCGTCAAACTGAATCCCTAAAATCTCTCGTTTCAATCGAACCTCCATGCGTCTTTCACGCTCACGCCCCCTTTCCGTCTCGTCCCTGAAAGCAGTTTTCCCCACGGGGCTGTCGCTCAAACGGAAAGCGGGATAATTTGATTCCAATCCATTTTCGATTCTACCATGATTCGTCCAAAAAGTCTATGAATTTTCCGTGAAAGCTTTCCAAAGGATTCCACTCCCGCCCCGGTGGTTTTGCCGGGGATTCTGTAACTGGGCTGTAACTTGACTTTCGTCTACTTCAATCGAAATATATAATTATCAGCTACATTTGAAGTGGATGTGATCCTGATGAAACGTCTCCCCGACACGGAGCTCACGGTTATGAAGGCCCTGTGGAATAAAGGGGTGGATACCCCCCGCTCCCCATTCTCCACTCCCCTGTCCGGCTTTGCCGAAGAGATCCGGCTGCGGCTTGTGGGCATCTTCCAGTGGAAAAAGCAGCGCCCGCCCATGCCCCTGCTGTGCCTGTGTCTGGCAGCCGCCCTGCTGTGCGGCGGGCTGACCGGCTGTGAGCGCACCGCCCCGTCCGGCCAGGGTGGGGCTCTGGAGGAGGAGAGCTGGAGCACACAGACGATACTGGACGCCCTGCCCTGTCCCCAGGAGCTGTTCGATTCCGGGGTCTCTCCCTCCCGCACCCTGCTGGAGGCTATGGGGGACGAACCCACTTTTGCCGCAGCCTGGTTTGCCGACAGCTATCCCCGGTACTCCCTGACCATGGGGCTGGTCAACCGGGACGGCACCCTGGCTGGACAGGTCTTTGAGGCCCGGGCCTACGGTGGACGGCCCTACGTCCATGCCTTCCAAAAGGACGGACAGGACTACCTGCTCTACACCGCCAACGGCATGAGCCAGGGGCTCAGCTGGGGGGAGGCGGGGGTCATTCGCCTGGACGGAGACGACTTTACCTGGGTCTGGCCGGTGGAGGGGGACCTGCGAGACACGCAGTCTGCCGCCTGGGATGCCTACCGGGACTACTGGACGGGCCGCCTGCCCCTGATGTCCCCCGGCGGGGTGGAGGTTTTTGTGGAAAACCGGTACAACGGCCCCAGCGGGGAGACAGGGCCCCAATGGTCTCCCGACCACAACGAGCAGTTCTTCCCCTCCGACTATGACACGCTGCCCATCCCCGTCCCCTATCAGGTACGGGTGTGGCTGGAGGAGTATACCGCCCAGTCCGAGGGCAACCCCTGGAAGATGAACAACGCCTCCGCCGCCTGGCAGATCACCTCCCTGAAGGCGGACGAAACCCGATACCCCGACCAGAAGGACACCGAACAGGCCTACACCCTGGAGGCCCGGGCGGAAAACGGCTCCGGGTTGACCCTCACCGCCACCCTCCTCTTTGACCAGGAGGAGGGCAAGGTCACCCGGGATGTGGAGGTCCTCTGGGAAAGCATCTGCCCCCAGGAAGCGGCCCCGCTCAAGCTGGACGATGCCCTCGTCCCCCACGCGTCTCTCACCTGCCAGCCCTATACTGCCCTCAGCCAGGAGGAGCTGCTGGCCGCATCATAACAATTTAGGTAACAAAAGTATAATTTTTTAGTTATGGTTTTTCAAATTTTTTAGCCTCCAACGAAAAAAAATCCAGAAAAAACCCTTTTTGCCCTTGCTTCCGGATAGAAAAACAGTTATACTGTGGAGCAAGAGAGCGGAGCCGCGAAGCCTCCGGCCAGGTAACCAGGGCCCGCGGCAGAATTACCATATTAGGAGGAAACAGTATGAAAGTTGCAGTGTTCGGCGCCGGCACCATGGGCAGCGGCATTTCCCAGGTCTTTGCCGCCAAGGGACATACGGTCCTGATGTACGCCAGCAGCCTGGAGTCCGCCCAGCGGCATAAGGATGCCCTGTCCAAGTCTCTGCAGAAGCGGGTGGAAAAGGGCAAGATGACCCAGGAGGCCAAGGACGCCCTCATGGCCAACATTCTGGTGGATGAGAAGTCCGCCGCCGCCGATGCCGATCTGGTCATTGAGTGTGTGAAAGAGGACATGGACACCAAGAAGGCCCTGTTCAAGGAACTGGATGAGCTGTGCAAGGAGGACACCATCTTCGCCTCCAACACCTCCTCTCTGCCCATCACCGATATGGCCCGCGGCCTGAAGCACCCCCTCATCGGTATGCACTTCTTCAACCCCGTCCCCTCCATGAAGCTGGTGGAGATCATTCGGGGCATCAACACCTCCGACGAGACCTTTGAGTTTACCTACAACCTGGCCAAGGAGCTGGGCAAGGACCCTGTGGAGGTCAAGGAGTCCCCGGGCTTCGTGGTCAACAAGCTGCTCATCCCCATGATCAACGACGCCATCGGCCTGGTGGAGACCGGCGCCGCCAGCGTGGAGGACATCGACAAGTCCATGCAGCTGGGTGCCAACCACCCCATGGGCCCCCTGGCTCTGGGCGACTTTATCGGCTTGGACGTGTGTCTGGCCATCATGGAGACCCTGTACACCGAGTTCGGCGATTCCAAGTACCGTCCCACCTATCTGCTCAAGAAGATGGTGCGCGGCGGACTGCTGGGCCGCAAGACCGGAAAGGGCTTCTACGACTACACCAAGAAGTAAGTTTTCCTTTTCAGCGCCGCCGGAGGAGTGGTCTCCTCCGGCGGCGCTTTTGGCTGTCTTCCGTCCGCGGCCATTGTTCCACCTGTGGGCACCTATGGAAACTGCTCATCATTTTGCATGAATTTATCCACATTTTCTCTTGATAAATTAAGGATTTCCTGCACTTTCCCCCTTGCATTTTAAGGGGAACGATGATATACTTTGGTCAGTTTATTCGACACCCTGTGTGTACAATAAATCCCGCAACGCCGGACAGGCCCGTGTTGCTCTTTTTTTACCCCACCTTTGTTAAATTTATAACGAAGATGGGGCTTCCATCGAGCCCGGGGATGTTCGGACTTTCCCATGTATCGTTATGCTCCGCCACGACAGTGCCGTATATGGTCTGGAAGGCCGGCCCTCCTCGCCGGCGGAAGCGCTCACGATATCTAAGCCAGTAATTTATAGTAGGAGGACTGCAAAATGGATTTTCACCTGTCGAAAGAACAAGAGATGGTCCGCAAGATGTACCGCGAGTTCGCCGAGAACGAGGTCAAGCCTTTGGCCGAGGAGATCGACGAGGAAGAGCGCTTCCCCATGGAGACCGTGGAGAAGATGGGCAAGCTGGGCATGATGGGCATCTACTTCCCCAAGCAGTATGGCGGCGCCGGCGGCGATGTGCTGTCTTACGCCATGTGCGTGGAGGAGCTGGCCAAGGTCTGCGGCACCACTGCCGTTATCGTGTCCGCTCACACCTCTCTGTGCTGCGCCCCCATTTTTGAGCACGGCACTGAGGAGCAGAAGATGAAGTATCTGCCCGACCTGCTCTCCGGCAAGAAGATCGGCGCTTTCGGCCTGACTGAGCCCAACGCCGGTACCGACGCCTCCGGTCAGCAGACCACTGCCGTCCTGGAAGGCGACCACTACGTCCTCAACGGCTCCAAGTGCTTCATCACCAACGGCACCGTGGCCGACACCTTCGTGGTCTTCGCCATGACCGATCCCAAGATGGGCAACCACGGCATCTCCGCCTTCATCGTGGAGAAGAGCTTCCCCGGCTTCTCCGTGGGCAAGCACGAGAAGAAGATGGGTATCCGCGGCTCCTCCACCTGCGACCTGATCTTTGAGGACTGCATCGTTCCCAAGGAGAACCTGCTGGGCCAGGAGGGCAAGGGCTTCAAGATCGCCATGATGACTCTGGACGGCGGCCGTATCGGCATTGCCGCTCAGGCTCTGGGTCTGGGCGAGGGCGCCATCAATGAGGCCATCAAGTACACCCAGGAGCGCGTGCAGTTCAAGAAGCGCCTGAGCCAGTTCCAGAACACCCAGTTCCAGCTGGCCGATATGCACACCCGTATGCAGGCCGCTCAGTACCTGGTGTACGCCGCTGCCATGAAGAAGCAGAACCACGAGCCCTACTCCATGGACGCTGCCATGGCTAAGCTCTTTGCCGCTGAGGCCGCTTCCGATGTGACCCGCCGCGCCGTGCAGCTGTTCGGCGGCTACGGCTACACCCGTGAGTACCCCGTGGAGCGCATGATGCGCGACGCCAAGATCACCGAGATCTACGAGGGCACTTCCGAGGTCC
>CALWOP010000019.1 GCA_944383195.1 uncultured Oscillospiraceae bacterium
CACGATGAAGGCGGCCAGCTGACGGAGAAAGTGCGCCGCAAGCCCTATTCCGTTGTGCTTTTCGATGAAATCGAAAAAGCGCACGAGGATGTGTGGAACATCATGCTCCAGATCCTGGACGATGGCCGTATCACCGATTCTCAGGGCCGCACCGTTGACTTCAAGAACACCGTCATCGTCATGACCAGCAACATCGGCGCAAAGGCACTTACCGATGCCGGAGCCAAACTGGATTTTGCAACAGGCGACAAGAAGGCCGAGGCGGATGCCGACAAGGCATACGAGCAGGCCAAGGAAACCGTTATGGAAGAGCTGCGCCGCACCTTCCGCCCCGAGTTCCTGAACCGTATCGACGACATCATCGTGTTCCGTGCTCTGACCGAGCAGGATATCGAAGAGGTGGCTCGCCGGATGCTCAAGACTGTGGAAAACCGTATGGAGTCCATGGGTATCCATTTGGATGCGACCGAAGAAGCAGTGAAGAAGCTTGCCAGAGAGGGTTTCGACCCCAAATATGGTGCACGTCCGTTGCGCCGAGCCATTCAGAATAAGGTGGAGGACGCTGTGGCAGAGAAAATGCTGGATGGCACCCTCAATACCGGGGATACCGCCAAACTGACCGTTGAGGATGATAAACTGGTCGTAACCAAGTGACGTCCCTCATAAAGGTTTTGAAGCTGCTATCCCAATCAGAAAGTTGACAGACTTAAAAGTACATCTTACAAGGGACTATACTGGGTAACAGTCTGACGGGAGGTGTTCCTCCCGTCAGATTTTCTATATTATCAAAAGTCACTGTCTTATGTCGTCCTGTTTTGCAGAGCATTCGTGGCGAAGGCGTGTTCGAGAAATATCTTTACTTGGCACGATTCTACCCGGATTAGGCACGATTATATCTTTTCTCTCTTGCAGCTTCACTCTATACTTGAACAATGGGATAGTTATGATGTGTTTCCCCTTTTGTATTTCAGTCAATATAGAAAACGTCTCTCAAGTATAGGGCAATACCGCAATATCAACAGAGGTGGAATCCAACATGAAAAAGCGGAAAATTGGCGCAGCACTTGTCCTAACAGTCGTGGCCTTGGTAGGCAGTACGACTGCCTACGCTGCCGGACATGCCGGTGGACACCACGGGTGGTATGCCCGGGCCACCTCTGCTACAACGCTTTCGTGGGCAGGAAACTGCTGGGGGGATAGCGATGGTGATGGACTGGCAGACACATGGAACGCCTCCTGTATCGATGATGACAGTGACGGGATTTGTGACCTGTGCGGCCGGATGGGATACGGCTATGTGGATACCGATGGAAATGGTATCTGTGACAACTACGAGACCGGCAGAGCCGGCGGCGGACACCACAGCGGGAGGCATTGCCGCTGGTGATCTCCGGCCGACCGGGGAAAGTGGGAGAGCATGCGGAGCGAAGAGGACGCCATCCGAGCCAATGGCTGAGTATGGGCGGACATACACCTAAAAGATAAATCGCAAGACAGTAAATGCTTGTTTTTAGGGGGACTGTTCCGCAGGGATAGTCCCCTTTCTATGTTTCCCTTACGCTCACAGCAACCCACTGTTTTTCCAGCCTCTACCTGATCCCGCTGGGCATTGACAGCGTGGTGATAGCGTTCAGCCGCATGGGGACGCGGTGGTAACATAAAAGATACAACCCGATATGGGAGCCATATTTCTTTGTTTAGGAGGTTTCACGTGTTAAAGCTGCTTCGTAAAATGCGGCGGCGGGAATGGGGCATGGCCGCCGTCTGTACCCTGCTGATCCTGGGGCAGATCTACTTCGACCTGGCCCTGCCCGACTACATGAGCGACCTCACCGTGCTCATCGAGTCGCCGGAGAGCGCCATGTCGGACATCCTCCGCACCGGCGCCGAGATGCTTGGGTGTACCCTGGCCAGCGCGGTGCTGTGCGTCGTCTGCGGCTATCTCACCGCCAGGGTATCGGCCGGGTTCAGTTACACCCTTCGGCAGGAGATTTTTTACAAGATCGCGGACTTCGGCCAGCAGGAGATGATGGCGTTCTCCGTGCCCAGCCTCATCACCCGCACCACCAACGACATCACCCAGGTTCAGATGCTCCTGTCCATGGGGCTGCAGATCCTGATCAAGTCCCCCATCATGGCGATGTGGGCCATCTTCAAGATCGTCCATAAGAGCTGGACCCTGTCTGCCATCACCGCGGGCTTTATCCTTGCCTTGCTGGTGATGATGCTGGTGATCCTCGGCATGGTGCTTCCCCGGTTCCGCAGGGTGCAGAAGCTGGTGGACCATATCAACCTGCTGGCCCGGGAAAACCTCACCGGTATCCATGTGGTCCACGCCTACAACGCCGAGGACTACCAGAACGCCAAATTCCTCAAAAGCAATGAAGAGCTGATGCGCACCCAGCTCTTTAACCAGCGGGCTTTCGCCTTCCTGCTGCCCGGCGTCACCCTGGCCATGAACGCCCTGTCCCTGGTGATCTACTGGGTGGGGGCCGCCATCGTCAATGATGTGCCGGCCGCCGACACGGCCGCACGGCTGGCCGCCTTCGGCAATATCGTGGTGTTCGGCACCTATGCCACCTATGTCATCATGTCCATTATGATGATGGTCATGATCATCATGCTCATGCCCGCGGCCCAGGTGTCCGCCCAGCGCATCGGCGAGGTGCTGGATACCCGTGTGCATCTGAAGCAGGGGGACCGCTCCGATGCCCCGGAAGCAGGCACTGTGGAGTTCAAAGATGTGTCCTTCCACTACCCCTCCTCGGACAAGGACGTGCTGGAGCACATCAGCTTCACCGCCCGGAAGGGCGAGACGGTGGCCTTCATCGGCGCCACAGGCAGCGGCAAGACTACCCTGGTGAGCCTGGCCGCCCGGTTCTACGACGCTACGGCGGGACAGGTGCTGGTGGACGGGGTGGATGTGAAGGACTACACCTTCGACGCCCTGTACGACCGCATCGGCTATGTGACCCAGAAGGCGATCCTGTTCTCCGGGGACATCCGCAGCAATGTGCTCTTTGGTGAGAGCCGGGGCGGCAGCTCGGACGGAGACGTGCGGGAGGCCCTGGATCTGGCCCAGGCCAGTGAATTTGTGGAGAAACTGCCCCAGGGCATCCGCGCCCCCATTGCCCAGGGAGGCTCTAATGTCTCCGGTGGGCAGAAACAGCGGTTGTCCATCGCCCGGGCCCTGGCGAGAAAGCCGGAGATCCTGGTGTTTGACGACTCCTTCTCTGCCCTGGACTACCGCACCGACGCAAAACTCCGCACCGGCCTTGCCCGGGAGCTGAAGGATGTTACCAAGCTCATCGTGGCCCAGCGCATCGGCACCATCCGGGACGCGGACAAGATCATCGTCCTGGACGAGGGGAAAGTCGCGGGCATGGGCACCCACGAGGAATTGATGCAGACTTGCCCGGTCTATCAGGAGATCGCCCGGTCCCAGCTCTCCCCGGACGAGCTGGGCGCGTAAGGAGGGATATTCCATGCCAAATCTGTCAAGCCGGATGGCTCCGGCATCCAAGAGCAAGCGGGGCATCCTGGGGATCCTGCGGGAACTGTTCACCTACTCTGACAAGCTGAAGGCCCCCATGGCCGTGGCCCTGAGCTTTGCCGCCGTCGGCGCCGTCCTCACCATCATCGGCCCCAGCTTCCTCAGCCAGATCACCGACCTCATCGAGTCCTCCCTGGGCGGGGAGATCGACCTTGGCGCCATTGGCCGGGTGGGGATCATCCTGCTGGCGATCTATGGTCTCAGCTTTGTCTTCACCTATGTGGAGCACTACATCATGGCCACCGTCACCCTGGACCTGTCCCGGAATCTGCGGCAGGATCTGTCCCGGAAGATCAACCGGGTGCCTATGAGCTACTTCAACACCGTGTCCCATGGCGACATCCTCAGCCGGGTGACCAACGATGTGAGTACCCTGCAGCAGGCCCTGGCCAACAGCCTGCCCTCCATCATCAGCGCCGCGGCCCAGTTCGTG
The DNA here is from genome assembly GCA_944383195.1 of uncultured Oscillospiraceae bacterium. Classification (GTDB taxonomy): domain Bacteria; phylum Bacillota; class Clostridia; order Oscillospirales; family Oscillospiraceae; genus Lawsonibacter. The sequence goes on from CALWOP010000019.1 coordinate 3,987, forward strand.
GGCTGCCTCGTTATGATGTTCGTTACCGAGTGGCGCATGGCCCTGGCCGCCGTTGCCGTGACGGTGCTGGGCTTTGTGCTCATGGCCGCTGTGATGCTCCGCTCTCAGAAGTACTTCACCGCCCGGCAGGTGAACCTGAGCACCCTCAACGGCTACATCGAGGAGATGTACTCCGGCCACGACGTGGTACGCCTGTCCCGGGCGAACGATCAGATCAAGGAGACCTTCGGCGGTATGAACGCCGTCCTCTACGACGCGGAGTGGCGCAGCCAGTTCCTGTCCGGCATCATGCAGCCCATGATGAACATTGTGGGCAACCTGGGCTATGTGGCGGTGTGCGTTCTGGGCGCCGGCCTGGCCATGGCCGGGGAGATCTCCTTTGGTGTCATCGTGGCCTTTATCCTCTATGTGCGTCTCTTTACCTCCCCTCTGAGCACGCTGGCCCAGGGTATGACCCAGATGCAGACAGCGGCGGCCGCCGGCGACCACATCTTCGACTTTCTCCATGCCCAGGAGCTGTCCGACGAGACTGGAAAGCAGGGAAAACTCAAGAACGTCCGGGGCGAGGTGGAATTCGACCATGTGCGGTTCAGCTACCCCGACAACCCGGACAAGGTCATCATCAAGGATTTCTCCGCCCACATCCTGCCCGGACAGAAGGTGGCCATCGTGGGGCCCACCGGGGCGGGCAAGACCACTATGGTGAATCTGCTGATGCGATTTTTTGAGATCAACAGCGGTAGCATCAAGATCGACGGCATCCCCACCTCCCAGATGACAAGAGAGGACGTCCACGATCTGTTCAGCATGGTGCTCCAGGACACCTGGCTTTTTGAGGGCACCGTCCGGGAGAACCTGGTCTACAACAAGGCCGGCGTCACGGAGGAGCAGCTGGCGCGGGCCTGTAAAGCCTGCGGCATCTATCACTTCATTGAGACACTGCCCAAGGGCTTTGATACGGTGCTGGATGACAGCATCGCCATCTCCGCCGGGCAGAAGCAGCTGCTCACCATCGCCCGGGCCATGGTGCAGAACAACCCCATGCTCATTCTGGATGAGGCGACCTCCTCCGTGGACACCCGCACCGAGCAGATCACCCAGAAGGCTATGGACCAGCTCACGGAGCGCCGCACCAGCTTCGTCATTGCCCACCGGCTGTCCACCATCCGCAACGCCGACCTGATCCTGGTGCTGAAGGACGGCGACATCATCGAGCAGGGCACCCATGAGGAGCTGCTGGCCAGGGGCGGCTTCTACGCCGACCTCTACAACAGCCAATTCGAGAAGGCGTCCTGATCCCCGGAAGGGGAGAAAGGAAACCGGAAAGGCGCTTGCATATGGACCCGATTTTTCTTTTAACAACGCTGGATCAGAATTATCTTCCCCAGCTCCAGGTATTGCTCACTTCCATTTCCGTGAACAATCCGAAGGATACCTTTGTCCTGAGCCTGCTCCACAGCGGCATCCCGGAGGAGGCTATGGAGGGAGTGCGCCGGCAGTGCGGGGCATACGGATATTCCTTCCTGCCCATCCGGGTGGACGACACTCTGTTCCAGGGGGCCCCTGTCACCAGGCAGTATCCCAGGGAGATGTACTACCGGCTACTGGCGCCCCACTTGTTGCCTAAACTGCTGAAACGGGTCCTCTATCTGGACCCGGACATTTTGGCCATCAATCCTCTCCGGCCCCTGTGGGAGACGGATCTCCAGGGCAACCTGTTTGCCGCCGCCGCCCACACCGGAAAGACAGAGCTGGCCAACAGCGTCAACCAGCTGCGGCTGGGGACAGAGCAGGACTACTACAACTCCGGCGTCCTGCTGATGGATCTGGAGGCGGGACGGCGGGAGATCGTCCCCCAGGAGATCTTTCAGTATGTGGAGCAACACCGCAAGGAGCTGATCCTGCCAGATCAGGATATTCTAAATGCCCTATACAGCGAAAAGATCCTCCCTCTGGAGGACGTACTGTGGAACTATGACGCCCGAAACTACTCCAACTACCTGCTCCGAAGCGGAGGCCGCTGCGACCTGCGGTGGGTGATGGAGCACACGGCCATCCTCCATTTCTGCGGGAAAGAGAAGCCCTGGAAGCCCAAGTACATCCACCGTTTCGGCATCTTGTACCAGCACTACGCCCAGCTTACCCGCCGGGTCTGGGGGATCACTCTGTGAGCCGCCGGTACAAGAAATGAATAGATACCATTCTTGTCTCCCTTTGCCAATCGTCATACGGAATTCTATCGCACGCTTAAAAGATCAGGAGGTGTGAAAGGTGGAGATCTATCGAATCGGTCCAAAACTGGAAGTAATCCAGGGCCCGCTGGCTCCCGGGGATCGGGCGCTGGTGCTGCTTACCACCCAGGAAATGGAGCATCCACCGCAACTGACGGGACTTGAAAATGTGATCCGCCACATCCCCTCAGCCCAAGGCGCCAGAGGATGCCGGGTGGAGGCACGCCGAGACTGTTTGAGCGGGACAGTGATTACGCCGCGGCACACCAGAGCCGGGCTCCCGATTGCTTTTGGATTTTTGCTGACAGCGGATTTGCTGGTGCTGTGTGATGATAGTGAAGCGATCCCGGCATTGGTTCACCGACTGTCCAAAGAAGGCCGCTGGCAGGAAAATGGTCCTGGAAGGCTGCTGTGCCAGCTGCTTGAACTGCTTTTGTCAAAGGATGCTCACCACATGGAAGAATTAGAGGATCAGTTGAGCCAGTTGGAGGAGCAAGTGCTCTCTGGCCGGCTGGATCAGTTCACTGCGCCGATCTCCGGCCTGCGCCGGGAGCTGATGCACTGGTCTCGATACTTCTCCCAGTTGGGAAACGTGGCGGACACCCTGGAGGAAGATGACTGGGGCTTATTCACGGAGGAGGAGAGCCGGCTGTTCCATATGCTGTCCCGGCGGCTGGGGCGTCTGCGGGATGACGCCCAGCTCCTGCGGGAGTACTGCCTGCAAGTTCGGGAACTGTTTCAGACGCAGGTGGATCTTCGGCAGAATAAGATCATGAAGACGCTGACCTTGGTTACAACGCTCTGTCTCCCCTTGTCTTTGGTGGCCGCCTGGTATGGGATGAATTTCACCGGGATGCCGGAGCTGAGCTGGAAGTATGGCTATCCGGCTGTCATCGCAGCGAGCGTACTCATCGTGATCGCGTGCCTATGGATCATGAAACGGAAAAAATTGTGGTAGCAAGTGTTAAGGAGGAGCAGACAGCGTTTTGGAAAACGCCGCCTGTTCCTCCAGAATGCTTACCCCCTCGTTTGATCCAGTCAGGCTGAGATAAAATCTTCCGATTCATTTTTATTCTGACTGATATTATCACGAGGCACCTTGCCAAAGCAATCGCTGGCCCCTATAATAGTTTATAAGTTATGCACCGACTTACAGAGAGAATACGGAGGAATAGGATATGGAGACGGGGGCAGACAAGATGGCCACTCCGCAGTTGGGCAGTCCAGCATTGACCGTATGTTTTTCCGCCTTACTGGCGGTAAGCACTGCGATCGCCGCAGGGCTGTATTGCCTGGCTGTCCAAGCCCTTTCGGAACTCGGCCTGGGCGCGGCGTCCTATACCGCAGCGCTGCTGCTCCCTATCCTGATCGGCGTTGGTGCCGCGCTCGCGACTATTGGACCGGCGAACCGGCGGTTCCGAAAGCTCCGACAAGCTTTTCAGACCATCATTGACGGGGATCTGAGCGTGCGCCTGCCAGAAAAGAACACAGGGATCTTCCGTGTCGCCTATTCTGACTTTAACCGCATGGCACAGGAGCTGGAGAAGGTGCGGGCCATGCGGGAGGAGTATGTCAACACCTTCACGCACGAGTTCAAGACGCCCCTGACCGCGATCCGCGGCTTTGCCGAGCTGCTCCAGGAGCCGGGCTTTACCGAGGAGGAGCAGAAGAAGTACCTGCACATCATCGCCAGTGAGACCTGCCAGCTGGCGGAGCTGGCTAACGACGCTCTGCTGCTGACCAAGCTGGAGACCCAGAACCTGCCGGTGGTGCGGGAGAAATTCTGGCTGGATGAACAGATAAGCCATGACCTGACCATGCTGGAGGGCAGCCTCCGGGAGAAGAACCAGAACTTGACTGCGGAAATTGAGCCGGTCGAACTATATGGGAGCAAGGAGCTGCTCTCCCATGTGTGGACGAATCTGATCGGGAACGCCATCAAATATACCCCCAACGGAGGCCAGATCTCAGTCTCCCTCAAGCGAGAAGGCTCCGAGGCGGTATTTACTGTGACTGACAACGGGATCGGAATGTCCGAAGAGGTAAAGGCACATATCTTTGACCGCTACTATCAGGCCGACCCCACCCACACCCGGAAGGGGATCGGCCTGGGACTTCCCATTGTGCATAAGATCCTGGAGCTGTGCGGTGGTAAAATTGATGTGGAAAGCCGGTCAGGCGATGGAAGTACCTTCCGTGTTCATTTGCCGGTAAATCTCTGAATACATGCATCGAATTATAAAAAACTGCCCGGTCTGTACTGACAGAACGGGCAGTTTTCGGCTTTATCACAGCCAGAACCTGCTGGAAAAACAACCCCGCAGAATGGAAGCGATCCCTTGCAGCAGAAAGAACACCCCCACCAGGATAGACAAAGCCAGCAAACCGGCCACGGGCTCCAGGAACGACAGGAAGCCTGCCGCCGCCAGCACCAGGCCCAGGACAGTAAACCATCCCCAGCCGCGAATTCCCAGGCGTTTTAGCTCGAAGGAGTTTGCAAACTTGGTGATGCCGGAAAACATCAGCCACATCCCAAACAGGAACGGGAGCGTCAGGGCGGTGAACCACTGGTCAAAGAGAAGGAACAGCGAGAGCAGGATGGTCAGGATCCCATCCACCAGAAACCACCCGGAACCGGCCATGCAGGACTGCCCCGCAGCGAATACTGCCACATCCACAATACCGGAAAATAACATAGCCAGCCCGAACCACAGGGCCAGGCTTTCCACCGCGACGCCTGGAGAAGCCAGGCAAAGCACCCCGGCTATGATCAGAAGGACTCCGGCTATGATCCATAATACACGAGATAAGGTGCGATTCATATTTTATAACGCCTCCAGCAGCAAAAATGGGGCGCCCCGTAGCTGCGGGGCGCCCGCTGTGACTCAGCCGATTGCAATGGTGGAACTCTTGGGCAGTTCCTTCTTGGCCTGCTTGGGCACCGACAGCTTCAGGATACCATCCTCGTATTTCGCGGACACATCCTTGGACTCCACATCGCCCACATAGAAGCTCCGGCTCATGGCACCGGCATACCGCTCCTGGCGGATGTACTTGCCCTTCTTGTCCTTCTCGTCCTTGTCCAGGCCCTTGGCGGCGCTGATGGTCAGATAGCCGTCCTCCAGATTTACGTTGATCTCGTCCTTCTTGAAGCCGGGCAGATCCACGTCGATCTCATAGGTGCTGTCGGTCTCCCGCACGTCGGTCTTCATCATGTTTTTGGCGTGCTTGCCGAACAGGGGATTCCGGCCGCCGAAAGCGTTCAGGAAGCCGTCGTCAAAGAAATCGTCGAACAGGTTTTCACCAAAAATGCTGGGTAACATAAGTCATTCCTCCTTGATTGCACATTTGTGTTGATTTGCTGCCTTGGTTTAGGGAGACGCGGTATCGAGCCGTGCTCGCAATATATCAACGCCGCGGAAGCGGCGGGACAGCCTGCAACCGTCCTCAGCCTGCCGCATCTGCGGCGCCGAGGGTCACGCTGACCGTCTGGGCCTCAAAGCTCTGCCCATTCAATCGCTGGACCACCACGTCCACCGTTTCGCCGGCGGCGTAGTATTGCAGGGCGTTTTGGAGCTGCTCCAGATTGCCCACGGATCTGCCGTCCAGTTCCGTGATGATGTCGCTCTTTTGGATCCCAGCCTGGTCGGCCGGTCCGTTCTCCACCACGGAAGCGACGATCACTCCACCGGGGATCCCATAGAGCTGGGTGAGATCCGAGGTGACGCTCTGGCCTTCGATTCCCAGGGCGGAGGCGTGGCTGGCATCCACCTTATCCCGTGTGGGCAGGCTCATCAGCTCCTTCAGGCTGTCCTCCGCCTTGTCGATGGGGATGGCGAAGCCCATATTGTCCACAGAGATTCCGGTGGGCGTGGTGCCGGTCTTGGCTTCGTTGATCCCCACCAGTTCTCCGTCCATGTTGAGGAGGGCGCCGCCGCTGTTGCCGGGGTTGATGGCCGCGTCTGTCTGGATCAGGCCGGTGGAGTTGATGGCCACGCCGTTTTCATCCGTCAGGGTGATGTCCCGGTTCAGGGCGCTGACCCAGCCCACCGTCACTGATTGGCCGTACCCAAGCGCGTTGCCGATGGCCACCACCTGCTCCCCCAGCTCCAGCTCGTCCGAGTCGCCTACGGTGGCAATTTTGAGCTGGGACATGGTGTCATCTGTAATGTCGGAGCGGTTGACGGCGATCACGGCCAAGTCGTTGTCCGGGTCCGCGCCCTTCAGCTCCGCAGAGGCGGTGCTGTTGTCGATGAACCCAACTGACAGCGTGGAGGCCCCCTCCACCACATGATTGTTGGTGGCGATCATCAGCTCCGTGTCGTTTTCACCCACGATCACGCCGGTGCCGGCCCCCTGGACCTTATATTCCGCCACGCCGCCCAGGAAGTTGCGCATCTCCTCCACCGACATGGTGGAGATGGTCACGACCGAGGGCATAGCCTCCTTGGCAACCTGCACCGGGGTTTTTGTTCCTGCAGAGGAGATATTTGCGGATGCGGTGGAATTGTCCTCTGTATCGTCGGTTACAACATCATTTTCTGACGGGGCGTCACCCGTACCCGCAATGTGGTTCGCGGCGGTATTGACGCCGAACATCACAAGCCCAGCCACCAGGCCAAACACCACGGCCATGGCAATGAGCATGCTCCACTTCTTCTTTGCTGACATCATGAGAGGAATGCTCCTTTCCTATTATCTTTCTCGACAGGCACCAAAAACCGCTCCAATACCAGCGCCTGCTACGATTCCAAAGCCTATTCCCGTCCCAATGTTATCAGAGATTAAACCAAATACCAAACCTAAAGATGTACCCACAACTGCACCAATGGCCACGCACATTGCGAACCTATCATCTTTACTCATTTTGGATCTTTTTGACATATAAAGTTGACTTCCTTCTGAACCTCCCGCAATCAACTGCAATGTGGGAAAGCACCTTTTTCTTGCTTTTCAGCACGCCATTATGATAGAATAAACCGAACGATTTGAAAAGAAATGATACTGCCTGAACCTGAAATAATCGTGCCAAATTACAGGAGCGTACTTATGCCGCAAAACTTTTCCAACCCGGATGCAAACGGCCTGGAGCATCCGATCTACCTTGATCCAAGCATTCCGATCTTCCGACTGGAGCATCATCTGGGGGATTATCCGTCCGGTATGGTCCCCACCCATTGGTACCCGGAGTTCCTTTTCGGGCTGGTGTTGCAGGGGCGGGTTGCTTACGTCTATCACCAGGATGCAGCGCACCCAGTCGAGTACGAGCTGGAGGAGGGGGAAGGGGTGTTCATCAACTCCCGGGTGGTGCATGGCTGCCGCCAGTTGACCCCCGGGGCCAGGGTGTTCGTGTTCGGTATGCTGCCCAGCGTGATGGCGACCCCGCTCCTGGGTGCGCTCTATCAGAAGAAGATCCTGCCGCTGATCGACTCCAAGGTCATGGGCGTGCAGTTTTCCAGCCAGCGGGAAGAGGATCGCCCGCTGCTGGAGTTGTTTCAGCGCTATTACGGTCTCACGCCCGGGAGCAAGGACTATGAGCTGCGCGGTGCGGCGCTCCTGTGTGAGATCTGGGCCACTCTGTTCCATACGTTGGAGGATACCAGCCGCCTCTGGATGCACCAAGACTTTGACCCGGCATCCGCCGAACTGGTGCGTCCCATGATCCAGTACATCGTGGCCAATTTTACCGAGCCGATCACGGTGAATCAGATCGCTCAGGCCGGAGGGATGAGCAGGCGGGAGTGCTACCGCCGCTTCCGCACCATTCTTGGCCAGACGCCCCTGGAGTTTTTGATCCGGCACCGGCTGACCGTGGCATTTTATCAGTTCTCCACCACATCCAGGCCGGTCTCCCAGGTCAGCGAGGACTGTGGATTTCCATCGGCAAGTTATTTTACCAAGCAGTTCAAAAAGCTCTTTGGTGTGTCGCCGGGGCAGGTGAGCAAGCGACACGAGGGCAATCGCTGCGGCATCCCCTATGACCCGTGGTATCTTGCACAAGTTTACGCCTCATCTAACGCGGATAGCCATACGGATGATGGAGCATAGAGCTGGGCTTTGCTGGTCGGTCTCTATCCAGATCCACGGCCGCAAGCTATAAGGAAAAAGGACGCCTCCGGCAGGCTTCGAAGCCGGAGGCGTCCTTTTTCTTATGTTGCATCATATGGTAGTACGGAAAGCAAATTCCACAAAATATTCTCCTTGGCACGATTCTATTAGGATCAGGCAGGATGGTGTCTTTTATTCCACGGGATTTTCCTCTATACTCAACCACTGAAAGAACACAGACATAGAACTGTCTGAACAAAGGGGCTGGACCCATGAAACAGAGACAGGGAAGCACGCAGCACGTCGAGCAACTGCCACAGCCGCGAAAGAAGCACCGCACATTGGCCGCATTGACCTTGGCCGCTGTTGCCGCCACAGGTGGCATCCTGTACCGGCTCCATGCGAAGAAGCAGTCAAATGCAGAGCCCTCCGGCGAATCGGGCACTCCCTCTGTGGATGATTTAAATCCTCAATAATGACAGCGGATGGACTCCCCCCTCTCAACTATCCCGCTGTTAAACATATATGCCGGCTTGCGGCAAGAGGCGGACGGCGGCTTGACCTGATTTAGAGGGAATGCCCGCCCTCTGTCTTCTCTATTTCCAGCGGCGTATCTTCGTTGAAGAGCAAATATATTCAGCGGGGTGCCGGCACAGCAGGGCACCGCCGCTTTTTAGATAGAGCGATGTCGCGCTCTTGCTATCTTTCGCCTTAATAAGAAGACAGCGCGGCACCAGAAGGGAGGTTTTCTGTTCATGATCTCATTTTTTGCGTGTCTGATCCTTCTGCTGGTGGGTTTCTTCACATACAGCAAGGTCATCGAGAAGGTCTTTCGGGTGGATGACCGCCCGACGCCCGCCATTGCCCACCCGGATGGTGTGGACTACATCCCCATGAAGACCTGGCGCATCTTTCTGATCCAGCTGCTGAACATCGCCGGTCTGGGGCCCATCTACGGCGCCCTGTCCGGCGCCTGCTGGGGGCCCTCGGTCTACCTGTGGATCGTATTCGGCACCATCCTGGGCGGCGGCGTACACGACTTCCTCTCCGGCATGATGAGCGAGCGCAACGACGGCAAGTCCATCTCCGAAGTGGTGGGACTCTACATGGGTAAGGTCATCACCTTTATCATGCGGATATTCTCCATTGTCCTGCTGGTGATGATCGGCGTCAACTTCTCCGTGGGCCCCGCCGATCTGCTGGCCAAGCTGACCCCTGACGTACTGAACAAGATGTTCTGGCTGGCCGTAATCGTGATATACTACCTGCTGGCCACATTCCTGCCTATCGACAAAATCATCGGCAAGCTGTACCCGGTGTTCGGGATCTGCCTGATCGTCATGGCCGTTGGCATCGCCGGCGGCATTGTAGTGGAGATGGGGGCCGATATGCCGGAGCTGACCATCGCCAACCTCACAGTCACCCATCCAGACGGCCTGCCCCGCTGGGCCATGATGTTCGTCACGGTGGCCTGCGGCGCCGTTTCCGGCTTCCACGCCACCCAGTCCCCCCTGATGGCCCGGTGTATCAAGAGCGAGCGGGAGGGCCGCAAGGTGTTCTACGGCGCCATGGTGGCCGAGGGCGTCATCGCCCTGATCTGGGCCGCCGCCGGCGTCACCTTCTACACCAACCACGGCTCCCTGCTGGACGGCATGACTGGTCTGAACGCCGCCATCAATGCCGACGGCGCCGGCAACGTGGTATATGAGATCTCCACCACCCTGCTGGGGCCGGTGGGCGGTGTACTGGCCATGATCGGCGTCATCGCCTGCCCCATCACCTCCGGCGACACCGCCTACCGGGCCGCCCGGCTGACCATCGCTGACTGGTTCCATATCGACCAAGCTAATATTCCCAAGCGGGCCGCTCTGTCCTTCCCGCTGCTGGCCGTGGGCACCTTCATCGCCCTGGCCCTGCCCTGGGACGTGCTGTGGCGCTTCTTCTCCTGGAGCAACCAGACCCTGGCCATGATGGTGCTGTGGACCGGTGCCGTATTCCTTCACAAGTACGGCTTCCCGCCCATGGCCTGCATGATGGCCGCACTGCCCGCCACCTTCATGTCGGCGGTGTCCATCACCTACTTCTTCCAGGCCCCTGAGTGCCTGAATCTGCCTACCACCATCGCGTATCCGGTGGGCCTGGCCGTAGCCGCCCTATTCTTCACCATCTTCGTGTGGCGTATCCTGGTAGTCGGGAAAAATGACATTACCCCGTTGAATCAAGGCAAGGCATAAGTGAGTTCTATCTCTCGTCAGCAAGTAAGGCATCTCCAACGGGGATGCCTTACTTCCGTTTCTGGAAGAATTATGCCAAAACTTATGGGTAATCGCTCATCGTTTTTGCGCTCACATTGTTAGATTCGAGGTGAGACCATGCCGCATAAAGCTCTGATTATCACAAGCGATCCCAAACTCCGCCAAGATATTGAGAATAGTCTACAGGAGCTTTCATTGGAACTCCACCATGCAGATGGTTATTTACGAACCTTGAATCTAATGGCCAGGTACCACTATGTTCTTGTAGTTATGGATCTGGAATTTTCTGAAGTCAACAGCGTCGAACTAATTCGCAGGATGCGGGAATTGGAGCAGACCCCGATCCTTGTTCTGTCAGCCCACGCCACCAGTTCAGAGGAAGTGGAAACGCTGAACGCTGGCGCGAATCGGTATCTCGCCTTCGACCATCCCTTGGACACAGAAAGATGCCTCGCCAATGCTACGGCGATTATACGGCGGTATCTAACTCCTGATACCCAGCGATGTGCTTCCATTCTAATTTCAGGGAATGGCTTGAAAATCAATCTAAATCTGCGGAAGGCGTTTTTAAACGGACAGGATTTGAAACTCACGCCCAAGGAATTTGCCGTCCTCTGCAACCTGGCAAAGCACATGGGTAAGGTCGTAACCAAGGAGCAGCTCTAGCTTCAGATCTTCATTGCTGTGTCCCGCATAGAAACCGGTGGCTCTGTGTGCGCACTTCATCAAAACCTATGCCCAGTCCGGCCAAGCCAATCGGATTCCCATGACTCATCAGGGCGCCAGGGGCTTGGAACGCCAAGCGATCCATCAGTTCAAGACCATTCTAAAAGAAAATAAAAAGATTTTAAATTTCCCTTGTGAAGTCTCTCACTCGCTGCCTATACAGAGTGAGGGGCTTTCTCTTGCGTTCCCCTCGTGTACCTAAACAAGTGAATATCCGGCAACGGGATACGTCCGCTGACGAGAGGCCCCCGAAGGGGAGGCTAAAGCGACGCTGGAAGATGCGCCAAGACCACCTGTGCAGACGGTGTTTGCATCAAAGACGGCCAAATAAGGTGCAAAGCGGGTTCCATCTGTCCAAAAAACAGCCTGTGGTGGGTTGTTTCGCATTGTGATCCAGTCCTCATGAGGGAGGGGATCCGACCCTTGTCAGCAATCTGATAATGATACTCCTGCTCAGCCACAGCCGCAAGCAATGGGGGCAGCTCGGAGAGATCCTCGGAGGGGTGAGATTCCCGTGACGCGCGCCAGCGCGGTCCGTCAGTTGCCGCCCATTGCTCGGGAAGTAGTGTCGAATAGAGCAAAACAGCGAAATACGTAAAATTGATCGGTTCTGGGATGTTTGTGGTCTGGCCTGACTTTTATGCCGGATTCAGAAACTTTGAGCGGAACCATTTGAGCAATTTATCGGAAAAAGAGCCGGGGGCGTGAGGACGTTGATCTTTGCGCCTCCAGCTCCTTCTGAAATATTTACACGAGTGTGCTTTGAACATACAGGAGGAAGCGATTATGGCCGCATTGAATGCAAATGTAGACCTGTGCGGCATCCGAAATCTGCTCTTGTGTCTGGAGCAGAACGGATTCAGCCGCCAGGAGCTAAACAAAGTCCTGGCCAGGATCGCCGCCCAGACTGGGGCGGACATTATCTTGCCCACCTAAAATCATGTGCATTTTGATACAGAAAATACTATAAATTTCGTTGATGTTTTCGTCTGATTTTCATGGGATTTTGAAAGGAAGTGTGGTATTGTGTGTTGCTGACAGGAGGTGAGCACCATGCCGGAGAAGACCAAAGTCGATGGAAATCTGGCCCTAAGCCAGAAAAAGGTCATTGTCATCGATGCGGCGGAGCGGCCAGAAACCGCAAAATTACGGGTGGCCGCCTATTGCCGGGTCAGCTCCGACTCCAGCGATCAGCTCAACTCCTTCATGGCCCAACTCAACTACTACACCACCCTGATCAACAGCCGGGACACCTGGATGCTGGCGGACATCTACGCCGACGAAGGGATCACCGGCACTTCGGCGGAAAAACGCCCGGACTTCCAGCGGCTGCTCTCTGACTGCCGGAAGGGGCAAATCGATAAAATTCTGGTCAAATCCATCTCCCGCTTTGCCCGCAACACCACTGACTGCCTGACCATAATCCGGGAACTGAAATCGATTGGTGTGGGCGTCTGCTTCGAGGAGCAGAATATCGACACCTCCAAGATGAGCGGTGAACTGCTGACCGCTGTATTCGCCGGTATCGCCCAGAAGGAGAGCGAGAGCATCTCCGGGAATATGCGCTGGAGCTATAAGCGGCGCATGGAGAATGGTACCTATGTACCATCTGTCCTGCCCTATGGGTACATTCGGATAGACGGAAAGATTGAGATCGATGAAAAAAGAGCAAATGTGATCCGCCAAATCTTCTCGTGGTACCTGTCTGGACAAAGTGCGGATATGATTGCGGATATGCTGAATACCAAGCAGATCCCGAGCCGGTACGGCGGGGTGCGCTGGAGCCAGACTGCAGTACGCTACATTCTGACCAACGAAAAATATGCAGGAAACTCGCTGTGGCAGAAATACTATACAACGGATACGCTTCCATACCAGCATCCCCGGAACAGGGGCCAGCGGGAATCTTATTACGCCGAGAGCACCCACGATGCTATCGTGTCCATGGAGGATTTCACTGCGGCCCAGGAGCTGATGGCAAAGCGGCGGAACGTGCTTACGCCAGAACAGAATATCCCCTCTCCCTTCCGCAAAAAGCTCTGCTGCGGCGAGTGTGGGACGATTTTCCGGAGAAAGAGGATCCGGGGCGTCATTTACTGGGCATGTATGGGACACGACAAAAAAGGGAACGATTTCTGCCCGGTAACGCAGATACCGGAACATCTGATTTGCGAAGCATTCCTGCGGCTTTATTATAAACTTAAATCCCACGGAGAGGACATTCTCACACAGATGCTGGCAGATCTCCAAGCAATTCGGGAACACCGGATGCTATGGAGCGAAGACGTCATTGAACTGAACAAACAAATATCCGACTTGAGCGATCAGAATCGAATGCTGGCCTCCATGAACCAAGCTGGCCTTGTCGATCCTGATCTTTTCATATCCCAGAGCAATCGTCTGGCCAGCCAACTCCAGGCAGCCAAACGGGAAAAGGACCGTCTTATAGGGGCACGGGACGATGATATGATACGTCAGCTTGTGGACTCAGTCAAGGTACTGTCTGCGGACCGCATTCTGGTCCGTCTGCGGGGTGGTGTAGAAATAGAACAAACAGTAGAGGAGGCACAGGTAAAATGGTCTTTCTGACTGGCGACTGCCACGGAAATTTCAGACGGTTCAGTCGCAGATACTTCCCGGAGCAGGAGGTGATGGATCGGGAGGACTGCATTATCATCGCGGGGGATTTTGGAGGAGTATGGGCTAACACACCGGAGGAAGCCTACTGGCTGGATTGGCTGGAGCAGCGACCCTTCACGACATTGTTTGTGGATGGGAACCATGAAAATTTCCACCGGCTGGACACATTCCCTGTCCGCACTTGGCATGGAGGCAATGTCCACCAGATCCGCCCTCACGTTCTCCATCTTATGCGGGGTCAGCTCTATGAAATTAGCGGCAAGACCTTCTTTACAATGGGGGGAGCCAAGAGCCACGACGTGGAAGACGGCATCCTGAATCCGGCGGATCCGGACTTTCTGGAAAGGCAAAACGCCCTGAAGCGAAACGGCAGGAATCGGTTCCGTGTACTGGGCCGATCCTGGTGGCCGGAGGAACTGCCCTCAGACGGGGAGTATCTCACCGCCCTAGAAACACTGTACCGGGAAAATTGGCAGGTGAACTATGTGGTCACCCACTGCGCCTCCACCCGCATCGCCCTGACCATGGACCGCCACAACGAGGCGGATGACCTTACGAACTTCCTGGAGATGGTGGAGCGGAGGCTGGCGTACGAATATTGGTTCTTCGGGCACTTCCATGACAATCGGGTGATCGACCAGAAACACATCTTGCTCTGGGAGCAGATCATTCAAATCCTGTAAACATGCAGTGCAGAACCGCTGTGGCCCCCACAGCGGCTCTGCACTGCATGTTTCGGAAATTCAGAAAAGAAAGGATGAGACAGCAGATGGACAAGCCCCTCGCCTATGACGTCGTAATCACCACAGATTGGAATCTAAATATTATTATCACCAACAAGCGAAGAGAACAGCTCCGCTCCTATTCCCACTTTGTTACCCAAGAACAGGCCGCCCGCTTTGCGGATGTACTGGAGCAGGTCATCACAATGGGGTGCTATACGGATCTTGATGCCTGCCCGTTCTGCGGGAAGAATTTCTTCCGCCACGACAAACTTCGACGTGTGAATGATGGAAGGACCCTCCATCAGAAGTGCGTGGACACCGCCGTCCGCTGTGGCGTATTGACCTATCCGGACTGCGTGGGCGCTGCGTTTCGGTGCTTTCCGGAGGATGTACCCCTATTTGATTACTCCAGTCTGACATCTGCCCCCTCGAGTAAGGACTTCCGATATGCGATTCAGACTGTGTCCAAAAAGGCAATCCACCTTTTTCTCATTGAGCCCAGAGGAAGAATGACGCACCGCACCTGCCTGACCTATGAGGAGTGCCAAGGACTTGTGCGGATGATCCGGGGGCGTCTGAAGCAGCTCGCCGACGCGGCTCTCGGTGCTTGCGCCTTCTGTGGCCGGATGGCTTACATCGACAAAACCAACTATCTGCTGGCATCCGGAGAGCTGATCCACGGGAGCTGCATGGAGCGGTTCGTCCAGAGTCCGGAGGCCGCAGGGGTATGGTTTCCGGCTGTGCGCATCCCGACAGAAGATGTGTTTGGTCACCGGCGGCTGTTTGGACGGAAGTTCGACCCTGCGCCGTTCTCCCAGCCACCCCCATGACTGCGGTAGAATCTAGAACATTCATGTGATATAATCGTATCGTCAGATCGAAGGGAGGCGGTGTCATGGCCATCGAGAACGGCGAATGGATCATGCGGGGGCTGGACTGGGACGATCCGGCCCGCATCCAGAGCTGGGAGGAGCTGATTGAGTGGATCGACGAAATCGGCTTTCTGCCCCTGTTCAAAAATGAGGTGGACGGTTTTTCCGTGGAGGAGAACACTGCCGACCTCTACTGGTGGTCTGGAGATGCAGAGCAGGACCCCTGGGAGTGGCGGTGCCTCATGGCCCGCAGCGGCCGGGTGGCCTATGGAAAGTTCTTCGGGAAGAAGGCCGGTTTCATCTCCAAAACGTGGTTTCCCCACTTTGCCAACTGGCGGCGGGGCGGATATGACTTCGACAGCCGCTGGGAGGACGAGTTGGCCACCATGCGCCAGAAGTGGATCATGGACTGCTTCCCCGGGCAGGAGGAGTGGTTCTCCTTTGCCCTGAAACAACGGGCCGGCTTCGGCAAGGGCGGGGAGAAAAACTTCGAGGGCACCGTCACCGACCTGCAGATGGGCGGCTATTTGCTCATCCGGGACTTCCGCCAGCGGATCAACAAGAAGGGCGCCCCCTACGGCTGGCCCATCTCCGTCTACACCACGCCGGAGGCTCTGTGGGGATACGACCACATCTCCTCCGCCTACTCCGCGTCTCCGGCGGAGTCCAAGACATTGGTCTATGAACAGGTGCGGAAGAACTTCCCGGAGGCCAACCAGGAGGAACTGGACGCCGTCCTGGGCTGGACCCGATAATGGGACAGCGTCCGTGAGATACTATGAAAACCGAGAGGAGGGAGAGTGCCATGAAGGAGCGCACCTACATTTGCTGCGATCTAAAATCGTTTTACGCTTCCGTGGAATGCGTGGAGCGGGGCCTGGACCCCATGACCACCAACTTGGTGGTAGCCGACAAGCGGCGCACCGAGAAAACCATCTGCCTGGCCGTTTCCCCCTCCCTGAAAGCCTATGGCATTTCTGGCCGCGCCCGGCTGTTCGAGGTGGTGCAGCGGGTGGCGGAGGTGAACGCCAAGCGCAAGTGGGCTGCCCCCGGCCGTCAGCTCACCGGCGCCTCCTGGCATGATCCGGAGGTGCGGAATGATCCCTCCCTGGCGCTGGACTACATCGCGGCACCGCCCCGGATGGCCCACTACATCGACTGGAGCACCAAGATCTACAGCGTCTACCTGAAGTATGTGGCCCCGGAAGATATCTTTCCCTACTCCATCGACGAAGTGTTTATCGACCTGACCAACTATCTGGACACCTACAAGATGACGGCGCGGGAGCTGACCCGTACCATCATCTTGGACATTTTGAAGACTACCGGTATCACCGCCGCGGCGGGCATGGGCGCCAACCTGTACCTCGCCAAGATCGCCATGGACATCGTGGCCAAGCACGTCCAGGCGGACAAGGACGGGGTGCGCATCGCAAAGCTGAACGAGATGACCTACCGGTGGCTCCTGTGGGACCACCGGCCCCTCACCGACTTCTGGCGGGTGGGAAAGGGATACGCAAACAAGTTGGAGGCTCACGGCCTGTACACCATGGGGGATGTGGCCCGGTGTTCCATCGGAAAACCCGGTGACTACCACAACGAGGAGCTGCTCTACAAGCTGTTTGGGGTCAATGCGGAGATTTTGATCGACCACGCCTGGGGGTGGGAGCCCTGCACCATCGCGGACGTGAAAGCCTACAAGCCGGAGAATAAGAGCATCGTCTCCGGCCAGGTGCTCCAGTGCCCCTACGACTTCCAGAAAGCCCGGCTGGTGGCGCGGGAGATGGCGGACGCCCTGGCGCTGGATCTGGTGGACAAGGGGCTGGTGACCAACCAGCTGGTCCTCACCGTGGGCTATGACCGGGAGAATCTTGATGACCCCAGCCGTCGGCAGAATTATCGCGGCCCGGTGACTACAGACCGCTACGGCCGGAAAATCCCCAAGCACGCCACAGGCACGGAGAACTTCCCCTACACCTCCTCTGCCAATGACTTGCTGAGGGCAGTGACTGCCCTCTATGACCGGATCGTAGATCCCAACCTACTGATTCGCCGGCTGAGCTTCAGCGCCAACAAGCTGCTCTCCGAGGCTGATGCTCCCAAGGAGGAGGCGGAGCAGTTGGATCTGTTCACCGACTACGCCGTCAAGGAGCAGCAGGAGCAGGCGGACGAGGCCGCTCACGCCAGGGAGCGGAAGATCCAGGAGGCCATGCTGGGCATCAAGAAGAAATACGGCAAGAACGCCATCCTGAAGGGCATGAACCTGGAGGAGGGCGCCAC
>CALWOP010000020.1 GCA_944383195.1 uncultured Oscillospiraceae bacterium
TGCTCATTGACGAGATCGACAAGGCCGACCTGGAGTTCCCCAACGACCTGCTCTGGGAGCTGGACCGGATGGAGTTCCACATCCCCGAGACCGGCCGCACGGTGAAAGCCAACCACCGCCCCGTGGTCATCATCACCTCCAACGCGGAAAAGGAGCTGCCGGATGCCTTTTTGCGCCGGTGCGTGTTCCACTACATCGAGTTCCCGGACAAGGAGCTGATGGCGGACATCGTGCGGGTCCACTTCCCCGATTTGGACGAGAAGCTCCTTACCCAGGTGCTGGAGGCGTTCTACCGCATCCGCAGCCTGCCCCAGATCAAGAAAAAGCCCTCCACCAGCGAGATCATCGACTGGATTCAGTCCCTCCAGCACGGGGGCGTGGCGGTGGACCGGATCGTGAAAGAGGTCCCCTATCTGGGCGTACTGCTGAAAAAGAACGAGGACATCGACATCCTGCGACGGAGTTGGAAATAAGCCATGTTTGAGGATTTTCTCTACTTGCTCCGGCGAAACGGCCTGAAAGTCTCCCTCACCGAGTGGATGGCCCTGATGGAGGCTCTCCACAAGGGACTCCATGGGTCCAGCTTCACGGGATTTTATCACCTGTGCCGGTGCCTTTTGGTGAAAAGTGAGGCGGACTTCGACGCGTTTGACCGCACTTTCCTGGAGTATTTCAAGGACGTCCCCTTCCAGCAGGAGGTCTCCCAGGAGCTGCTGGACTGGCTCAATAAGCCCAATTCCCCGCTGGGAGAATACGATGAGCAGCAGGCCGAATTAAACGAAGCGCTCTCCACTCTGGAGATCGAGCAGCTCTTTGAAGAACGCAAGCGCGAACAGCGGGAGCAGCACAACTGCGGCAGCTACTGGGTGGGCACCCATGGTATGTCTATCTTTGGTAATATGGGGATGTCCCCCGTCGGCCTGCGCGTGGGGGGCGAATCCCGCTATAAACGTGCGTTTCGGGTGGCGGGAGAACGGCGCTACCGTGACTTCCGCCAGGACAACACCCTGGACACCCGACAGCTCCAAGTGGCTCTGCGCCGTCTGCGGCAATTTTCCGGATTGGTGGACCTCCCTCCTACCGAGTTTGACGTGGACAGCACCATTAAGGACACCGCCAACAATGCTGGCAGTCTAAAAATCCGGTATAAAAAGCCCCGTCAGAACACGGTCAAGGTGCTGCTGCTGATGGACTCCGGCGGGTCCATGGATCACTATGCCCAGCTGTGCTCTGCCCTGTTCCAGGCGGTGACTAAGGCGGGACATTTTAAAGACTTGAAGATCTACTACTTTCACAACTGCCCCTATACCCGTTTGTACCACGATCCCACTCTCAATCCCGGCCATTCGGTCAATGTGAGCTGGCTGCTGTCTAACCTCAGCACTGAGTATAAGCTGATCTGTGTGGGGGATGCGCAGATGTCCCCCCACGAGATTTTTGATCCCTTTCCAGCCCCTCGGGAGGGGGAGCCCACCAGTGGCCTGGACTGCCTCTATCGTCTGCGGGGGCGCTTCCGCCACGCCATCTGGCTCAATCCAGACGGGCCGCCCCAGTGGGATGGAGAATGGGCGGAAAGCTACAACCAGATCGAATCCATGTTTCCCATGTTTCCCCTCACTGTGGAGGGACTGGAGGATGGAATGAAAAAATTACTGGCCCGGTAGTCTGAAAAGATAAGGGTATTTTCCGCTTCGTCCCAACAAAAAGTTATGGAACCCGCCTTTCTCAGACGGGTTCCATATTTTTTGTCGATTTGGTTCAGCAGCCTTTGAGTGACTGTCCCTAAAACATCACCACAAGATATGCTCCTATCGGCGCGCCAGTGCGCTCAATTTCTCCCGGTCCAGGATCTCCACCGTACCCCGGCTCAGCCGGACCATTCCCTCTTCCTGAAAATACCGCAGCATTCGGGTCACCACTTCCCGGGCGGAGCCCAAATGGTTGCCAATGAGCTCATGGGTCAGGTGCAGCTGTCCGCTTCCCTCCAACGCTTCCTCTTCCAACAAAAACGAAGCCAGCCGCTGATCGAGACTTTTCCACATCACTTGCTCCATACGCCACATGACCTCGGAAAACCGGCTGGCCATAATCTCATTGGTATAGTTGGCAATGGGGGCGGAGATCTCCATCAGCTGGCGATAAGTTTCCGCCGGAATCAGCCAAAAAGAAGTATCCTTTTCCGCCTCAATGGTCAAATCAAACTGGATGCTGTGGAGCATACACGAAGCGGAAAACAGACAGATATCCATCTCAAACAGGCGATAGAGGGTAATTTCCCGCCCCTCTTCCGAGAGAATGTAGGCCCTCAACTGACCTGAGCCAACCAAAAGCAGTCCCGTACAATCCGCAGAACCGTTATGGAGAATGGTCCCTTTCGGAACGGTCTGATAGCTGGCGGAACTGGACAGTTTTTCCTGTTCCTCTTTTGTCAGCTGCTCCCATACCGGAAGATATTTTGAAAGATCCACTTCGACCCCTCCTTACCTCATTTTCATCCTAACGTCTCTTTGATCAAATTGCTTTGATGGTACCATAAAATGTTCATTCCCGCAACCTTCAGCCGATCTTTCTGCGTTTCAATTTTAATCCATTATTTCGGCAAATTAAAATGCAAATTTGGCCTGTTTTGGGTGAAATCTCCCCTTTTCTTTTTCACCTCGATATGTTATGATGTACGAGGTTCCATGAGGCCTTTTCGGTCTTTTGCCTGATTGAAAATCGGTGTAGAGAGGTCGTTTTTTGTGAAATTTCTGCGCAGCTTTCTTTTGTTTATCTGTGACAGCGCCATTCTTTTGGCTGCCACCCTGTTTTGTTTGTTTTTTTCCCACTGGTTCCATGAAAATTTGCCGGGGCGGCTTTTGTATCTGGCCGTCCACCTGGCTGTCATGTACGTCTGTGTGACGGCTGCCCAGCTGATCTTCCGAACCTATACCAGCTTGTGGCGCTATGCGGAGAGCCGGGAATACATGACCTTGCTGCTGGCCGCTTTTTTTGGCTTTTTGGTCTACGAAATCGTGGCCCGCACACTGATGACCCAAGTTATCATCTCCTTTATCACCTTGACTGCCATCGGCGGGCTTTGGGTGCTGGGAATGCTTTTGGTCCGCTTTGCGTACCGCCTGTACCGCAGCCACGTCCATTACAGCCAGGGCGATCATCAGGTCTCCGCCGCCATTGTGGGTGCCGGCTCGGCCGGTCTTCAGCTTTTAGAGGAGTTGCGCAGCAACCGGGAGAGCAAATTTCGGGTGGAATGTTTTTTTGACGACGATCCCGCCAAAATCCATAAAACCGTTCACGGCGTCCGGGTAGCGGGTTCTATTTCTCATGCTCCCGCCAAACTAAAGGCGCTAAACATCCATACAGTATTTGTTGCCATCCCCTCCGCCGATGAGGGGCGCCGCCATGAGATTCTCCAATCCCTTTCCAAGCTGGAAAACGTTCATATTTCCACCTTGCCCAGTACCATGGAGCTGATTGACCGCAGGCCCATCCAGGGTCAGCTGCGGGAAATCCAAATCGAAGATCTGTTGGGTCGTCCTCCGATCGTCATGGATCCCGCCCCAGTGGATGCCTTTCTGGAAGGCAAAACCGTCATGGTGACGGGAGGCGGCGGTTCCATTGGTTCGGAGCTTTGCCGTCAAATTGTGAAACATGACCCCCGCAAGCTGATCATTGTGGATATCTATGAGAATAACGCTTACGATATTCAGCAGGAACTTCTGTACCGCTACGGCGGACGGCTGGACCTCTCTGTGGAAATTGCCTCTGTGCGGGATCTGGAGCGTATCCGTCAGCTGATGGCTCGCTACCGCCCCAATGTAGTGTTCCACGCAGCCGCCCATAAGCATGTCCCCCTTATGGAGGCCAGCCCTCAGGAGGCCATCCGCA
The DNA here is from genome assembly GCA_944383195.1 of uncultured Oscillospiraceae bacterium. Lineage (GTDB taxonomy): Bacteria > Bacillota > Clostridia > Oscillospirales > Oscillospiraceae > Lawsonibacter. Next base: position 3,889 of record CALWOP010000020.1, read on the forward strand.
ACAATGTCTTTGGCACTTTAAATGTGGTCCGCGCCGCTAATGAGTTTAAGGTTGAAAAATTCCTTTTGATTTCCACTGACAAGGCGGTCAATCCCACCTCCGTCATGGGAGCCAGCAAACGTCTGTGCGAGATGATTTTGCAGTCCATGAAGGGCTACAGCACCACTGATTTTGTGGCGGTACGGTTTGGCAATGTTTTGGGCTCCAACGGTTCAGTGGTCCCTCTCTTTAAGCGTCAGATCGCGGCAGGCGGTCCGGTGACTGTGACAGATAAACGGATCATCCGCTATTTCATGACCATTCCTGAAGCCGCTCAGCTGGTACTTCAGGCCGGTGCCCAGGCCCGGAAAAATGAGCTGTTTGTCCTAAATATGGGACAACCTGTGAAAATTCTGGATCTGGCTGAAAATCTGATCCGCCTGTCTGGACTGGTCCCCTATCGGGATATTAACATCGTTGAAACTGGGCTGCGTCCTGGCGAAAAGCTCTATGAGGAACTTTTGATTGCCAGCCGTGACATTGAGCAGACTGAAAACAGTCAAATTTTCATTGAACGGCAGCCCGCCATTACGCCCCGGGAAATGGAGCAAAAACTCCGCTTGCTCCGGTCCGCCCTGGAAGAGGACAGTCCCTCCGCCATTCGTCGGGCACTTCACGAGGCGGTACCCACCTTCCACGAACCTGAAGAGGTCAACCGCACCCAGGGTGATGAGGTGGAGATTCCCAAGCAAGGCTCCTCCCGTACACTTTCTGCCTCGGTATGAACGTTATAAGACAGCCGAATGTCCTATGGACATTCGGCTGTCTTTTTATAACCACTATCTTTTTCAGAGCATTTGTTCATTTCATTCCGTCATCTGCTCAACGGAAGAGGTAATGGCAATAGCCAAATAATCGTAGGCCTCCTGCCCCTCCAGCCCCTGTTCCCGGGCTGTGTTTGCTGCCTCCAGCAACGCTTGATTGCTGGGCTCTAAAACAATATCCACCAGCAATTCTTCGTTTGCCTGCTCCATTTGTTCCCGAATAGAAACAAGCCCATCTATATAGGCGTCCATCTGGTCAGCAGAGAGCGGATATAAGCTATGTGTGCATAGGGTCAATACACTGTTCCACGCCTTGCTGTTGGCCCGTTCCTGCCCCAGCCCCACTTGCAGTGCGGAAAAATATCCTTCAAGCTCTCCCTGCGGCAGATAATAATAATTGGCTGCCATATAGCAGGCGTTAAACTCTCGTTTGGCCATCAGTTGATCCGCATAGCGAGAGGCAACTTTCAAGCCGCTCTCTCCACCATATTCCAGGGCAACATAGATCATATTGGCTTTATAGTCCAAATCGGTATAGCAGTCCATCCAGTCCAGCGTACTTAGTTCACTCATAAACTGACTGTATGACATCTCATCCACATCCAGTTTATTAAAGCGTTCCTGCGCCACCTGGCTGCCAAAAATCAGCCCGAATGTGACCGCGATCCAGCCCATAGAGAGCACCACGGTCCCTATTCCAATCGCTCCGCTGTGCTTTCCTTCCAGTGGTGGCTGATAGGCTACGATAACCAGCATCAGCAGGAAATAGGCAGCGCACTGGTACATACGGATGGAAAAGGAGATCTCCATCAGCCCATGCAGGTTCATCATGGCCCAGCAGGCAAACAAGGCCGCTGCCAGAGGATCCCCGTCCTGACGCAGCCGGCGCAGAAGCAGCCAGGCCGCTCCCAACATGAACGCCCCAAACGCTGCCAAGCCAACAATTCCTGTTTCATTCAACACCTGCAGCACATGGTTGTGGAGATAGAGGGATTCGTAGTAGTAGGGCTGTACTGAAGCCACCATCCTCTCAGTCGAACCCAGACCATGTCCGATCAAGGGAGACTGGAGGAACAGCTTCCAGCCGTCAATATCATATTGCACACGCAGCAGGAAGCTGTAATCGTGGAATAGGTTCTTCTGCAGGCGGTTAGTGATGGAATCAGGCAGATACTTGTAGTCCATGGGAATCTCCGTCCCATCGGACAGGGCCAAAGACCGCAGCTCTTTGCCCGCAGGCCCCCGCACCTGGATCAGCACACGATCCACTCCATTCGGCACGGTAAACGTTGCCTGGCTCAGGGGGCCATAATAATACGTCTCATTTTGTGCCAGCAATTCCTGTTCTCTTGTTGAACCATAAACCCGTATGGTAATCTCATCACTCTCATCCCAGTCGCCAGTGAACGTATACGTTTCTCCATTTGTAACATCCACACCGCGGTAGAGATAACCATCTTCTGTAAATACATAGGGCTGTGTCTGGTTGAACGCAAAAAATATTCCCCCAAGGCACAGCGCCGCTATTCCCACCAGGCTCAAGGTAATGGCCAGCGCTTTCCCTTCCAACACTTTCGCCAACAGTCGCCCAGGGAATTCACTCAAAACCCAAACCAGCAAGCCACAGGGCACCGCAACCCAGGTGCCCATCAAGGCGTCTTGCAGCAGCAAATTGGACGCAACCACACCAAATATCAGTGCACCTACTCCCAGTGAAAGCAGGGTAAAGAATACATTCAACCGCTTGCCTCGGCCCGCGACCACCAAATAAATCAAAGCCGACACGGCAAGGGCAAGCATAGCGCCGCGGCTTACCGCAACAACAAAGCCTGTGGCCGCAATTCCGGTGGGGATACTGGCCAGCAGCCGTTCTTTCCCATCCTTTCCGGTTACGATCAGGCCCACTCCCACAAGCATCGCCAGGGCAAACAGGCCGCCGGAAAGGTTGGCATCGTTATAAATACCGTTGAAACGGCCACTCGTCACAGCTTCTGTTGCAAGGTCAACATAAGTCGTTTCGGTGCCCAGCATCTGGGCCAGAGAGGCAAACCCCTTATAAAAGGGGCCGACACAAGCCAAATCCAGACAGAGCAGCGAAATCACCGCGCAAACCCACAAGAAGCCATGGAGCAGCCCTCTGACGTTCTCTTTTCTTCCCCGGCCCACAACAATCAGAGCCAGAGAGCCGGAGGCCAGCAGTTTGGGAATTTCTTTCAGAGCGTTGGACCCAAAACTACTGTAGACACTGCCTGCCGTACACAAAATCAAAAAAGCCACAAACCCCAGCAGGGCGACTCCAGTGCGCGTCCGCAGGTTTCTCCTGGCTCCCTTGCCCAGGGAAAGAAGCAGCGCCAGTCCTGCAATCACAAACGCCGCAGTTCTGGTCTGAATGGTCATCGCAAAAAACAACAACACAGAGAACCAGACAGGGAACCACCGCTCCAGTGGACCGACCTGACCAATTTCTCCAGCCGAAGTTCCCTGTCTTTCCCTTCGGACCGGCCAAATCTTTTGTTTTTTCATAGCAAAACCCCCACAAAAAAAGTTCCGGGATTATGTTCAAATCGGTCTATTATTATACCACGATTCGCTACAGCTGTCCACATTCCAATTTTTGAAGTTTTTTATATTTTCTTAGTTAGTGAGACATACTTGTACAACTTTGTGCAACATTTCTCCCATAATGAGGAGAGAATTCCCTCCCCTTCCATTCACGACAGGAGGAATGATAATGGCCACAAATCATACGGCAAATTACAACTTGAACCAATGGCAGGCAACAGACCCGGTACTGCGCACCGATTTCAATGAGGACAACACAAAAATCGATACTGCACTAAAGTCCTTGAGCACTACCACGCAGCAGCACACAACACAGCTGGCCCAGCAGGCGGCCCAGCTGGCAGCCCGAGGAAACATCACCTTTGCCACCACATCCTATGTTGGAACCGGGAAAGGCAAGACAAATACCCTTACCTTTTCCAAAAAGCCAATTTTTATTTATATTTGCGGGCCGGTGGATTGTTCCAACCTCTTTCTCATGCAGGGGCAGTCCAGAAGCATGGGCCATGGAGCATACAATAACTACGGCAACAACACTGTGACCTGGAGCGGAAATTCCGTCTCCTGGAGCAGTATATCGAATGACGAAAGCACCCAGTGCAACAAAGAAGGCTCAAATTATCTGGTCCTGGCATTTCTGGACGCCGGGACATAAAAAAGACCCCCGGGCCTAAGCCCGGGGGTCTTTTGTTTTCAGTTCACTTCAAAGAAGTGTTCCAAATTAGGCGGTAGCCAGGGTGGCGGTACCAGTGTAGGTGGTGGTGCCGTCCACGATGGTCAGCTCAACATTGTAGCTGCCGCTGTTGCCGGGGATAGTCTTGAAGTTGAACACCATCACGCCGTAACCGTTGTTGGCCACAGATACAATAGCCGTGCCAGCAGTATTCACGGTGGAAGTGGCGGGGCCAGCATAGAGCAGCTTGCCGGTCTCAGCGTCCTTCACGCGGACAGTGACATTGGCAGGAGCCAGAGTAATGGTGGCACCGCTCTTGTTCTGATAGGTCACCTGCATACCGGTAGCACCAGTAAAGGCCAGGCCAGTCAGATCCAGCTTGCCGGACTTGTTGTTGTCCCAATCGGGATCCTGATAAGGATCGCAGTTATCGTAGATCACGATGCTGGTGGCAACGTTCTTCTCCAGCATGGCGCTGACAACGTAGTTGTGAGGAGCACCATCGTGACGGTCGTTCAGCTCGTTGATGATGTTCTTCAGGCTGGTGACGCCAGTCTCGAAGTAGGTCTTTCTCACGTGGTTGTTGTTCCACTGGATCAGAGCGATGTTCACGTCCTCAGCCACGCGGAAGCCGCCGTTGGCAGTATCGTTCAGGAACAGGGTCTTACCGATCAGCTTCACATCGTCGGAGTCGATCAGGTTGCCGGCGCCAGTGCTGTAGTACAGCACGGTGTCGTTCTTGCTGGTGTAGTAAGAGAGGGTATCGATATCATCGTACCACTCGCTGCCCTTATCCAGAGCGGTATCATAGCGCTCAACGCTGACGACATTGCCCTCGGCGTTGTACTTCACCTGATACCAGGTATCCTGCTGCATGGAGACCAGCTCGCTGATGCCATCGCCCACCTCGGTCAGAACGACCTCCTGGCCGTTGGAGATGACCTTGCGGCTCCAGGTCCACTGCTTGGTGGTGCTGTTGTAGCTCTCACGGAAGGTGCTGCCCTCGTGAGTGTAAACCATGTTCTTGGTCAGGCCCACGTCCTCGCCAACCACGACGGCGGCAATGATGTCGCCCTTCTCATTGTACAGAGCGAACACACCATCGGTAGCGTTGGACAGGGTGCCGGTCAGGTCGCCAGTAAGAGTACCATTGTTGTACTCCTTCTCGGCCTGCTCAGCGGCGTCCAGATCGGACCAGGCCTCCAGGTTGGCATTGTCGATGCCGGTGACAACGCTCTTCACCTCGTTGATGTAGCCGGCAGTGCCATCGCTCAACTGCTTCACACCAACAGTCAGGTACACGGTGTTGTCAGTGCCGTAGACGCTGGAGTAAGTGGTAGCGCCTCTGCTGCCCTGAACAAAGATGTTGCGGCTGTTCACCTTGATGACCTCAGGATCGCCAGTACCATTATCCTGGATCTGGGTGTTGAACTGAGCCAGCTTGGTGTCGTTGTTAGTGCCGCCGGGCACATAGGTATCGCGGTTGACACCGTCAGAGGTAGCGCCCGCATTGGCAACAGCCTTCACAGTGTACACGTTATTGGTGTTCACAGTGTAGGTGCACCAAGTGTTCAGGTTGGCCTTGTCAATGGTGACAGGCAGCTCGCTCTTGTTCATGTTGAGGCTGATGGTCTCCATACGGCCATCCAGGAAGATGGCGTTGGCCTTGGCAGTGGTGCTGCCCAGCACGCTGCTGTCAATGTCCAGGCCAGCCAGGAACACGTAGTTGTTGGCAACCTCGACCTCTTCCACGCCGATGACATAGCCATAAGCATCCATGTAGATGTTGTAGGTCAGGTCCTTCAGGTTGGTCACGCCATTGCTGGTGGTGTAGAACTGCATGACCTCATAGTCAAACTCAGCGGCGCTGGAGAACTTGTACTCGGTGCCGTCGACCTCCACCATGGAGGGAGTACCAGCGTTGTTCTGGTTGTTGTCGGTCTCAAAGGCGTCCACGGTAACGCCGGCCATGATCTCGCAGTCGGCCATGGTCTGGATCTCGCCGTCAGCCACAGTGACCAGGACAGCGTCCTTCTCGGCCATGTTCTCGATGGCGAAGTCCTCACCGGAGACCTTCATGGGCACCATGTCCTCAGCAGTGACAGTCTGGTACTTATAGTAGACATCAGAGGCAGTCTTGGCGATGCCGTAAACATCGAAGCCGATCTCGTCCTTCTTGCTGTCATAGTCCTTGTTGGCCAGAGCCAGGTAGGTGTTGATGACAGTAACAGTGACCATCTTGGCATCGTTGTCCACGAACACCTGGGTCAGAACGCCGTTGCCGGTGCCGCCCAGACCCTGGTCGTTGTTCCGGTTGATGTCCTTCTTCTCGAACCAACGGCCAGAAATGGCGGCGGGAGCATCCTCCTCGTACACGCCGTCGATGACCACGGTCAGGTCATAGGTGTTCACGGTGTTGCGGGTCAGCAGGTCGTACAGCATATCGCCGGTCACCTTGACGGTGTACTCCTGGAGCATCTGAGAGTCGTCCATGTAGGTGCCGATCTCAGTGGACTTGTACTCCCAGGTGTAAGCGGGACGGCCGAACACGTCGGTGGTAGCGGTCAGCTTCAGGTCGCCGTTGTACAGCTCCTCGCCCAGCTGGACATAGTACTGATCGTCCTTGCCGATGTTGGTGGTACCCACATCGATGCTGTCGTACTTCTTGTTGGCATTGGTGATAGCGGTGTACTCGGGCACATAGCCGACGACCACGTCACCGATCTGAGCGCCAACGGAACCGGTGAAGGTCACCATGTTGGCCTTCAGGCCGTTCAGCACCAGCTGAGCGATCTGGTTACGGGTCAGAGCGGTCTCAGCGTTGGCGTTGATGCCATCAAACAGGTTGATGTAGGAAGCCTGACGGATGGTGGCGATCTGCCAGTCATCGCCGAAGTCGTTCTGGTACTGGAAGTAACCCAGAGCCTTCATGATCATCAGGGAAGCCTCAGCAGCGGTCACGTTGCCGGAACCGTTGTACAGGCCGTTGCCAGCACCGGCGGTCACGCCCTCAGCGTAGCAAGCAGCCACGTAGGGAGCGGCCCAAGAGGGCACGTCGGTGAAGGGGTTGGTGCCACGATAGTAATCGTAGTCCAGATTCAGCAGGTTGGACATGATGACAGCGATCTCGTTACGGGTAACGTTAGCGTCGGGATTGAAGTTACCCTTCTCGTCGCCGGTCATGATGCCGACAGCCTGCAGGACTTCAATGGCTTCCACATTGTCGGTAGCCTTGACGTCCGCGTAGCTCGCGCCGGTGCCGACAACCATCATACCAACGGTCATGACGGTAGCCAGAGCCAGGCTCAGAGCCCGTTTCAGGTTTCTCATTCGGAATTCCTCCTTTTTTATTTTGGCCATCCGGCCAAAGCCGAATGCCAATCGGGGATTTTCTCCCATATTTAGAAGTGAACCGCCCCCCTCCTGTCTGTCCGGTTCTCCCCGGTGCTTCCAGTTCACCGGAAAGGGACTTGGGGACAAGGGCACTATTCAACTTCTGGGGTCATTCTATCAAAGGCGTTTTTGAAAGTCAACGGGCCGGACGCAAATGTAACAAAGGTGTAACATTGCGTCTTCCGACGTTTTTTCGTCTGATTTAAGTTATATATAAATAGGTATTGACGGGCTTTTTTCTGTGACATTTGCCCTTATTCCTCCAGCGAAAGAGTTGGGAAAAAACTCCTTTTTTGGAAAGTGTTAAATTTTATTAAATATTGCAAGGTTTGCTTTGACGTTTTGACCAACAGGCGTTATACTACCATCAAGGACTGACTGACAAAGCAGCCAGAAACCGGGAGGTATTGAGAATGAAACGAACGCTGCGAATTGCCGTTGCCTCTTTTCTGAGCGTCGGCATCCTGGCCGGGAGCGTCCTGAGCGGCTCTGCGGCTTTTACCGATGTGCCCAGTAATCACTGGGCCTACTCCTATGTGCAAAAGGCTTCTGACAACAAACTGGTCACCGGTATTGGCGATGGCCTCTATGGTGTGGACAACCCGCTTAAAGCCGCCGACTTCGCCACTATGGTATGCGCGCTGCTCTATCCAGGTCAGGCTGACGCCCTCCAGGGGAAGTCCTCCTACTGGTGGTACCCCTATATGGAAACTGCCTACCAGAAGGGCCTGCTGACCGGGACAGTGGCCGCTCAAAGCCGCACCTCCAGCGGGGCTTGGTACTCCTCCGGGCCTGAGGCGGAACTCACCCGTTACGACCTGGCCCAGATCATCTACAACGCCCAGAAGCTCCAGGATTGGCCTGAGCCGGACCCCAACTATCTTCTGCTCTATATGGCCGCCATCCCTGACTGGTCTCAGATTCCCAAGAACTACCAGACCGCTGTGCTTATGGCCTATGCAGGCGGGTTCCTCACCGGCATGGATGACAAGGGGACCTTCATGGGCAACACGGTCATGACCCGGGGGCAGGCCGCCGTGGTTCTGTGCGCCATGCTGGACGCCTCTAAGGAGACCACTGCCCCCACCTATACAAACCGCCCCGGCAAGCTGGTCAACGGCAAGGACGCCAATGAGGACAACGCGGCGGATGCTGTGGCAGCGCTTCAATCTGAGTTCCGCGAGTATGACGTCTGGGACACCCAGCGCGCCTACACCTCTTCCAAACTGGGTACCGCCGTCGGCGGACAGGGCTTCGCTTACATGATCAGCGACCGGGTGTTCGGCGCCCTGCCCTCAGAAAAGGTGACCAACTTCAACCACCTCAAGCCCGGCGATCTGGTCTACTTCAATTCTGACGGCCAGTACGCCGTGGTCACCAGCGTGAGTGGAAACACCTTTAACTACGTCTATTGCAACGGCTTCGGCATCATTTCCTGGCGGGGCAGCGGGCGCATCGACAACCTGACCAGCAGGGACGCCGTCTACACCCGCTATGAGGGCGAGCCGACTGATGTACTGGCCAACGGGGACGACGCCACTGAGAAGAACGTACTCAGCCTGCTGGACGATTTGATGGACAAGTATGAGGACGGCGACGAGTGGGACAAGCGCTATGAGTCCAATATACTGGGCAGCGCCCGGAACGACGAGGGCTTTGCCTACATGATCAGTGATGAGATCTTCGGCGATCTGAGTGTGGAGAAGCTGGACAGCGTCTATGATATGCGCCCGGGCGACATTGTGTACCGGGACGAAGCCGACACTTATCTGATCGTGCTGGACGTGGATACCAAAACCGACACCTTTACTTATTTGTATCTGAACAGCAACTACGTAATCTGCTGGAACGACCGGGACTGGCTGGACATGGACCGCGACGACACAGTCTATACCCGCTACCCCACAGATCCTGATACCAATGATGATGACGACGAAGTCCTGTCCAACGGGAAGCCCGTCACGGAGAAAAACGTGCTCAGCCTCCTGTCCAGCCTGGAGGATGACTACGATGGAGAGGACTGGGCAGAAGACGAGCGCTATCGCTCCTCTGTGCTGGGCACCGGCTACGGCAGCCAGGCCTTTGCCTATTACATCAGCGATGAGATCTTCGGCGACCTGGACGTGAGCAAAAACACCAAATTCACCAAGATGCAAGCCGGCGACATCCTCTACTATGATTATGAGAGTGCCTATGTGATCATCCTCGATGTGGACACCGACCGTGAGGAGTTTACCTACGCCTACGCCAATGAATATCGGGAGCGCGTCTATTGGGATGAGACCGGCGATCTGAACGACCTGGACAGCCGATATGACACTGTCTACACCCGCTATCCCTAATTGATCCTTTCCGTTCCGGCCGGAGCACACCTGCTCCGGCCGGTTCTTTCTTTCCGGTCCGCTTGCGCCAAGACCGGGCCTATGGTATGATAAGATTACCCTGGAATACTTGGGAGGATTGCTATGTTCCGCGCTGTCTGCTTTGACTTTGACTATACCTTGGGCGACTGCACCGACTCTATCGTTGCCGGCTTTCGGCACGGCCTTACCTCCCTGGGCTGGCCGGAACCAGACCGGGAGGCGGTGCGCTCCACCATCGGCTATCTGCTGGAGGACGCTTACACTATGCTCACCGGGGACGAAAGCCCGGAAAACCGGGCAAAGTTCCGCCCTCTCTTTCTGGAAGTCGCCCAGGAACTTCAGCGAAAGGAGGCCGTGCTGTTTCCCGGCGCCCCGGAGCTTCTGCAGGCACTGCACGCCGAAGGCGTAAAAACCGCCATTGTCAGCACCAAAAAAGGGGACACACTGGAGATCATTCTGGAGCGTTTCGGTCTGCTCTCGCAGCTGACCACCGTGATCGGAAGCGCTGACGTCCACCGCCCCAAGCCAGATCCCGAGGGGCTTCTTCTGGCCATGAAGCGCATGGATGTGACGCCGGAAGATACTCTGTTTTGCGGGGATACCATTTTGGACGCGGGGGCCGCCCAGCAGGCGGGCTGCCGCTTTGCCGCTGTGCTCAACGGCACCACTCCCGCCGAAGCCTTCGCTCCTTTCTCCCCCCTGCACATTGCCCCCGACCTGTGGGACCTGGCTCAATGGCTGGGCCTGGGATGATCTTTCATAACAAGCTCGCTTTCCTCTGTTATCGAAACGTACTGAACGTGTGTGGTAAGGAGGCATCGCTATGTCTCGAAACAAATATCCTCAAGAGACGATCGGCAAAATCTTGGACACAGCCCAGCAGCTGTTTTTGTCCAAGGGCTATGAGTACACTTCCATTCAGGATATCATTGACGGACTGGGCGGCTTGACCAAAGGGGCGATTTATCACCACTTTAAGTCCAAGGAAGCCATTTTGGCCGCGGTTGTGATGCGGCTGTTTGCAGATGCAAAGGAGCGGATGAAGCGCATCGTCTCCGATCCCAATTTGACCGGCCGTGAGAAGCTTGTACTGGCCGTCCAGGACTGTCTGGAAGACCCCACTCAGGACTATCTGTTTGAAGTTGCCCCGAATATTCTGAAAAATCCCTGGATGCTTGCCGCTCTTCTTCAGGACTGTTTTTCCACCGTGGTACCGGATATTCTCCAGCCCATTGTGGAGCAGGGGATCGAAGACGGGTCGATCTGCACACAGCACCCGAAGGAACTGGCCCAGGTCATGTCTATCCTGTGTAACGTCTGGATCAACCCCACCGTCTGTCATGGCAGTAAAGAAGAAGTCGTCCTGCGGATGCGCCTTTTGAACCAGCTTATGGAGCCTTTCGGGCTGGACGTAATGGATGACCGAGTCATTGAACGAGTCCTTAATTATCAGCGTCTTCACAGTGAAAAAAATCCGCACTCAAATGTCTCATAACAGAGCTGCCCTTCGGGGCAGCTTTCTTTTTTCCGTCCTATGACCAAGCAGTTCTTCTCTTTGTTTCTCTAAAAGTATTTGATGCACTTCAAATTGTGTCTTTTTTTCAGATAAGTTGTGATCTTTTTGTAAACATTAGCACTTTCCTATTGCAAGTGCTAAAAGTTGTGCTATACTATACTTGTACCTGGAAGAAGACCAAACGGGCCTCCACCCACGGCACAGATCAAATGAAATAAATGGAGGAACGACTTATGTTACCTAGTATTTTTAGTGAGAACCTGTTCGATGATTTCTTTGACAACACCTTTGAAAAGAATTTCTTTGGCGGCAGCAACCCCCTGTACGGCAAGCACGCCAAGAACCTGATGAAGACCGACGTGAAGGAGACGGATTCCAGCTATAAGCTGGCCATCGACCTGCCCGGTTTCCAGAAGGATGAGGTCAACGTGGAGCTGAAGGACGGCTATTTGACCGTCAGTGCCGCCAAGGGCCTCAACAAGGATGAGGAGGACAAGGACGGCCGCTTCATTCGCCAGGAGCGCTATGCCGGCGCCTGCTCCAGAAGCTTCTATGTGGGCAATATCCGTCCTGAGGACGTGCAGTGCAAGTATGAAGACGGCGTCCTGAAGCTGACTATGCCCAAGCAGGCCCCCAAGGCTCTGGAGACCTCCAACAAAATTGCTATCGAGTGATCGGTTCCATAAAAAAGGCGCCCATCCAATCGGATGGGCGCCTTTTTTATGCTTATTCCGCAGAGATCATATAATAATATACAGGCTGGCCGCCAGGAAGCAGGGTCACTTCCGCATTGGGGCAGGCTGCGGCAAAGATCTTCTCCGCCTCCTGGGCCTGCTCCTCGGTCACATCCTCGCCATAGAAGATGGAGATGAACTCCGCCCCCTGGTGGCTGTCCGAGTGGGCCAGACGGTCCAGGATGGTGCTCAGGTCCTGATCTGTGCCGAAGAGCTGGTGCTCCTCCAGGGCCAGATAGTCCCCCTGCTTGATGGCAAAGCCGTCAAAGTCAGAGTCACGGGCGGCATAGGTGATCTCACTGGTATGGACATTGGCAAAGGCCGCAGTCATATTCTCAGTGTTCTCCTCTTCACTGGCATCCGGGTCCACTGCCAGCATGGCGGAGATACCCTGGGGCACCGTCTTGGTGGGCAGCACCACGACCTTCTTGTCCTCACACAGGCGCACGCACTGCTCGGCAGCCATGATGATATTCTTGTTGTTGGGCAGGACATAGACGATTTCGGCGGGAGTCCGCTCGATCTCCTTCAAAATGTCCTCCGTGGAGGGGTTCATGGTCTGGCCTCCGCCAACCAGCCCATCCACGCCCAGATCACGGAACACTGCTTCCAGCCCGGCTCCGGCGCAAACGGCCACATAGCCAAACTTTTTCTCCGGAGCAGCCTTCTCCGGGGCGGCATTGCAGCCCGCCTCCAGTTCCGCCTCAATGGCGTCCAGGTCATCGGTGCTCTGCACGTGCTTGCCAGCGGCCAGATCGTCGGCCTGGGTGCGCATATTCTCGATCTTGGCCAGCTCCAGGGTCCCGTATTTCTGGGCCTCGGTGAGGGCTGCGCCGGGAATGTTGGTGTGAACGTGGACCTTGAACGCCTCATCATCCTCGCCGATGACCAGACTGTCGCCAATGCTGTTGAGGTACTTGCGGAAGGGATCCAAATTCACGTTCTCCTGGTGCTTGCGCACGATGAACACCGTGTCAAAGGCAAAGGTGATCTCCTCGGCGGCCATGGCCACAAAGTCGGCCTTCTCCGCGGGGGCGGCATCCTCGCCGCTGTCGGGCATGGGTACGCCCCGCAGCTCGTCCAGCATACCCTGGAGAATCACCAGGAAGCCCTTTCCGCCGGCATCCACCACACCTGCCTTTTTCAAAACAGGATTCTGGTTGATGGTGTTGTCCAGGGCGGCCTGGCCCTCCTGAATGGCGGCCTCCAGCACCTCTTCCACGCTGTCCGCTTCACGGGCGCAGCCGGCAGCCCGGGCAGCAGCCAGACGGGAGACGGTGAGGATGGTGCCCTCGGCCGGCTTCATGACCGCCTTGTACGCGGCCGCCACGCCAAAGTCCAGGGCGATGGCCAGGTCCCGGCCATCCATGGTCTCCTTCTCCTTCACCGCCTTGGCAAAGCCCCGGAACAGCAGGGACAGGATCACGCCGGAGTTGCCCCGGGCCCCCCGCAGCAGGGCGGAGGCAGTCCCCTGGGCGGCCTGACCCACGGTATCATAGTGGTTCTTTTTCATTTCTTTGGAGGCAGCCCCAATGCTCAGGGTCATATTGGTGCCGGTGTCTCCATCGGGAACGGGGAATACATTCAGGTCGTTGATAAGCTGTTTTTGGGCGTTAATGGCGGCATGAGCATGGATGACCATCCGCTGAAATACCGCCGCGTCAATAATTTGTACCATAGTCGGCAAAATTCCTTTCTACGAATGATCAAAATCGCATGGAATCCACACACACGTCCACCGAAGCCACTTCCACTCCGGTGGTCTTGCTGACCACATAGCGCACCTCACTCATGATCGAGCGGCACACGGCCATCAGATTCACTCCGTTTTCCACAATAATGTGCAGCTCAATGGAAACCGTGCCATCCTCGTTGTAGTATACCTTGACACCCTTGGCCATGGACTCCCGCTTCAGCAGATGGACCAGTCCATCCGTGGTAGAGCGCACCGCCATTCCCTTGACCCCGTAGCAGTTGGTGGCCGCGCTGCCTGTGACAGTGGTGAAGACCTCGCTGCTGATGCGGATCTCACCCAGTTCTGTTTGCAGTTTCATGGAATTACCTTCCTTTCACTGAGGATAGGGAGCTTATACTCATACTAGTTTATATTGTATTCGATTTCCCCTGAAAATACAAGTCCTAACTTTCTTCTCCCACCATTTGGCCCTGTTTTCCTCTCCTCTCCTTCGACGAATATTTTCCAGTTTTTGGAATATAATGGAGGCCACAAACGAGCCCGGCCCGGGCCATCCCGGGCCGTGGGTAGGAGGAAACAGGCATGACAGCCAAAAAAATCATCCGCACCAAATTCAATCAGCTGCGCCAGCAGTCCCAGCGCACCGGACAAGTCAAGATGTCCGCCTCGGCCCTGGCACTGGGAGCACGTGCGGGGATTCATCTCCTGTTGGCATCCGTGTTGTCCGGCGCCGCCATTTTTCAAAGCAGCGCCCCCTTCGGCGTATCCATGGTGGGTGCGGCAGGGCCGGGCCTGTGCGGGGCAGCGGCATTGGTGGGCGCGTGTTTTGGTTACCTGACCACGCTGAATTTTTCCAGCGGTCTGCGGTATGCCTCCGCCTCCATCCTCACCTTTGCGGTATGCTTTGCCTTTTATGATTGGAGGCCCCTGCGCCGCAGCTGGGTCATGCCGGGCATTGCCGCCGCCCTCAACGCCTTTACCGGCTTCATCGTACAGTCGCAAGCGGGCTGGACCTCCACGGATGTGGTCTACTTTTCCCTGGAAATCATCCTCACCGCAGCAGCCGCCTGGGCCTTTCACCAGGCGCTGAGGCCCCTGGCCCAGCGTCCGGAAGACCGGCTTGGTGCTCCGGCCAGCCGTGGAGGCCTGCTGGTTTTGCTGTGCGTGTGCCTGATTTCCCTGGCCCCTCTTACCCTCTACAAGGATATTTCCCTTGGGCGCATTGCGGCTGTCACGGCGGTGCTGGTCTCCGCCTGGCAGGGTGGGATCGCCACCGGCTCCATCGTCGGAGTCTGCGTTGGGCTGTCCATGGACCTGGCCGCCTCGGGAACGCCTCTTTACACCATGGCTTACGGGCTGGCCGGATTGGCCGCCGGGCTGCGGCGGGGCCGGGGCCGGGCCGGCACGGCGCTGGTCTACGCCCTGGCCACCACCGGAGCTGTGCTCTGGACCTGGGACAGTGGACTGACGGTCTCCATCCTCTACGAAGTGCTGCTGGCCTGCCTGGCATTTTTGCTGCTGCCCGACCAGATTATGCGGCAGCTTGGTGTATGGCTGTCCCCCGAGCTGGCCGGCCCGGTAGACCTGCGTGCCCAGCGGTCTGTCCAGCAAAAACTGGAGCAGACTGCCCAGGCCTTCCGCTCCCTGTGCGACTGTCTGCGCTCCGCCTTTCGTCCCCCGGAAAATGACAACGACATTGCCACAGTATTTGACCGCACCGCCAGCCGCCTGTGCCGAAGCTGTTCCCTGCGCAGCCGCTGCTGGCAACAGGATTATACCACCACCTTCAACGCCTTGAATGACGCCACGCCCGCCATGGTGGAACGTGGAAAAGCCGCCCCCAGCGACTTTCCCCGCCATTTTGCGGACCGCTGCATCCACTTTTCCGACTTTGTTTCCACAGTAAATGAGGAACTCACCGCCCTATTTTACCGCCGGCAGTATAATGCCCGTATCCGGGAGAGCCGGGCGGCGGTATGCCGGCAATATGCCCAGCTCTCCGAACTGCTGGGAGAGGCCGCCGCGGAGCTGAGCCGGGAACTGACCCCCGACACCGTGGCAGACCGCCGGGTGCGGCAATACCTGGCGGAGCTGGGGCTTGAGGTACGCACAGCGGTGTATCGGGATGGCCGGGGTCTGCTCCGGGTGGAGGCAGAGGGAGCGGATTGCCGGGAATTGTCCCGCCCCAGCCGTCTGTCCGAGCTGTCTTTGTCCCTGGGCGTTCCCCTCCGGGTGGAGACGGAGGGGGAGGGGGCGCTGTCCCTGCTCCAACAGGAGCCTCTTATGGCTCTGGCCGGGGTAGCCGCCCAAAAGAAGACCGGCGAGACGGTAAGCGGCGATGCCGGTACGTATTTCAAACGCTCCGACGGCAAGCTGTACCTGCTGCTATGCGACGGAATGGGCAGCGGACCGGAGGCCAACCGGGAGAGCTCTCTGGCGGTGCGGCTGCTGGAACAGCTGCTCCAGGCGGGGGTCAGCACCCGCCATGCCCTGTCCACCCTCTCCTCGGCCCTGGCCCTTCGTGGGGAGGACACCGGAGGCTTTACCACTGTGGACCTGCTTCAGATCGACCTGTTTTCCGGCGAGGGGGAGCTGTTCAAGCTAGGGGCCGCCCCCACCTATGTGAAAAAGGGGAGTTCTGTCCAGCGCCTGTCCGGCTCCTCTCTTCCCGCCGGTCTGGCGGAGGGCGATGCCTCCGCCCTGGACCACTTTACCCTCCGCCTCTCCCCCGGGGACTGTGTGCTCATGGTCAGCGACGGCATCTGCGGCACCGGGGATGATAGCTGGCTGAAGGAGCGGCTGGCCCAGTTTGACGGCGTCAGTCCCAAGGACCTGGCCCGGGACCTCATTACCCACAGCCCCCAGGAGGCCACCGACGACCGTACCGCCCTGGTGGTACGCTTGGACAAGCGGACATAAAAAATCAGCCCTGCCATGCGGCAGGGCTGATTTTTTATGTTTCAATAAGCCACGCCCCAGTAGATCATGTGCTTGGCGGGCTTGCCGCAGCACACGCAGGTGTCGGACACCTTCTCCTGGGCAAAGGGCATACACCGGGAGGACACGCCAGCCTGCTCCTTCATCTTCAGCTCGCACTCCAGCTCGCCGCACCACATGGTCTTGGCAAAGCCGCCCTCGGTCTCCAT
>CALWOP010000021.1 GCA_944383195.1 uncultured Oscillospiraceae bacterium
GGCATTCTGGAAATCGCAAAAACCGGTACTCTCGCCATCGAAAGAGGGCGTAGCACGATATATGATGACAACAAACTAAAGGAGGAATATAACTATGGCAAAAATGTATTATGAGAAGGATTGTGACATCAACTACCTGGACGGCAAGAAGATCGCCATCATCGGCTATGGCTCCCAGGGTCACGCCCATGCTCTGAACCTGAAGGATTCCGGCTGCGACGTGTGTGTGGGCCTGCGTGAGGGCTCCAAGAGCTGGAAGAGCGCCGAGGAGGCCGGTCTGAAGGTCATGACCATCGCCGAGGCCGCCAAGTGGGGCGACATCGTGATGATGCTCATCAACGACGAGGTCCAGGCTGACGTCTATAAGAAGGACATCGCCCCCAACCTGGAGGAGGGCAACGCCCTGGCCTTTGCCCACGGCTTCAACATCCGCTATCAGCAGATCGTTCCTCCCGCCGGTGTGGACGTGTTCATGGCTGCCCCCAAGGGCCCCGGCCACACCGTCCGCTCCACCTATGTGGCCGGCAAGGGCGTGCCCTGCCTGGTGGCCGTGGAGCAGAACGCCACCGGCGATGCCTATAAGATCGCTCTGGCCTACATCGCCGGCATCGGCGGCGCCCGGGCCGGTGTGATGGAGACCACCTTCCACGACGAGACCGAGACCGACCTGTTCGGCGAGCAGGCCGTGCTGTGCGGCGGCGTGGTGGACCTCATGCGCTGCGGCTTTGAGACTCTGGTGGAGGCCGGCTACGAGCCCGAGAACGCCTACTTCGAGTGCATCCACGAGATGAAGCTGATCATCGACCTCATTAACAAGGGCGGTGTGGCTGCCATGAACTACTCCATCTCCGACACTGCCGAGTACGGCGAGTATGTCTCCGGCCCCCGTGTCCTGCCCTATGAGGAGACCAAGAAGAACATGAAGGCAGTTCTCTCCGACATTCAGGACGGCACCTTCGCCGGCAAGTGGATCGCCGAGAACAAGAACGGCCGCACCTTCTTCAACTCCAAGCGTGCCGCTCTGAAGAAGCACCAGATGGAGATCGTGGGCGAGGAGCTCCGGAAGAACATGATCTGGGGCGGCGATACCGACCTGGATACCGCTTCCAACTAATTTCCTTTCTATGATAAGAAAAAACACCCGGAAAACCAAAGGTTTTCCGGGTGTTTTTTTATACAGCCAGCCGCTCTCCCAGCGCCATTCCATAACGAAAGGCCGCCGCTGTGGAGAACAGGAATAAATCAGTCAGTCCAAAGCCAAACAGTATGCCGGTGATGAGCCTGCGGACATTGCCGCTCTCATAGGCGGTAAACATCTGGATTCCCCCATCCAGCACCATAGGGATCATCAGCACCAGCAGAACCGGAACCGGCGGACACACAAAGGCAAAGCTGCCCACAGCCGCCGCAATTCCCACCAGTTCCCCGGTACACCGGGCGCACAGGGGAAACCGCCGCCCCCGAAAGTGAAAGGAGCGGCTGTCCAGACAGTGGCAGCCGAAGATAATGGGCAGCCACTTGTACATCCAAGCACTCACATCAGGGCAAAGCCGATTCCGCCGGCGATGACAATCACATACCACAGCGCGGACAATCCCACCGCCACCAGCGCGCCAATTCCGGCTGCCTTGGCTGTTCTTGGCTTCTGATCTTTCCAGACCAGGAAGAGCACCAGGCCCACAATGGGAATGCAGCAGCCCAGCAGCCCCCATCCGATCCCGCCGTCGTCCTGAACCGGAGGCACGGAGTACTGGGGCTCGCCGCAGGAGGGGCAAACCATTGCCTGGTCGCTGATAGGAGCTCCGCATCGTCTACAATAAGCCATAGGATAACCTCCATAGGGGCGCGTCTGGGGCTGCGCCGTTTTATTTAAGACCAGTATACCCGGACAAAGAGGAAAAAGCAAGGCGGCGGGACAAAATCCTGCCGCCTTTGACTTCTACTTTTCCAACCCCATCTCCTCCATGGCGTGGAGCATATGGATGGCCATGGCGTGCTCCGCCCCGGCCGGGTCCCGCTTTTCAAAAAATTCCATCAGCAGCGCGTGGTCCCGCAGGGTGTCCTGGGCCAGCTTTTCCGCGTGCTCCCCGGAGACGATGGCCGTCTCCACCGCCTGGCCGATGATGGGCAGCAGGCGCATCATAAACTCGTTGTGAGTAGCACGGACGATGGCGGCGTGAAAATCCCGGTCGGCCTGGGTGCGGTCCCGCCCCTCCCGGATGCACGCTTCCGTCTGCCTGCCCAGCTCCAGAATCTCCATCATTTCTTCCCCGCTGGCCCGGGCGCAAGCCAGGGCTGCCACTCGAGGTTCAAACATAGCCCGCAGCTCAAACAGGTCCCTCAGCTTCCCCCGCACTCCATCCAGCGTGCCAAAGCCAAAGTCCTCCACCTCGCCCACCTGCCGGGAGACAAAGGTGCCCCGGCCCCGGTGGACCTCCAGCACGCCCTGCATGGTCAGGGCCTGTATGGCCTCCCGCAGGGTGGCCCGGCTCACCCCCAGCTCCTTTGACAGCTCCATCTCGTTGGGCAGCTTGTCCCCCGGCTCCAGCCACCCCTCCGCCACGATCATCCGGTAGAGTTTTTCTGCCGTTTGCCGGGACAAATTCCCTCGCATTGCGGACACTCCCTCTTGACAATTTTAAAAATATGATATAGCATACGGTCAGACATTGCAAGAGTTGTCTGACAACTCTTAACATTTTTCAGGAGGTCATCCCCCATGCGCTCTGATGTTGTAAAAAAAGGCATCCCCGCGGCACCCAACCGCTCGCTGCTCTATGCCCTGGGCTACACCAAGGAGGAGCTGGAGCGTCCTCTCATCGGTGTGGTGTGCTCCTACAACGAAATCGTCCCCGGCCATATGAATCTGGATAAGATCGCCGAGGCCGTCAAGGCCGGCATCCGGGCCGCCGGGGGCACTCCCGTGGAGTTCCCTGCCATCGCCGTGTGTGACGGCATCGCCATGGGCCATGTGGGTATGAAGTACTCCCTGGTCACCCGTGATCTCATTGCCGACTCCACTGAGGCCATGGCCATGGCCCACCAGTTTGACGGCCTGGTGATGATCCCCAACTGTGACAAGAACGTCCCCGGCCTGCTCATGGCCGCCGCCCGGGTGAATATCCCCACCATCTTTGTCTCCGGCGGCCCCATGATGGCCGGCACGCTGAACAGCGGCCGGCGCACCTGCCTTAGCCATATGTTTGAGGCGGTGGGCGCCTACTACGCCGGTAAGCTGGATGAGGAGGGCGTGGAGGAATACGAAAATAACGCCTGCCCCACCTGCGGCTCCTGCTCCGGAATGTATACCGCCAACTCCATGAACTGCCTCACCGAGGCCATCGGCATGGGCCTTGGTGGCAACGGCACCATCCCCGCCGTCTACTCCGCCCGGCTGCGCCTGGCCAAGCACGCGGGCATGAAGATCATGGAGCTGGTAGAGAAAGATATCCGCCCCCGGGACATTATGACCGAGGCCGCCTTCCACAACGCCGAGACCATCGACATGGCTCTGGGCTGCTCCACCAACACCATGCTCCACCTGCCCGCCATCGCCCATGAGTGCGGCATCGAGCTCTCCTTTGACATGGCCAATGAGATCTCGGAAAAGACCCCCAACCTGTGCCACCTGGCCCCAGCCGGTGACACCTACATGGAGGATCTGGACCGGGCGGGCGGCGTGTACGCCGTTATGGCCGAGCTTGCCAAGGCCGGCCTGCTGGACACCAGCCTCATGACCTGCACTGGCAAGACCGTGGCAGAAAACCTGGCGGGCGTGGTCAACCGCAACCCGGAGATCATCCGCCCCATTGACAACCCCTACTCCAAGACCGGCGGCATCGCCGTGCTGAAAGGCAACCTGGCCCCCGACGGCTGCGTGGTGAAGCAGTCCGCCGTGGCCCCTGAGATGATGGTCCATGAGGGCCCCGCCCGGGTCTTCAACTCCGAGGAGGAGGCCATTGAGGCCATCTACGCCGGCAAGATCGTCTCCGGCGACGTGGTTGTCATCCGCTATGAGGGCCCCAAGGGCGGCCCAGGTATGCGGGAGATGCTCAACCCCACCTCCGCCATCGCCGGTATGGGCCTGGACAAGGACGTAGCCCTCATCACCGACGGCCGCTTCTCCGGCGCCACCCGCGGCGCCTCCATCGGCCACGTCTCCCCTGAGGCAGCCTCCGGCGGCCCCATCGGCCTGGTGGAGGAGGGCGACCTGATCGCCATCGACATTCCCAACCACTCCATCACCCTGAAGGTGGACGAGGCTGTTTTGGCCCAGCGCAAGGCTCAGTGGGTGTGCCCGGAGCCCAAGATCAAAACCGGCTATCTGGCCCGGTATGCCAAGCTGGTCTCCTCCGCCGACAAGGGTGCCATTCTGGAATAAGCGCCCCGGTTTTCAATTCGCCCCCTCTTTCCTCTTTCCTCTGTGCCAATATCCCTGGCAGCATGAGGACATAAACAAGCCCCTGCCTTTGATCCCTCTCAAAGGCAGGGGCTTGAACTGTCGAAAAAGTGGCACAGCCACTTTTTCGAGAAAGATTACACGCAAGATAGTCCTCGATTCCTTGTGGAAAAGTCGGCCTATCTTGCGTGAGAAGTGTCATTTCCGACGCACATGTCGTCGGAAATGACAGCTTTAAAATTTATTCCGTCGCCTGCGGGCGCCGGAACTCCTTGCAGGAGGGCTTTGGGCCAGACTGAAGCCCCTGTCTTTGTTCCTCACAAAGGCAGGGGCTTCTTTTAGGTTTAAACTTCCATGATAACAGGCAGGATCATGGGGGAGCGCTTGGTCTTTTTATAGAGGTAGCCGGACAGATCGCCCTTGATGGCGCTCTTAATGGCCGACCAGTCGGTGGCATAGCGCACATCCACGCTCTCGATGGCCTCCATGGCCACCTGGCGCAGTTCCTCCATCAGGCCCTCGGACTCCTTCACATACACAAAGCCGCGGGTGATGATATCCGGGCCGGACACCAGGCTTCCGTCCTCTCCGGACATAGACAGCACCACCACGATGACGCCGTCCTGGGCCAGGTGCCGCCGGTCCCGCAGAACCACGCTGCCCACGTCGCCCACACCGTAGCCGTCCACAAAGACCTGCCCGGCGGTGACCGAGCCGGTGATCTTCGCCCCCTTGGGGGAGAGCTCCATCACCTTGCCGATGTCGCTGATGAGAATGTTGTTGGGGTGCATTCCCATCTCCTGGGCCAGCTTGCCGTGGATCTGGAGCATCCGCTGCTCCCCGTGGACAGGGATGAAGAACTTGGGCTTGACCAGGGCGTGGACAATTTTCAGCTCCTCCTGGCAGGCGTGGCCGGACACATGGAGGGTCCGCTCCCGCTCGTTCATCACTTCTACGCCCCGGCGGTAGAGCTCGTTGATCACATTGCCGATGGCGTTCTCGTTGCCGGGGATGGCGCTGGCGGAGATGATCACCCGGTCGCCGGGGAGCAGATCCACCTGACGGTGGGTGTTGAAGGCCATACGGGTCAGGGCAGACATGGTCTCTCCCTGGCTGCCGGTGGTGATGATACAAACCTTATGCTTGGGCAGCGTCTTGATGTGGTTTAAGTCCATCAAAATCCCGTCGGGGATGTTCATATAGCCCAGCTCAGAGGACACCTTCATGGCGTTCTCCATGCTCCGGCCGGTGACAGCCACTTTCCGCCCATATCGGGCGGCCACATCAATGATCTGCTGAATACGGTCCACGTTGGAGGCGAAGGTGGTGACGATGATGCGCTCCTCACACCCCCGGAACAAGGCGTCAAAGGAGGCCCCCACGCTGCGCTCGCTGCGGGTATAGCCCGGGCGCTCCACGTTGGTGGAGTCGGCCAGCAGGGCCAGAACCCCCTCTTTGCCCAGCTCGCCCAGGCGGGCCAGATCCATCATCCCCCCCTGGATGGGGGTAGTGTCGATCTTAAAGTCGCCGGTGTGGACACAGGTGCCCACCGGGCACTTGATGGCAAAGGCCACCGCGTCGGCGATGGAGTGGTTCACATGGATAAACTCTACCGAGAACCGCCCCGCCTTGACCACATCTCCCGCCTCACAGGTGATGAGCTTGGTCTTGTCCAGCAGGCGGTGCTCCTCCAGCTTCAGCTTGATGAGCCCCGCGCTCATGCGGGTGGCGTAGATGGGGGCCTTGATGGAGCGAAGCACATAGGGCAGCGCGCCGATATGGTCCTCGTGTCCGTGGGTAATGAAGATGCCCCGGATCTTCTGCTGGTTCTTAATCAGGTAGGTCACATCTGGGATGACCACGTCGATGCCGTACATATCGTCATCGGGGAAGCCCATGCCGCAGTCCACCACCACGATGTCATTTCCATACTCGTAGACGGTAAGGTTCTTGCCGATCTCATTGAGACCACCCAGAGAAATAATTTTCAGTTTTTCTGCCATAATAACTCCTTATTTTTCAATTTCACAATCCTTGTCCGCTTAGCTCGCAGATTCCGCGGCCGGGACGTTTTGATGTATCCGGACAGAAAAACCCATGACAAAAGCGCTGTGCCAATCGCACAGCGGCAAGACGAAGGACTGCCCCCCTCCCGGCCCTGCCTCGCCGGTGGGAGTGGCTGCCCCCTTCGCCCTGGTGTTCTCTGTCCTCTTGTGCCCAGGTCCGTCCCCGCCTGTGCTCTACGGTTCTGAATCCTGGAAAATATTTAAACGCGGGGGCGGACGATCCGTCCTGCCCCTCCTGCGTATAAACCAATGATAGTTGATTTAGTATAGCACATTTTTCCCTAAAAGTATACTATCGGTTTCTTGAGAACAAATTTGTCATTTTTTGTCCTCCTCTTGGGCACATTGCTCAGAAATTTTTCGATCCAGCTCTGCCGCGTGCCCGGCGTATCGGTCACACAGCTCGGCAGCCAGCTCCAGATCCGGCCCCTCGGCAATGATGCGCAGGGCGCTTCTCCGGGCCATGGGGCTGAGATACACCCATCCCCCGCCGGAGCGCACTCGAAGTCCTTCCCCGTCGGAGCGGCGGTTCTGCTCCCGGGTCAGGGCCTGCATCACCCGCCCCCGGTCTGAGGTCAGGGGAACCTCCCGCCGCCAGGCGGAAAAGCGTGGGGTCTTGGCCACCAGGCTCTCCAGCTTCTGCCCGGCCACACCCATTCTGGAGCAGATGCGTACCGCGGCAGCCGGTGCCTCCCGAAACCAGGGCTGGTCAGCATACAGCTCCCGAGCGGCCGGGCCGTCCCGATCCAGGCGGAGCACCGTCCCCCCATAGCCCGCCGCCACCAGCTCCACCGCGGCGCTGGCGCCGGGCGGAACCGCCACCGTTCCTCTGCCGTTTTCCATCTCAATCAGCACCGCCAGCGTCAGCAGCTGTCCGCTGTCCACCAAGGCCCCTTTTTCATCCTGGGCCGTCAGGCGAAAGCCGCCCTTTTCCCCATGGAACGCCGCAATACCGGGCCGCCAGGTTTCCTCCAGGTTACAGCCCAGTGCCAACAGCGCTTCCCGCAGGGCTCTGTCCTCCGCCGTGGCCGTCCCCACCGCCACGGTGATCCGCCTCAGAGCAGGCCGGCGCAGTCCCGCTTTCCGGGCCGTCCACAGTCCCCACTCCTGAGCGCCCAGTTCGCTGGAAACCAGTCGTCCCACTCTGCGCCCCCGTGCCAGATGCAGTTCTTCCCGGAGCAGCGCCTGCTCCACCTTTCTCTCCTCCTCACGTGTGAGGGGCAGGCCCAGCCGGTCAAACAGATGGAGGTAAACCTTTCCCTGCTGCTCCTCCACAAACAGAGACTTGGGCAGGCCCAGCATCACCGCCGCCCCCGCCCCCTGAACAGGGCTGTCCAGACTGTGGGCCACCACGTCGCCGCCCACGGCGGCCACACCCGCCGCGGCCGCCCTGGCCAGCATACGGGCCCCGGGCGTGCGGGAGCAGCCCACCCCCACCTTGCCTTCCGTACCCAAAATTTCACCCAGCATCAGCAGGGCTTCCGGGCCCAAGTCCTCTCCCAGCACCCCCTGGAGCACGCCGCTGTCGCCAAAGCGCAGCATCCCCTTTTGGCAGCCGCTGGTCACGGAGTGGGCCAGGCGGCAGCCGGCGGGGGCACACTGGCCGGGCCACAGGCTGACCCGCTCCAGCAGGACGGCATCCTCCTCCACCAGGGCGTTTTCCCCCAAAACCGCCCCCTCTTGGAGAACGCCCCGTTTTTGTACCGCCGCGTCCTTGCACAGCAGCGCTCCATATAAGGAGGATTGGGCTCCCGCGCAGGCCTCTTCCAGCAGCACGCTTCGCCGGACCACAGCGTGTTCTCCCACCTCTGTCCCCCGGCACAGCACCGCATAGGGTCCGATCACCGCCCCCTCCCCCAGGGTCACATCCTCTCCGATCCAGCTTGGGCCCTCCACGGTCACGCCCTGGGGGATGGGCTGGGCAGACCAGAGCTTTTCCCCCCGCTGAGGAAGTCCCATCTCCAGCTTGGCCTTGCCGTCCAGGGCGTCCTGGGTGCACGCCAGATAGGCCTTGCAGTCCCCCATATCACACCAATAGCCCTCCAGGGGGCAGCCCATGACGGCTGCTCCCTCTTTCAGCATGGCGGGAAAGAGGTCTTTGCCAAAATCCCACGGCTTTCCCTGGGGAATCCGTTTGAGCACAGAGGGCGAGAGGATATAGATCCCCGTATTGATCTGATCGGTGACCACCTGGCCCCAGCCGGGTTTTTCCACAAAGCGCTCCACCCGTCCTGTGTCCCCCGTGACCACCAGCCCATACTCCAGCGGGGTCTTATGGCGGTAGAGGACCAGGGTGGCCTCGGCCCGGCTTTTTTGATGGTGCTCCACCGCTCGGGACAGCTCCAGGTCGCAGACACAGTCCCCGCCGATGACCAAAAAGTCCTCTTCGCCCAGGTATTCCGAGCAGTTTTTGACGCTGCCCGCCGTCCCCAGGGGTTCTTCCTCAATAAAATAAGTTAACCGCACCCCCAGCCGTTCTCCGCTGCCAAAGTAGTCCATCACCCCTTGGGGCTGACAGCATAGGGTCACGCAGATGTCGGTCATCCCCTGTCCTTTCAGCAGGTTGATGATGTGCTCCATCACCGGCCTGCCCAAGAGTGGGGTCATGGGCTTGGGTCTGCCCAGGGATAGCGGCCGAAGGCGGGTGCCCTCTCCCCCGGCCATAATGACTGCCTTCACACCCGTCATCCTCCTTTTCGTGATATGGAATAGTATGGCACCCTGAAAGGGCCTTCATTCTCCCCGGCCGCTTGTCCCATGGAATAAAATATGATATACTTTTTCTGCTGTTTTCCCGTCTCAGCCACAAGCCTTGACCGTCAGGAGGTATTTTTTATGGACATTCGCCCGGGACGCTACCGCCATTTTAAGGGTGGAGAATATGAAGTGCTGGGCACAGCCCGCCACTCGGAGACCCTGGAGCCCATGGTGGTCTACCGGGCTTTGTACGGTGAGGGCGGCTTATGGGTACGTCCGGCCGCCATGTGGAACGAGCCGGTCTGCCGGGATGGATATTCCGGCCCCCGATTTGTTTGGATGGAGGAACACACATGAACATTCAGATTTTTGGCAAAAGCAAGTGCTTTGATACAAAAAAAGCCGAGCGCTGGTTTAAAGAGCGCCGCATCAAGTTCCAGGCAGTAGACATAAAAAAATACGGGATGAGCCTGGGGGAGCTCACCAGCGTAAAAAATGCCGTTGGCCTGGACAACCTGATCGCCCCCGGACACCCGGATGCCGTTCTCCTCTCCTACCTGGCCGGGGATCAGGCCAAACTGGAGAAGCTCTTTGAGGACCCCACCCTCCTGCGCACCCCCATCGTCCGCAACGGCAAACAGGCCACCGTAGGCTACTGCCCGGACGTGTGGGCCGACTGGAAGTAAAAGTACAGTTTATGGGACTGCTCCTTTGGTATCCTGAAGAAAATGGGAAAAGGAGGAAGGTTTTATGGCGAAAAGTCCAAATCAAAAGACAAAGCTGCTCCACCTGGCCCGTATGCTGCTCCGGCAGACCGATGAAGACCATCCCCTTACCGTCGCCCAGATCATCGGGGGCCTGGCCCGGGCAGACATCAAGGCCGAACGCAAGAGCATCTATGATGATCTGGAGGCCTTGCGGCTGTTTGGGTTGGACGTACAATGCCGCAAGGGCAAGGCTCCGGGGTGGTTTATCGGCTCACGGGAGTTTGAACTGCCGGAAGTAAAGCTCCTTATGGATGCGGTGCAGTCCTCCCGGTTTATCACCCAGAAGAAAAGCGACGCCCTCATCCGCAAGCTGGAATCGCTGGCCAGCGTCCACCAGGCGGGACAGCTCCAGCGGCAGGTCTACGTCTCAGGCCGTATCAAGGTGATGAACGAGAGTATTTATTATAATATCGATAAGCTCCACACCGCCATCGCCGCCCAGAAAGCCATCACCTTTAAATACTTTGATTACGATCTCACCCGGCAGAAGGTCTTTCGCCGGGATGGAAAGCGCTATACCGTCTCCCCCTATGGGCTGATCTGGAACAACGAAAATTACTATCTGGTGGCCTTTGACCACGCCAACCGGGATATGCGCCACTATCGGGTGGACAAAATGACCGAGATCGCCGTCACCTGCCTGGAGCGCAAGGGGAAAGACCAGTACCCGGATTTCCAGCTGGCCCAGTACGGTCAGAAGCACTTCGGGATGTACAGCGGCCCGGAGCTCATGGTCACCCTCCGGGGCCGCCGGGACAAGGCGGGTCTGGTATGGGACCGCTTTGGCCAGGACGTGATCCTGGTCCCGGACGGAGAAGAACACTTTACCGTCACCCTGCCCGTGGTGGTCAGCCCTCAATTTTTCGGCTGGCTCATGGGCCTGGACGGAAGCCTCACCATCACCGCCCCCCGTCAGGCCGTCCAGGCCTACCGTCAGAAGCTGAACGCCGCTTTGGAACTGCTCTCCTAGCACCTGTCCCTGGACCTGCAAGCAGCTGCGGGCCCAGGGATTTTTTTGTTTTTCCAGGAAAAAACGGTTGAGTTTGGTTTCCATAAAGTGTTATACTGGGTAAGAACTATTTGTCTTCAGAAAAAGAAAGGACTCTCGCCATGAAACTACCCTCCCGGGGGCTGCGCGCCCTGCTGGCCGGTGCCGTGTCGGCCGCTCTGATCCTAACCACCCCAATGGCCCTGGCCGCCGGAATGCCTTATACAGATGTGGAAGACGGCGCCTGGTATGAATCCGCGGTGGAATACTGCTGGAGCCATGAAATTATGGACGGCGTATCCTCCACCTCCTTTGCCCCCAGCGAGCTGATGACCCGTGGGGTGCTGGCCCTGGCCCTCTACCGTCTGGCCGGCGAGCCCGTGGTCACTCTGGAGGGGAAAGACTACGACAGCGGCTCCCAGCAGGTGGATGAGGAAGACGCCTCCACCGCCGAATATCCTTTCTCCGACGTAGATCCCAGCGGTCCCTACGGCGACGCCATCCTCTGGGCGTACCAGGAGGGGATCATCGGCGGCTATGAGGACGGCACCTTCGGTCCCGACACCCCCATCACCCGGGAGCAGATCGCCGCTATTTTCTGGCAGGCCCAGGGCAAGAAGCTCTCCCAGGCAGCCGCCCCATTCACCGATTTGAAAGAGGTCTCTTCCTGGGCGGTCAACTCGGTGGAATGGGTGTGGTATGTGGGGCTGATGACCGGCAAGGAAGACGGCGCCTTTGACTACGCCGGCTACACAACCCGGGCAGAGGGCGCCACCATCCTTCGGGCCTATGACCGGGCTTTTGTCAACATTCCCGACCTGGACCCTGACGCCAGCCCCATCCCCCCCAACACCTACGACAACTCCGCCTTTGTCTCCAACGGCAGGTACCTCACCTATCGCGGCGACGCTCCCAGCTACATCGGCGTGGATGTGTCCTCCCATCAGAAACAGATCGACTGGGCCCAGGTGGCCGCCTCCGGGGTGGACTTTGCCATGATCCGGGCGGGGTACCGGGGGTACTACAACCCCACCCTTAACAAGGATGCCTACTTTGACTACAACATCCAGCAGGCCCTGGCCAACGGCCTGGATGTGGGCGTCTACTTCTTCTCCCAGGCCATCACCGTGGAGGAGGCCCAGCAGGAGGCCTACCTGCTTCTGGAATGGATCAAGGACTATGACATTACCTACCCCGTGGTCTTTGACTGGGAGAGCGTCAACGACGAGGACTCCCGCAGTAAGGACACCGACGGGGAGACGGTCACCAAATGCGCCCTGGCTTTCTGCAAAATCATCGAGGACGCCGGCTACCTGCCCATGACCTACGGCAGCCCCTCCAAGATCTACGCCGGCGGCATCCAGCTGGAGTATCTCCAGGACTACCCTTTCTGGCTGGCCCACTACACCAAGGACTGGGAGCCCACCAGCTTCCGCTACCACTATGATATGTGGCAGTACTCCAGCACCGGCTCCGTCCCCGGAATTGAGGGCAATGTGGACCTGGACCTGTGCCTCACCGATTTCTCCAAGTGGTAACCCACCATACACGTTTCACCCCGCCTCCGGCGTATGCCGGGGGCGGGGTTTTTCATTGGGTCCTTGACAAATTTTGTTCTTTGGTTATAATAAGCCCTGTGACTGTCATGACACCTGTACAGTCTATTTATTTTGTGTGGTAAAGGTGATTCCATGAAAGAGTTTTTAAAGCGGAAGAACATAGAGATTTCCGCCAAACGCTACGGCATCGACGCCCTGGGGGCCATGGCCCAGGGCCTGTTCTGCTCCCTGCTCATCGGCACCATCATCAAGACCTTGGGGCAGCAGCTGTCTATTCAGTACCTCATTGACATCGGTACCTATGCCACGGCCGTCTCCGGCCCCGCCATGGCAGTGGCCATCGGCTACGCCCTGAAGGCCGACCCCATGGTCCTCTTTTCCCTGGCTGCCGTGGGCTGGGCCGCCAACGCCGAGGGCGGCGCCGGCGGGCCGCTGGCCGTGCTCATCATCGCCATCATCGCTGCCGAATGCGGCAAAGCTGTATCTAAAGAGACCAAGATCGACATTCTGGTCACCCCCGGCGTGACCATTCTCGTGGGCGTGGCTCTGGCCAAGCTCATTGCCCCTCCCATTGGGGCGGGGGCCTCCGCATTTGGGAATATGATCGACCAGGCCACCAGGCTCCAGCCCTTCTGGATGGGCATCGCCGTCTCCGTGTTGGTGGGTGTGGCCCTCACCCTGCCCATCTCCTCTGCCGCCATCTGCCACGTACTGAAGCTCACCGGCCTGGCGGGGGGTGCCGCCGTGGCCGGGTGCTGCGCCCAGATGGTGGGCTTTGCGGTGATGTCCTTCCGGGAAAACCGCTGGGGCGGGCTGGTGAGCCAGGGGCTGGGCACCTCCATGCTCCAGATGCCCAACATTGTCCGCAACCCCCGGATCTGGATTCCCGCCACCCTGGCCTCTGCCATTACCGGCCCCATCGCCACCTGCGTCTTTGGCCTTCAAATGAACGGCGCAGCCATCAACTCGGGCATGGGCACCTGCGGCCTGTGCGGCCCCATTGGGGTGTGGACCGGCTGGCTCTCCCCCAGCGAGGACGCCCTGGCCAAGGGGGCGGTGGCCATCACCCCCACAGGATTTGACTGGCTGGGGATGCTGCTGATCTGCTTTGTACTGCCCGCCCTGCTGTCTTGGATCTTCTGTGAGATTTGTCGGAAGCTGGGCTGGATCAAAGAGGGAGACCTGCTCTTACCCCAATAAAAAACAACAGAGGCCTGGGATGACCAGTCATCCCAGGCCTCTGCATTTATAAAGATAACCCCCAATCCTTTAGCCCAGGCCAAACCATTTGCAAAGGGGCTCTGCAATCATGGAACAGAAAATGGGGTTGAAAATGTCCAGCACCAGCAGCCCGAAGGGGGGATACACCACCCAGCCCACCTTGGAAAAGCCGAACTCCTTCATCACCGCTTTTTCGTTGGCCATGGTATTGGGCCCATTGCCCAGACCCATACCGATGTGGCCTGCGGCAATCACCGCGGCATCATAATTGCTTCCACAGGTCTTAAAGGTAACCACGTAGGCCCAAAGGCAGGTCATAAGCACCTGTGCCACAAAGATAATCACAAAGGGACCAAAGGCATCTGCCAGCTTGGTCACGTCAATGGACATCATGGTCATACCCAGGAAAATTTCCAGACAAATATCGCCAAAGGCATCCAGCTCCTGGGCCCGCACCTCTACGTGTACAGCGTCCAAAATGTTGCGGACAATGACGCCGCCAATCATGCAGCCGATGAAATAAGGGAATTCAATGTAAGGCACATACCCGGCCAGAATGGCAATATAGGAGCCCAGACCGGCGGAGATAATAATCAGGCACACACTGCCCAGCAAGCTCTTGCCGTTCAGAGGCGTCACTTCGTCGGCCGCCACCTCTCCGGAGGCGTTCTCTTTTCCGCCGTAGTTTTCGGTCACTTCCCCTCTCAGGTTGTGGCGCTTAATCAGTGCCCGCGCCACAGGGCCGCCGCACAAGCTGGCAAACACCATACCGAACGTGGCGCACATAACAGCCATGACAACGGCATTTTCCGCTCCCAGCTCCTCATACAGGGGAGCAATCGCACCCGAAGTGCCTACGCCGCCCATGAGAGACAGCGACCCCATGCCGATTCCCTGAAGGGGGTGCAGCCCCAGGGGAATGGTCAGCAGCACACCCAGCAAATCCTGGGCCAGAATCAGGCCAATGGTGGTAATGGCAATTCCAATACACACCTTACCGCCCCGTTTAATGAGCTTCCAGGAGGCAGTCAGGCCCACTCCGGTGAAGAAAATGTCCATAAACCACTCTTTTAAAACGGCCACATCAAACGTCACCTGAAGAATGCCCGCTGCACGCAAAATGCCCAGCAGAAAGCTGACCGCAAGACCGGCTACAATGACTCCGGGAATACAATACGTTTGAAAAAATTTGACTCGCTTTACAATTGCCCGGCCAACCATCGCCACACAAGCGGCAATGGCTGCACTTTGCATTACGTCAAAGGAAATTTCAATCATAGCAATTCCTCCCTTTTTTCCTTTTTCTGCACACACAAACAGATCTGCTTTTCCACTAGAACCTGTCTCACCGGAACACAGGTTCGTCTCATCCCCCTTCTGTACCAAATTTTCTCCTTTTTCTCCACAGCGTTCATTTTGTCACAGCACCGGCCAATATTCCAGTTCAGAATTTATTAACATCCCCTCTTGAACTGATAAGAACGTGTGAATTTTTGGCTTTCCCTCTCTTTTTTCAAAAAATAAATGAAATTTTGCAGATTTCTCTTGACATCCCCCTTATTTTGGGTATAATAATTAAGCCTGTCTCTATGGTGAGACAGTGTTTCCTTGCTCCCGGCAGAGATCCGGGGGCCATATGTCCATAAGGAGGTGCAAAAACATGGCAAAAATCAATTCCAACTACGAGGCTGTCTATATCCTGAAGCCCGACCTGAGCGAGGAGCAGATCGCCGCCCTGGTGGAGAAGTTCAAGGCCGTGGTCGAGGCCAACGGCACTGTCACCGAGGTTGATGAGTGGGGCAAGCGCCGTCTGGCCTATCCCATCGACGACCTGATGGAGGGCTACTATGTCCTGATGACCTTCACCGCCGCTGCCGCCATCCCCGCTGAGCTGGATCGTATTTTCCGGATCACCGACGGCGTGATGCGCTCCATGATCGTCTGCAAGGACCAGTAAGGAGGTCTCTTCCAGATGCTCAACAAGATCTTCCTCATGGGTCGTCTGACCCGTGACCCTGAGCTTCGGCGCACCCAGACCGGCACTCCCGTGGCCTCCTTCTCCCTGGCCGTTGACCGGGATTTCAAGGATAAGTCCACCGGCGAGCGCACCACTGACTTTATCGATGTGGTGGCCTGGCGCCAGACCGCCGAGTTTGTCAGCCGCTACTTTACCAAGGGCCGTATGGCCGTGGTAGAGGGCCGGCTGCAGATCCGCGATTGGACCGACAAAGACGGCGGCAAGCGCCGCACTGCTGAGGTCATTGCGGACAACATCTACTTCGGCGACTCCAAGCGAGACGGCGACGGTGGCAGCTACTCCACCGGCTTTAACCCGGGCGGCTATGCCGCCGGCGGTTACTCCGCTCCCGCTGCCCCCTCCGGCTACGGCGCCCCCCCTGCGGACGGCGACCAGTTTGCCGAGCTTTCTGATGACGACGGCGAGCTGCCGTTTTGACTTTGACCATATAAGGTCGTAAGAAGGAGGTTAAATCCATGGCTATGGAACGTGATAACAGAGCTCCCCGCGGCCGCAAGCGCCGTAAGGTCTGCGCCTTCTGCGCCGACAAGGTGGAGTGCATCGATTACAAGGACGCCGCCAAGCTGCGCCGGTTCATTTCCGAGCGGGCCAAGATCCTGCCCCGCCGCACCACCGGCACCTGCGCCATGCATCAGCGCCAGCTGACTGAGGCCATCAAGCGGGCCCGTCAGATCGCCCTGCTGCCCTATGTGACCGACTAATATCGGCTTAAAACCACGGCGGTTCTTCCGAACCGCCGTGGTTTTTTCTTCCTATATAAATGCCCTGATTCCTAGGGAATCAGGGCATTTTCTATACTGTTTTCCAATCAAAAAATCATGTCCCGGTTGATCTCACTCAGAGAATGGACCCCGCACATGGCCATGGTGTCCTCCAGCTCTCCCTTGAGCTTCTGGGTGAGTACCTGGACGCCCTCTTCTCCCCCGCCGTACACCGCGGTGACATAGGGCCGGGCCAGAATACAGGCGTCGGCGCCCAGGGCCAGAGCCTTGCAGATATCCACGCCGCTGCGCAGTCCGCCGTCCACAAAGATGGTCATCTGGCCCTTGACCGCCTCCGCAATGGTGGGCAGGACCTCAGCGGTGGCGGGCACGCCGTCCTGCACACGGCCGCCGTGGTTGGACACCACAATGCCGGCTGCTCCCGCCTCCAGGGCTTTCTTGGCCCCCTTCACGGTCATGATTCCCTTGATGATAAAGGGCACCTTGGCATATTCAATAACTTCCCGCAGCTCTCTCACCGTCTTGGAACCGGCGGGAGGATTGAGCCCTTTCAGGAAAGGCAGGCCCGCCGCGTCGATGTCCATGGCAAACATCTGGGCTCCGGAGGCCTTGGCGGCGTCCAGCTTGGAAAACAGGGTGTCCCGGTCCCAGGGCTTCACCGTGGGGATTCCCTTGCCCCCGTTTGCTCCAATGGCCCTGGCTGCGGCGGCAAAGACCCCAGGATCGGTGCCGTCGCCGGTAAAGGCAGCGATCCCGGCCTTGGCACAGGCGGGAACCAGAATGTCATTATACTCCTGATCGGTAAACTTCTCGCCGTAGTGGAGCTTCACCGCCCCCACCGGCCCGGCAAAGACCGGCAGGTCATAGGTCTGGCCAAACAGCGTAAAGCGCGTATCCACAGGCCCATTGACGCAGATGGTATCCATGTTCAGGCACACATCCTGCCAGGCCTCATAGTTCCGGATGGCTACCGTGCCGCTTCCCTTAGCCCCCGGGCCGGGCATGGTATTCTTGCAGGCCCGGCCGTTACACACCGGGCAGGCCTTGCAGTAGGGACCGCTGCAGGTACGGGCGGTCTCTAAAATTTCCTGATAGGTCATTGGAATCTCCCTCCTATTACTACTTCCAAAATGATAGCGCCCCATGTGAATTTCGTCAAGTGCCAGCTTCCAAACAAACGCGCCGCCGGGACCAGCCCGGCGGCGCGCGTTCTCTCACAGATTGGTTCTGGACTTGGTCAGCTCCTGGGCGATGTTCAGCACGTGGTCGCCGATACGCTCAAAGTCGGTGAGCAGCTCCGAGTACAGAATACAGGCCTCATCAGAGCAGATCCCGTCCCGCATCCGGACCAGCTGGGCGCGGCGATATTCATCGGTCATATCGTCGATCTTCTGCTCGATCTGGGCCACATCCACCAGCCACTCCGGCCCGCCTGCCTGGCGGTCCAGCAGGGTGGTGACCGCCTCAAGGCACACCTCCCGCATCTGCTCCACCTCTTTTTGCGCGAAGGGGGAGAGCTTGATGTTTTTCGCCACCAGCATCTTGGTGTACCCGGCCAGGTTGTCGGCATGGTCACCAATGCGTTCAATGTTGCCCGAGATGGTGAAGAAGCTGCTGACCACCCGGGAATCCTGTTCGTTGGTCTCAATGGAAATGAGGTGGGACAC
Source organism: uncultured Oscillospiraceae bacterium (assembly GCA_944383195.1). Classification (GTDB taxonomy): domain Bacteria; phylum Bacillota; class Clostridia; order Oscillospirales; family Oscillospiraceae; genus Lawsonibacter. The sequence goes on from CALWOP010000021.1 coordinate 18,125, forward strand.
ATACCGGGAGATCTCCCGGTTCAGGAAGTCAATATACTCCTCCCGCTGCTCCACATCTTCCAGCTTTCCAGGGTCCCGGGCCAAGACGGCCTCAAAGCCGGTCTCCACATTGTCCCGGGCCATATTCAGCATCCGGTTGAGCTCATTGCGCAGCTGATCCACCACAATGGCAGACAGACCCAGGCCGCCCTCTTTGCCGCTGGCGGAAACAGGCGCCAGATACTCCAGGTGCATAATGCCCTCTTCTTTTTCCTGAACCTGCTCAGGCAGGATCTTAACCGTCAGCTTGGCCAGGTAGTTGCCCAGAGGCAGCAGCAGAAGAGTGGTGATAATGTTAAAGCTGGTGTGGACCAAGGCAATCTGTCCGGCGGGCGTTCCGGGCAGCATACCGGACAGGGCGTTTCCGATCCCGCCCTGAAGTACCAGGCTGCCATCGATCACCCGGGCAATGGGGAAAGCCAGGAACAAAAGCGTAAAGATAATGGTACCGATGATGTTGAACATCAGGTGGATAATGGTGGCCCGCTTGGCGTTGCGGTTGGTGCCGATAGAGGCCAGGACGGCAGTGATACAGGTGCCGATGTTCTGGCCGAACAGGACGAATACCGCACTGGACAGGCCGATCACACCGCTGTTGGCCAGAGCCTGGAGAATACCCACCGAGGCGGAGGAGGACTGGATGACCGCGGTAAAGCCCGTGCCCGCCAGAATACCCAAAATGGGGTTAGAGAAGGTGGACATCAGGCGAATAAAGCTCTCAGACTCCCGCAGGGGGACCATGGCATCACTCATCATGCCCATGCCCAGGAACAGTACGCCCAGACCGGCCAGGATCTGGCCGATGTGCTGAAGCTTCGGCTCTTTCACAAAGACCATCAGCGCCACGCCGATAAAGGCAAAGAACGGCGCCAGCTCGCCCACATCCAGAGCGATCAGCAATCCGGTGACGGTGGTACCGATGTTGGCGCCCATGATGATCCAAACCGCTTGATTGAGCGTCATCATGCCCGCGTTGACAAAGCCCACCACCATGACCGTGGTGGCCGAGGAGGACTGAATGACCGCGGTGATGGCCGCGCCCACCAGCACGCCCAAAAAGCGGTTGGCGGTCAGCCGCTCCAGAATGTTTTTCATCCGGTTGCCGGCGGCGGCCTCCAGACCGGAGCTCATCATCTGCATACCGTGCAGGAACAGCGCAAGTCCGCCCAACAGGGCCAATATATGTGTAAGATCCATACCTTCCGATTCCCCTTCTGCGGAAATCCCGCATCTTATACTCATTGCATTTCGAGACAACTCCATTTTGTATTATACCCGAAACGTTTTCTTCGCGTCAACCGCTTTCCCCATTTTTCCCTTTTTTCGTGCAAAACGGCCAGCCGCTGGATTCTGCGGCTGGCCAATTTGATTACTGTGCCTTCTGGCTTTCCAAATATTCGTCGTAGCTCATCTTCCGGTCGATGAGTTTCCCATCGGCCGTAAAGTCAAAGACCCGGTTGCAGACAGTCTGAATGAGCTGATGGTCGTGGGAGGCCACCAGCACATTGCACTTCACTGCCTCCAGCCCCTTGTTCAAAGCGGCAATGGACTCCAGATCCAGGTGGTTGGTGGGCTGATCCAGCATCAGGACGTTGGCCCCGGAGAGCATCATCCGGGACAGCATGCACCGCACCTTCTCTCCGCCGGAGAGCACCTTGACGGGCTTATATACCTCGTCCCCGGAAAAGAGCATCCGCCCCAGGAAGCCCCGGAGGTACTGCTCCTGGGGGTCGGGGGAAAACTGGCGCAGCCACTGCACCAGATTGTCCTCATTGTCCTGGAAATAGGGAGTATTGTCCTTGGGGAAGTAGGAGAAGGTGGCCGTCTGGCCCCACTTCACGCTGCCCTCGTCCGGCTCCATCTCTCCGGCCAGGATCTTGAACAGGGCGGTATGGGCGTTCTCATTGTCGCCCACAAAGGCGATCTTCTCGTCGTGGCCCACAATGAAGGACACCTTGTCCAGCACCTTCACCCCATCGATGGTCTTGGACACATCGGTGACAAAGAGGATATCCTTGCCCACCTCCCGGTCGGGGGTAAAGCCCACCCAGGGATAGCGGCGGGAGGAAGCGGGCATCTCCTCCACGGTGAGCTTGTCCAGCAGCTTTCTCCGGGCGGTGGCCTGTTTGCTCTTGGACTTGTTGGCGGAGAAGCGGGAGATAAAGTCCTGCAATTCCTTGATCTTCTCCTCGTTGCGCTTGTTCTGGTTCTTGATCAGCTGCTGCACCAGCTGGGAGGACTCATACCAGAAGTCGTAGTTGCCCACGTACATCTTGATCTTGCCGTAGTCAAT
>CALWOP010000022.1 GCA_944383195.1 uncultured Oscillospiraceae bacterium
ATCATGCCTGTCTCCGCCCCCTCCTTCCGTGAGGCTCTGCGCCGCTGCGCCGAGGTCTTCCACACCCTGAAGACCGTCCTGAAGGAGAACGGCACCCCCGCCGCCGGTGTTGGCGATGAGGGCGGCTATGCTCCCAACCTGAAGAAGGACGAGGACGCTCTGAAGGTCATCGTGGAGGCCATTGAGAAGGCCGGCTACAAGCCCGGCGAGGACTTCAAGATCGCCATCGACGCCGCCTCCTCCGAGTGGTGGGACGAGGAGCAGAAGATCTATATCCAGCCCAAGTCCGGCAAGAAGCTGACCCAGCAGCAGCTGGTCAACATGTGGAAGAAGTTTGCCGACAACTACCCCATCATCTCCCTGGAGGACGGCATGGCCGAGACCGACTGGGAAGGCTGGGCTATGCTGACCAAGGCCATCGGCGACCGTGTCCAGCTGGTGGGCGACGACCTGTTCGTCACCAACGTGGAGCGTCTGGCTACCGGCATTGAGAAGAAGGTTGCCAACTCCATCCTGATCAAGGTCAACCAGATCGGCACCCTGACCGAGACCCTGGACGCCATCCAGATGGCCAACCGGGCCGGCTACACCGCCATCGTGTCTCACCGCTCCGGCGAGACCGAGGACGCCACCATCGCCGACATTGCCGTGGCCCTGAACGCCGGCCAGATCAAGACCGGCGCCCCCAGCCGTACCGACCGTGTGGCCAAGTACAATCAGCTCCTGCGCATCGAGGAGGAGCTGGGCGACATCGCCGAGTATCCCGGCATGAAGGCCTTCTTCAACCTGAAGTAAGATTTAAGCTTATGCAGCAAAGCCGCCCCATTGGGGCGGCTTTGCTTTTTGTCGCCCAGCTCCGGGTGACTTTGTTTTTGTTTAGGAGAAACCACTCCCGGTCAGCAGAGAAAACTGGTTTTTTCGGGCGATGAGCAGCCCTTCGCGGCGCAGCTTGCTCAGCTCATTGGACAGGGCGCTGCGGTCTACTCCAAGATAGTCCGCCAGCTGCTGGCGGTCAAAGGGGATGGAAAAGGATAGGCTTCCTTGGAGCACAGCCTGATCGGAGAGATAGGACAGCAGCCGTCCCCGGATGGTTTTGGAGGAGGTATAGAAGATCCGGCGGGAAAGAGCCAGATTCTTTTCCGAGGTGATGCGCAGCAGATTGGTTAAGATCAGATCCCTCTGGGGGCAAGAATCATTTTGAAGAGCGGCGGCATTGAGACTGAGCAGCGCCGTCTCCTGGGAAGCCACGGCGCTGACCATCATGGGCTGGCTGGGGAGACAGGCGTAGGTCTCCGCAAATACTTCCCCAGGGGCCACGTGTCCCAGAATGGTGCGGTTGCCCCAGGCATCGTGATTCTCTACAGTGACTCCCCCAGACAGCACCAGATAGAGGCGGGACGTGTGTTCCCCGGCCTGGAGGATCACTTCTCCTTTGGGGAAAGCGCGTTCTGCTGCCTCCATGGCGGCCAGGAGGGATTTCAGCTCTTCCGGTTTGGCACCCAGAAACAACGGGGTGTGTAGCAAAAATTGGATGTCCATAAATCCTCCGTTTGTTGTTAAAACAACATACTTATTTGGCCTATCCTACTATACTAAGGACACAAAGTCAAGAAACGGAGGAAAAACTATGATTCGTCGGATCATTCACATCGACCAGGAGCGCTGCAATGGCTGCGGACTGTGTGCCCAGGCCTGCCATGAAGGGGCCATCGGCATGGTGGATGGAAAGGCCAAACTGCTGCGGGACGACTATTGTGACGGGCTGGGGGACTGCCTGCCCGCCTGTCCTACTGGAGCCATCACCTTTGTGGAACGGGAGGCTGCCGCCTACGATGAGGCCGCTGTCCAGGCCAGAAAAAAGGAGCTTCAGGAGCCTCTGGCCTGCGGCTGTCCGGGCAGCCAGTCCCGGGCCATCTGCCGGGAGGAAGAGCAGGAGCGGCACACGGCGCCCGCCGATGTGTCCTCCCAGCTGCGCCAGTGGCCGGTGCAGATCAAGCTGGCCCCTGTCAACGCCCCCTATTTTCAGGGTGCGAAGCTGCTGGTGGCGGCGGACTGTTCTGCCTACGCCTATGGAAATTTCCACGGAGACTTTATGCGGGGCAAGGTGACCCTCATCGGCTGTCCCAAGCTGGATGGGGTGGACTACAGTGAAAAGCTCACCGAAATTATTCGGCAAAATGACATTAAGAGCGTCACGGTGGTGCGCATGGAGGTGCCCTGCTGCGGGGGACTGGAGCACGCCGTGGTGACCGCCCTGAAAAACAGCGGAAAGATGATCCCCTGGCAGGTGACCACGATCTCTACAGACGGGCGGATTTTGGAAGAATAAAGAAGAAAAAACAGGCATACCGCTTTTGCGGTATGCCTGTTTTGTTAAGTGTCAGATTTGGCATCAGGGGCGCAGGGAACCAGTTTTTCCACCAGGGCCCACTCCACCCGCCGGTCACACAGCTCTTCCACCTGGATGTGAAGCCCCAGGGCATCTACAGCGGGACGGCTGCCGTCCTCGGGGATCACGGGCAGCTGGGCAAAGACAAGTCCGCCCAGGGTGTCGTAGTCCCGGTCTTCCTCCTCGGGCAGCTCCAGGCCGATGGTCTCGGCCAGCTCCTCCAGGTCGGCAGAGCCGGACACTCGCCAGCGGTTTTCATCCAGCTGAATGATCTCCTGCTCCTCTTGCGGGTCAAATTCGTCGTAGATGTTGCCTACCAGCTCTTCCAGCAGGTCCTCCAGGGTGACCAGACCGCTGGTGCCGCCGTATTCGTCCACCACCAGGGCCATGTGGATCTTTTTGCCCTGCATATCCCGGAACAGCACATCCGCCTGTACCGTCTCCGGTACGAAATAGGCCGGGCGCAGGAGCTCTTTCAGGGGGTTGGGATCGGGGAGATGGAAATTGAGCAAATACTCCCGGGTGGAGAGTACGCCCAAAATGTCGTCCACATCATCCCCATATACCGGGAAGCGGGACAGGCCGGACTGGCGGATGGTGTCCAGAATCTTGTCCGGGTCCTCGTCCAGAGAGAGGGTGACCATGTCGGTGCGGTGGACCATCACATCCCGGGCGGTCATGTTGTCGAACTCAAAGACGTTTTCAATAAATTCCTTTTCATTGGCCTGGATGGCGCCGGACTCCTCGCCCTCTTCCACCATGGCCATGATGTTGTCCTCGGATACCTGGTCGCTTCGGCGCAGCAGCTTCATGATTGGACGGCGCAGCAGCAGCGCGACATTGACGCAGGCGCTGGCGGCAAATAATACGGGCCATATTTGGTCCCCAGACACGGAAATTCCCCCTTGATTGCACAAAACTATATACTCGTACGCTTGCAATCATACCACAGACGGGGAAAAGAAGCAAGTGGCAGGGAGATTTTCAGGCAGGAAGTGCAATCTTTGCTGCGGAAGGTTGAAAGATATGGTATAATTTAAAAAAGAATGGGGCGGGCGGGCCCCGGAGAAGAGGGAGAAGATCGATATGGAGATGGGGGCGCGGCTGCGGGGCCATATGGCAGAGGGGGGCATCTTCCTGAAATGGGTGCTCTATGCCTGCGCAATGGGACTTTTGGTTGGGTTTGTAGGAGTGGCATTCTACTATGGAATCGGCTGGGCGACCCAGCTGCGGGAGCACAATCCCAGGATCTGCGTGCTGCTGCCGGTGGTGGGCTTTGCCATTGTACTGATCTACCGGATCTGCGGCATGGAAAAAGACCGGGGGACGAACCTGGTACTGATGGCGGTAAGGGAAGCGGAGCCCCTGAAGCTGCGTACCGCTCCCCTCATTTTCCTCTCCACCATCCTGACTCACCTGGCAGGCGGGTCCGCCGGGCGGGAGGGGGCCGCCCTTCAGCTGGGCGGCTCGCTGGCGGCGTACATCGGACGAAAGATCGGCCTGGATGCCAAGGATGGGCGGATGATGGTCATGTGCGGTATGGCAGGGGCTTTTTCCGCCCTGTTTGGAACGCCGCTGACCGCCGCCGTTTTCGCCATGGAAGTGGTGAGCGTGGGGGTCATGTACTACGCGGCCATCGTGCCCTGCCTGGTGTCCGCTTGCGTGGGGCTGCTGGTGGCCCGGCAGTTTGGCCTCCATGAGGACTTGGGATATGAGGTGGCGCAGGTGCCTGAACTGGCGCCGGTTTCCATGGTACAGGTGGCCGCGCTGGGCGTCCTGTGCGCGCTGGTGTCTATCCTATTTTGTAAAGTGATGCACGCTGCTCCAAAGCTCTATGCGAAAATCTTTCCTGGAACGCTTCTCCGGGCAGCGGCAGGCGGCGTGTTTGTTCTGCTGCTCACCATGCTGGTGGGAGCGCAGACCTACAACGGCGCGGGAGAGGCAGTGATCCGCCGGATGATCGGCGGTGAAACCATTCCCGAGGCATTTTTATTAAAAATCCTGTTTACCGCCCTTACCTTGGGAGCCGGGTTCCGGGGCGGGGAGATCGTGCCGGTACTGTTTACAGGCTGTGCTTTCGGCACCCTGGCCGGCCCCATGCTGGGGCTGCCCCACGCCTTTTCCGGCGCGCTGGGGATGGCGGCAGTATTTTGCGGGGCTACCAACTGCCCGCTCAGCTCCATTTTACTCTCCTACGAGCTCTTTGGGGGGAGGGGACTTCCCCTGTATGCCCTGTGTGTAGGGGTGTCCTATATGCTCTCAGGCTATTACGGCCTCTATGGGGAGCAAAAGATCGTCTATTCCAAATTCAAAACCGAGTGGATCGATACCAAGGTGAAATAAGGGAAAGTGGGCTTGCTTTTGAAACCGTGGCTGTTTTGCGCAAAGGGCTTTCTTTCTTCGGCCTACGGCCTGGGAGACTTTTCTTTTCCTGTTGCGAAAAAATCACTTTCCGCCTATAATTTGGGGCGTAAACATTAGAAACCAGCCGATTTTGGCTATGTAAACACATAGAAAGGGGTACTTTATTATGCGTCCTGAACTTATCAGCCAGCCCATTACCGGTATTTGTTCCTTTGGCCGTTATCCCATCTGCCTGGACCTGGACGAGCTGCACGCCGACTTCGGCGTACTGGGCGTCCCCTTTGACATGGGGGTGGGCTTCCTCAGCGGAGCCCGGATGGGCCCCCGCCGTATCCGCGAGGCCTCCACTCAGTATGGCCGGGGCGAGGTTGGCTATTACGACTACGAGGCCGATGAGCAGATGTTGGCTGCTCCCATCACCATTGCCGACTGCGGCGATGCCGACGTGCTCCAGGGTGACCGGGACTATTCTTTTACCTGCATCGAGCGGGCGGTGCGCCGGATCATTCGGGCCGGCGCCATCCCCATGGTCATGGGCGGCGACCACTCCATCAGCATCCCCGTGGGCCGGGCCCTGTCCGAGTACGGCAAGAAGATCTGCGTCATTCAGTTTGACGCCCACCTGGACTGGACCAGCCATGTGGGCCCCCTGGTCCAGGGCAACGGCAGCCCCATGCGCCGGATGTCTGAGATGGATCACATTGGGGAGATGGTGCAGATCGGCCTGCGGGGCATGGGCAGCGGCAAAAAGTCTGACTACGACGATGCCCGGGCCTATGGCAGCCGCCTGATCTCCGCCCGGGAGCTCCACGAGAAGGGTGTGCAGTATGTGCTGGATCAGATCCCCGAGGCCGAAGCTTACTACATCACCTTCGACATTGACGGCTACGACATGACCTTGGCCCCCGGCGCGGCCTCCCCGCTCCCCGGCGGCATCACCTATGAGGAGAGCATGGATCTGCTGAAAGCCATCTGCCAGACGGGCAAGGTAGTGGCCATGGATCTGGTGGAGGTGGCCCCCTCCTTCGATCCCACCGGCTGTACCGAGCGTCTGGCGGCCCTGACCATGCTTCAGGTCATTGCCCATGCGGGCAAGAAGCTCCACGAAAACAAATAACAGTGCTGGAAAAGGACGGCGCGGGAACAACACCCGCGCCGTCCTCTTGTTTTCTTGCAAAGCGCGTTGACTTTGTCTATAATAGGGTTACATCAAGCAAGGGAGCGTAGAGCTGTATGACCAAATTTTATCACTTTAATTTCAATGTTTTGGATCTGGAGCGCAGCCTGTCCTTTTACAAGCAGGCGCTGAACCTGACCCCGGTACGGGAAAAGGCTGCGGAGGACGGATCTTTTAAACTGGTGTTTCTGGGGGATGAGGCGGGCAGTCCTTTCCAGCTGGAGCTGACCTGGCTGCGGGACCGCACCGAGCCCTATAACCTGGGAGAATGTGAATTCCACCTGGCATTCCGTACCGACGAGTATGAGAAGCTGTACGCCAAGCATAAAGAGATGGGCTGCATTTGCTTTGAGAACCCCGCCATGGGGATCTACTTTATCGCCGATCCGGACGGCTACTGGATCGAGATCGTACCGGAGAAGGACTGATGGCGATGAAAAGCCGAAGCCTGGGCTGGCCGGGCTTCTTCCGGCTGTTTACGGTGCTGTGCACCATCCTCCTGCTGCTGGCCCAGGAGGGGCAGGAACTGGTGACGGCGGGGTCCGGAGATTGGCAGGTGCTGTCGGTCTATGAGGGCCTTACCCGCTGGGCAATTCCCGCCCTGTTCATGCTCTGGGGGATGTTTGCCCTGGAGGAGGGGAAGCCCCAGCTGTCCGGAACGCTCACCGGCCTAGTCCTGCCCGCATTCTGCCAGCTGGTATTCTGGGGAGCGGTCTATGCCATTGTGGCCCATCTTCTGGGGGGCGGGACCATCTCTCTGGCGGCAATTTGGAGCGCGCTGGTGTCGGCGGCTAAGGGGAACACCTATTTCCATCTGTGGGTGCTCTATCCCCTCATCGGCCTCTATCTGGTCCATCCGGTGCTCCACCGCTTTGTCTCCTCGGCCAGCAGGGGAGAGGTACGCTATTTCCTGATCTTGTGTTTTCTGCTGGCTAACCTGCTGCCTCTTTGGTCGGCATTCCATCCTGGCAGCCTGTGGGTCAGTCAGTTGGAGCGGCTGGACATCCACCTGGTGCTGGGGTGGGTGGGCTGCTATGTGGGCGGCTGGTATCTGCGCCACTATGTGATCGGACGTATCCCGGAGTTTATTCTCTATGCTCTGGGCATTCTGGGCCTGGTGCTGACGCTTATGGGGCCAAAGCTCCTGGGGGGTGACCGGGCGCTGTGGTACGGTTACACCACCCCCAATGTGGTGCTCACCGCCGCAGCTTTCTGCACACTGTTCCGGTATGTGCTGGGAGTCAGTGAGGAGCGCTCCCGGAAGCGGGCGGTCTATGAGGTGGGAGCCTACGCCTTTGGAATCTACCTTTTCCATCAGCTGTGGGTGATGGTATTCCATTGGTTTGGGATCTCCATGCTGGCGCTGCCGGTGGTGCTGTCGGTCCCGCTGTTTGCTCTTGTTTATTTCCTGTTGTCCCTGCCCTTTGCCTGGCTCATTAGCCTGATCCCTGTGGTGGGGGAGAAATTGAGCTAAACAGGAGGGGGCAACCGCCGGTTGCGAAAGTTCCAAGAGGGTTTGGTGGACATTTGCCCGGTCAGCTGCTACCATGGAGTCATCCAAGCAGAGAGGAGAGATGGATGTGACCTTGGGAGAGCGAATCTACCAGGAACGAACGGCCCGGCGCCTGTCCCAGACAGATCTGGCGGAGGCGCTGGAGGTATCCCGGCAGTCAGTGTCAAAGTGGGAGACCAATGCGTCCGTGCCGGATCTGGATAAGCTGGTTCGGATGTGTGAGCTGTTTGAGATCTCCATGGACGGCCTGGTGCGGGGGATCGATTCCCGGGAGCAAAAGGACAATCCGGTGGCGGCTGTGGAGGCCGTGGCGCCTGGGAAACAATGCACCCCCAATATTCGAGTCCTCTTGGGCCTGATGCTGGTGTTTTTTGGCCTTTTGGTCTTTACATTGCTGGCCTTTTTTCGGCGCACGGGGCTGGACGACGCCCTGGTGTGGAGTGCCCCGCTGCTGGTAACCGGGGGGATGAGCCTGAAATTTTCAAAGCACCCCATCATGGCCGCTTTTTGGGGACTGTGGGGGCTTTATAGTCTCATTCTGTTTCCGTTTCTTTTCTGGGCTCCCTACGAAAGCACAGTATTTTTGCTGGGGAATTTGATGATGGCCGGAGTGCTGGCTACCATCACCTGGAGGCTGAGAAAAGGAGAACGGGAAAAGGACAACGGATGAAATGGAACATAAAGAAAGGCCCGAGACCATTGGTCTCGGGCCTTGTATTTTAATTGGGGAACGTGTTACATCTGCTCCGGGTGATACTCCTTGCAGGTGCACTTCTTCCACTTCAGACCGCTGCCGCAGGGGCAGGGGTCGTTGCGGCCGATTTTGATGACCTTGCGGGAGGGCTGCTTTTTCACGGTGCCGTCGTCGGCTCCGGACTCGCCGGTGACCTTGGCCACTCGCTCCCGCTTGACCTCCTCGTTCTTGCGCAGACGGACCAGGAACAGCCGGCGCAGGGTCTCCTCCTGAATGGCGGCCACCATCTGCTCGAACATCTCGTAGCCCTCCTGCTTGTAGGCGACCACGGGGTCGTTCTGACCGTAAGCACGCAGGCCAATGCCCTGACGCAGCTCGGTCATGGCGTCGATTTGGTCCATCCAGTACTCGTCCACCACCCGGAGCATGATGACACGCTCCAGCTCACGCATGATGGGGGAGCCAAATTCCTGCTCCTTGGCCTGATAGGCGGCCTGGGCCTTGTCCAGCACCAGCTGGGTCAGGCCGTCCACGTCGTACTGGGCCAGCTCTTCGTCGGTGAGCACCAGCTCCCCGGCGGGGAGGAACATGGTGCGGAAGTGGGCCACGGCCTCCTGGAAGTCCTCGGCGGTCATGTGGTTCTGCTCGCCGATGTGGCCCTGGATGGCGTTTTCGATCATGGAGCGGAGCATATTCTGGATGGAATTCTGAAGGTCTTCTCCATCCAGAACCTGACGGCGCTGCTTATAGATGATCTCACGCTGGGTATTCATCACGTCGTCGTATTGCAGGACGTTTTTCCGGGCCTGGAAATTCCGGGACTCCACCTGCTTCTGGGCGTTTTCGATGGCGCCGGAGAGCATCTTGGCGTCAATGGGGGTGTCCTCATCCACACCCAGTTTCTCCATCATGTTCATCACCCGCTCAGAGCCGAACAGGCGCATGATGTCGTCCTCCAGGGACAGGAAGAACCGGGTCTCGCCGGGGTCACCCTGACGGCCGGCACGGCCGCGCAGCTGGTTATCGATACGCCGGGACTCGTGGCGCTCAGTGCCCAGAATGAATAGACCGCCCACTTCCCGGACCTTGTCGGCCTCCACGCGGATCTCGTCTTTGTACTTGGCCTCGGCTTCAGAGAACTGCTTCCGGGCGTCCAGGATCTCCTGGTTGTCGGTCTCGGCAAAGCCGGTGGCCTCGGCGATGAGCTCATCGCTCATACCCGCCTTGCGCAGGTCGGCCTTGGCCAGGAACTCTGCGTTACCGCCCAGCATAATGTCGGTACCACGGCCGGCCATGTTGGTGGCCACGGTGACGGCGCCGAACTTACCGGCCTGGGCCACGATCTCGGCTTCCTTCTCATGGTTCTTGGCGTTCAAGACGTTATGCTTGATGCCCCGGCGCTTGAGAATCTCAGACAGCTCCTCGGACTTTTCAATGGACACGGTACCTACCAGCACGGGCTGGCCCTTGGCGTGGCACTCCTCGATCTGGTTGACGATGGCCCGGAGCTTGCCGGAAGTGTTCTTGTAGACCACATCGGGGTCGTCGATACGGGCCAGAGGCTTGTTGGTGGGGATCTCCACAATGTCCAGCTCATAGATGGTGCCGAATTCCTCCGACTCGGTCATGGCGGTACCCGTCATGCCGGAGAGCTTGTCGTAGAGACGGAAGTAGTTCTGGAAGGTGATGGTGGCCAGGGTCTTGGACTCGTTAGCTACTTCCACGTGCTCCTTGGCCTCAATGGCCTGGTGGAGACCCTCGTTGTAGCGGCGTCCGAACATGAGACGGCCGGTGAACTCGTCCACGATGATGACCTGGCCGTCCTTGACCACATAGTCGATGTCCCGCTTCATCACGCCCCGGGCTTTAAGAGCCTGGTTGATGTGGTGGGACAGGGTGGTATTTTCCATATCCGCCAGATTTTCCACCTGGAAAAATTCCTCGGCTTTCTGGATGCCTCGGGCGGTGAGGGTGGCGGTGCGGGCCTTTTCGTCTACGATATAGTCCGCGTCGATGGTGGTATCCTCTTCCTCTTTGTCATCCACCTTGGCGATGCGCTGGCACTTGAGCCTGGAGACGAACTGATCCACAATGGTATAGAGCTGAGTGGACTTTTCACCCTGGCCGGAAATGATCAGAGGAGTACGGGCTTCGTCGATGAGGATGGAGTCCACCTCGTCCACGATGGCAAAGGCATGGCCCCGCTGGACCAGCTCCTGAGAGTAGATGGCCATGTTGTCCCGCAGGTAGTCAAAGCCAAACTCGTTGTTGGTGCCGTAGGTGATGTCGGCGGCATAGGCATCCTTCTTGCTCTGGCCCACCACCCCGTGGATGATCAGACCCACGGTGAGTCCCATGAAACGGAATACCTTGCCCATCCATTCGCTGTCGCGCTTGGCCAGATAGTCGTTGACGGTGACAATGTGCACACCCTTGCCGGTCAGGGCGTTCAAATAGGCGGGCAGGGTGGCCACCAGGGTCTTACCTTCGCCGGTCTTCATTTCGGCGATGCGGCCCTGGTGCAGCACGATACCGCCTACCACCTGAACCCGGTAGGGGCGCATTCCCAGCACACGCCAGGCGGCCTCCCGGCAGGCCGCGAAAGCCTCGGGCAGAATGTCATCCAGGGTCTCCCCGTTGGCAAGGCGCTGCTTCAGCTCCGGAGTTTTGGCCTGGAGCTGTTGATCGGTCAGGGCCTTGTACTCCTCCTCCAGGGCGTCCACCTTATCGGCAATGGGATAAATGGACTTCAGCTCCCGCTGGGAAGAGGTACCGAAGATCTTGGTAAACAGGCTCATAACGTAAACACCTCTCGGTTGCAGATTTGCATCAAAATTTAGACATAGTGACACATTTTAATAATCTCGATAGAGTATATCATACTCAAGGGTCAGAAAAAAGACCAAATTGTAAACTTTTACTGTGAAACTGAACAAAGAAATGGCGGCAAATGTGGGACAATCCGCCGCTGGAGAATAAATGTGTGCCGGGGGTTGACAAACCACTCAGGCTGTGGTATGGTTACCACGCAACTAAATAAGACAGACGAAGCGCCCAGGAAAATGGCCCAAGCGGCCTGCCGAAGGAGTAACACTCTCAGGTTTCCCCAAGGGGATGAGGACTGTGCGCGGATGTGACTCTGGAGAAGCTCGTTAAGCCGAGTGCCGAAGGTGCAAAGCAGCGGCGGTCTGCGCCCTGCCAATCTCTCAGGCAAAAGGACAGAGAAAACAGATGCTGTTTTAGGCATCTGCTTTATGCGCATGGGTGTGTGCGATGCGCGTATTCTCCGGAGCGGTCGATTCTGTCGGTCGTTCCGTTATTTTTTTAGGAGGGAGAAAGCAAATGTCTGAAATCATCGCGTCGGTAGAGGAAGTACTCTACCCTATTGTGGCCAACATCAATGTCTACTTGTCAAACTATATTCTGGTCTTCCTGCTCATCGGTGTGGGCCTGTGGTATTCCGTCAAGACCCGGTTCGTGCAGGTGCGCTGCTTTGGGGAAGGCATGAAGAAAGTTTTTGGGAACTTGTCCCTGCGGGGCGGTAAGCAGGAGCACGGCATGAGCTCCTTCCAGGCACTGGCCACCGCCATCGCTGCCCAGGTGGGCACCGGCAACATCGTGGGCGCCTCCGGCGCTATCCTAGCCGGCGGCCCGGGCGCCATTTTCTGGATGTGGATCATCGCCTTCTTCGGCATGGCCACCATCTATGCGGAGGCTACCCTGGCTATCAAGACCCGCCGCAAGGACCCGGACGGCTCCTACCACGGCGGCCCTGTGTATTACATTACCACCGCGTTTAAGGGCGGTTTCGGCAAGTTCCTGGCCGGCTTCTTTGCCGTGGCCATTATTCTGGCCCTGGGCTTTATGGGCTGCATGGTGCAGTCCAACTCCATCGGCTCCACCTTCCAGACCGCGTTCGGCGTGCCCTCCTGGATCGTAGGTGTGGTGCTGGTCGTGGTCTGCGGCCTGATCTTTGTAGGCGGCGTGCAGCGTCTGGCTGCTGTGACGGAGAAGATCGTGCCTGTCATGGCGGTGATCTTCCTGGCGGGCGGCCTGGTGGTGCTGGTCATGCGGGCTTCCTACATCCCCGCCACCTTTGCCATGATCTTCAAGTACGCTTTCCAGCCCCAGGCGATCATCGGCGGCGGCTTTGGCTATGCCTTGAAAGAGGCCATCAGCCAGGGTGCCAAGCGGGGCCTGTTCTCCAATGAGGCCGGTATGGGTTCCACCCCCCATGCCCACGCCCAGGCCAACGTGACCGATCCCCATGACCAGGGCGTGGTGGCTATGATCGGCGTGTTTATGGACACCTTCGTGGTTCTGACCCTGAACGCTCTGGTGGTCATCTCCACCCTGTATACCGTGGACGGCCCTCTGGCCCAGTGCGGCGCGGCGGCGGCCAGCACTACCTTAAATAAAGCCAACCTGGCCCAGACTGCGTTCGGCAGCGTGATGGGGGAAGAGGCCGGCGCCATGTTTGTGGCGGTATGCCTGTTCTTCTTCGCCTTCTCCACCATCCTCAGCTGGAACCTGTTTGGTAAGATCAATGTGGTCTATCTGTTCGGCAAGAAGTCTGTGAAGATTTACTCCGCCATTGCGCTGGTGTTTATCTTCCTGGGGACCCTTATGTCCAACGATCTGGTGTGGGAGATGACCGATATGTTTAATAACCTCATGGTCATCCCCAACGCCATCGGCCTGTTTGCCCTCACTGGTGTGGTGGTCAGCTCCACCCACGGCGTGGGCGCTGGGAAAAAGTAAATGGCGGTTTGATAGGCCCGGCCTCCCATCCAGAGGCCGGGCTTTTCTTCTTTACGCCGGGTGTGGGACATGGTATGATGAAGAAAAACGGAAACAGTGAGGAATGGCACATGGAGATTCGGAAAAACAGCGTGCATACTCTGGAGATCACCGGCTATACCGCCGAGGGGATGGGCGTGTCCAGACTGGAGGGACGGGTGGTTTTTGTACCGGGTACCATCCAGGGAGAGCAGTGGCAGGTACAGCTGCTGAAGGTGAATAAAAATGTGGCCTGGGGCAGGGGGGTGGAGCTGCTGCGCCCGTCCCCGGAGCGGGTGGAGCCGGACTGCCCCCTCTATGGACGGTGCGGGGGCTGCCAGTTCCGCCATATGACCTATGAAGAGGAGCTGCGGGCCAAGGAGCAGCGGATTCAGGATGCTTTGACCCGGATCGGCGGGTTAAATCTGAAACTTTCCGGAGTAATCGGATCGGAAAATACAGAACGTTATCGAAATAAGGTGCAGTTTCCCGTGGCTTTGGAGAAAAAAGGACTGGCGGTGGGCTACTACCGCTCCCGCAGCCACGATGTGCTGGACACCCCGGACTGCCTGCTCCAGCCCCAAAGTGTGACTGAACTGCGAGCTGCCGTTAAAACCTGGATGGAGGAATATCATATTCCTGCTTATGAGGAAGCAGACGGCTCGGGCCTGGTCCGCCATCTCTATGTCCGGACCAACCGCAGGGGAGAGACCCTGGTCTGTGTGGTGGTCAACGGCAGGAAGCTGCCCCGGGAGGAGGCGCTGGTAGAATGCCTGCGCCGGGCGCAGCCCCGGCTGGCGGGCGTGGTGCTCAATGAGAACACCAGGGACACCAATGTGATCCTGGGACCGTCGTACCGTACCCTCTGGGGGCGGGACTGGCTGGAGGAGGAGCTGTGCGGCCTCACCTTTCGGTTGTCTGTCCCCTCGTTTTTCCAGATCAACCATGCCCAGACCCAGCGGCTGTATGCCCTGGCTCTGGACTTTGCCGGCCTGACGGGAGAGGAGACGGTGCTGGACCTCTATTGCGGCATTGGCACTATCTCCCTGGCGCTGGCCCAAAAGGCAAAGAAGGTCATTGGGGCGGAGATCGTTCCCCAGGCCATTGAGGATGCGAAAGAAAACGCACAGCGAAACCGCCTGACCAACGCGGAATTTTTCTGCGGGGATGCGGGCGCAGTGGCAGAAAAGCTGGCGCAGGATGGAGTGCGCCCCCAGGTGATTTGTGTGGACCCGCCCCGAAAAGGGCTGGGGCCGGAGGTGCCGGCCATTTTAGCGGGGATGGAGCCGGAGCGGATCGTCTATGTGTCCTGCGACCCGGCCACGTTGGCACGGGATGTGAAGCGCCTGGGAGAGCTGGGGTATCAGGCCGTCCAGGCCCGAGGGGTCGATCTCTTTTCCCGCTGCGCCCATGTGGAGACGGTAGTCCTGCTCACGCGGAATTAGAGAGCGGCGGTCTGTGCTCGAGCGCCCGCCAAGTGCGAAAGAAAATTTTGTAGTAAGGCGAACCTGTGATAAAAGTTGTTGAAATGACCCTATAATGGTATTTTATCCGATGATTATGGAAAAAATACGGCGTTCCCCCAAGAAGGTCATCTGGACAGGGATGGGGTATTGTGATAAAATAAACTGAATCACTATGGATGTGACGTGTGTCGAGAGAAGTGAAATGTAGAGAGGTATGTTCTATGTCTGAACAAAAGAAAACACCCGTTCATCGCAACGGGGGATTTAGCTCCTCAGTGGGATTTATCATCGCCTGCGTGGGCTCCGCGGTGGGACTGGGAAATATCTGGATGTTTCCCTACCGCCTGGGAGAGTACGGGGGCGCGGCTTTTTTGATCCCCTATCTGCTGTTTATATTCCTGTTTGGCTGGGTAGGCCTGTCCGCGGAGTTCGGCGTGGGCCGTCTGGCGGGAACGGGTACCATCGGCGCTTACGAGCGCTGCTTCCAGGAGCGCAATCCCAAGCTGAAAAAACTGGGCGGGATCATCAGCTGGGTGCCCCTGATGGGCTCTCTGGGCATTGCCATCGGCTATGCGGTCATCATGGGCTGGGTGCTCAACAGCCTGGCGGGGTCCGTTTCCGGGGCTCTGCTCCATTCTGACCCCTCGGAGTTTTTCCAGGCCGCCGCGGTAGACTTTGGAAACCCGCTGTGGCACACAGTTGTGGTGGTGCTGGTCTGTCTGGTGCTCATGTTTGGAGTGACGGCGGGCATTGAAAAGGTGAGCAAGGTGCTCATGCCCCTGTTCTATGTGCTGTTTCTGGCTCTGGCGGTCTGGGTGGCCACACTTTCCGGAGCGGGAGAGGGCTATCGTTTCCTGCTTGTTCCCGACTGGTCCAAGCTGCTGGAGCCCTACACCTGGGTCATGGCCATGGGGCAGGCGTTTTTCTCCCTTTCCATTACCGGCTCGGGCATGATCGTCTACGGAGCCTATTTGGACAAAAACGCGGACATTCCCAAGGCATCCATCCGTACCGCGATTTTTGACACCATGGCGGCGGTTTTGGCGGCGCTGGCTATTATGCCCGCGGTGTTTGCCTATGACCTGGATGTGGCCCGTGGCCCGTCTCTGATGTTTGTCACTCTGCCCACGGTGTTCCAGCAGATGCCCATGGGGCAGCTGTTCGCCGTTTTCTTCTTTGTGTCAGTCATGTTTGCCGGCCTCACCTCCCTGATCAATATGTTTGAGGCGGTGGCGGAGAGTTGGCAGAGCCACTTTAAGCTGGGGCGGAAGACCGCTGTGCTCATCTGCACGGTGCTGACGCTGGGCGTGGGGATCTTTATGGAGTCCGAGGCCCGTGTTGGCGCCTGGATGGACTTTATCACCATTGTGGTGGTGCCCATTGGAGCGGTCATGGGGGCCGTTTCGGTCTATTATATCCTGGGCTGGAGCAAGCTGCGGAAAGAACTGGAGTGCGGCCGGACAAAGCCGCTGAGCCCTCTGTTCGGCCCGGTGGGCAAATATGTGTATGTGCCTCTGACCATCCTGGTGGTCATCCTGGGGTTTGTGTTTAAGGGAATTGGCTGAGTGTAAAAGCCTCTGATCCGGTCTGGAAGGGGGAGGAATGGTGAAAAAGCAATATCATATTGATATGTGCAGTGGTCCGCTGGCCAGTAAGATCCTGCTGTTCGCGGTGCCGCTGATTGCTTCCAGCTTGCTGCAGCTGCTGTTCAACGCGGCGGATGTGGTAGTGGTAGGCAAATTTGCCGGAAAAGAAGCGCTGGCGGCGGTGGGTTCTAATACGTCCCTGATCAACCTGCTGATCAACCTGTTTGTGGGACTTTCCGTGGGCGCCAATGTGGTCGTGGCCCGGGATCTGGGCGCAGGCCGGAACGACCGGGTACAAAAGGACGTGCACACCACCATCACCCTGGCGCTGATCAGCGGTGTGGTCATGATGATCTTTGGTGTCATTATGGTCCGGCAGCTGCTGGAATGGATGTCCTCACCCACGGACGTGATTGACCTGGCTACGATTTATTTAAGGATCTATTTCTTTGGTATGCCGGCCAATATGCTCTATAACTTTGGCTCGGCTGTCCTGCGGGCCCAGGGCGATACCCAGCGGCCCCTCTATTACCTGCTCTTTGCCGGGATCGTCAATGTGATCTTGAACCTGGTGCTGGTGATCGTGTTCAACCTGGATGTGGCCGGCGTGGCCCTGGCCACCGTTATTTCTCAGTATATTTCGGCTTTGCTGGTGATGCGGTGCCTTATGCGGGAGCAGGGGCCCCTCCACCTGGACCTGAAGGAGCTGAAGCTGAGAAAGCTTGTGGTCATGCGGATCTTCCAGGTGGGCCTGCCGGCAGGGTTCCAGGGCGTGGTATTTGCCCTGTCCAATGTGGTGATCCAGTCCTCCCTGAACTCCTTTGACGACCCGGTGCTGGTGGCCGGCTCCTCGGCCGCGGCCAATATTGAGAGCTTTGTCTATGCCGCCATGAACGCCTTTTATCAGTCGGCCATCACCTTTGTTGGGCAGAACTACGGCGCGGGCAAATGCGACCGGGTGGACCGGGTGGCAAAGCAGTGCCTGGCCTTTGTGGTGATCACGGGATTGGTTTTGGGCAACCTGGCCTACTACTTTGGAGATACCCTGGCGGGCTTTTACGTCCAGGCCGGGGAAGATGACGTGATTGCCCAGGCGGTGATCCGCCTTGGCTATATTGCTAGGTTCTATTTTATCTGCGGCATTATGGATACGCTGGTGGGCGTACTGAGAGGCTTGGGCTATTCCGTGATCCCGATGATCGCTTCTCTGGTTGGGGCCTGCGGCCTGCGCCTGGTGTGGGTGGCTACGGTATTTCCCATTTATAATTCTCCTGCCAGTTTGTACATCTCCTACCCCATTACCTGGGCCATTACCGGAGCGGTCCACTTTGGGTTCTTCCTGTATGTGAGGAAACGGGCCTATGCGAAGGTCAAAAGCAGCGGAGCGGCGGCCTACCTGTCAACAGAGGGTGTTCACCCGGAAGTCAAAAAGTAAACGAAAGCGCGGACGAGGGAAAATGCCTCGTCCGCGCTTTTCTGCTTTGATGGGACCGATGATAGGGGGAGGGGAGGAAGCCCTCAGCGGGCAAGTGAAAAGGAAGAAAACAAAATGATCCCCGGAGCGACGCTCCGGGGATCTGATTTACAGTTATGTCATGCAATGCGGCGGGCGCCCACGTAACCGGAGGAGATGTAGGGATCATTCAGGTCGCTGATGATCACACCCACACCGGGGGTGGAAGCGTGCACATACTGGTTGTTGCCAATGTAAACGCCCACATGAGAGGCGGGCTTGGTGGAGCCGTTCTGACGGAAGAACACCAGGTCGCCGGGCTGGAGGTTGCTCTTTTCCACGGCGTAGCCGTTGTTCAGCTGGTTGGAAGCGGTGCGGTTGATGCTGTAACCAAACTGAGAGTACACATAGCTGGTCAGGCCGGAACAGTCAAAACCCTTGGGGGAGCTGCCGCCGTACACATAGGGGTAACCCACAAACTGCAGCGCGTAGTTGGCGATTTCCTGGCCCTTGCCGGCCTGGGAGGCGGCGGAGGCGTCAACCTCTTTTACATACTCGGCGCTGACGTAGCCGTTATCCACCTTGTACCAGCCGTTCTCAGCGGTGGCCTGGAGAATCTGGCCGGAGCGGACGGTGCCGACCTTGTCGTAATCCGTGCCGGGGCCGGAGCGGACATTCAGCACGGAGGTGGTGACCTGAACGTAGACCGGCTCGGCCTCTACAGGGAGGGAAGCGGCCTCGGTTTCGTCTACCAGCAGGTAGTCGCCGGAGACATATCCGGTGGTGTTATCCACGGAGATCTGATACCAGCCGTTTTCCACAGCGGTGAGCACTTCAACTTTCGTGCCGTGAGCCAGCTGGGCCAGAACGGAACCGGTGGTGTCGGCCTGGGAGCGTACCCGGAGGGTGGAGCCCTCGGTGTTGACGGTACCGGAAACGGCAAAGGCGGGGGTGATCATAGCGCCGATCAAAAGAACGCTGGCAGCCATACGGGCGGCAGAACGGGGAAAATGCATGACGGGTTGTCCTCCTTTTATCTCTGTGTACATGGGTGGATGGTGAACGAGCGGATCACTTGCCGCTCAGGGCCCGTTCCAGCCAGACGGAGGCCACATCCATGGCGGCGTACAGGCTGTCCTTTTCGCTTTTCTTAACGACCCGGTCCCGGCTCTTCAGATCGGGATCAGTGAGCTGGAGCTGTACGGAAACCTTGTCGGCGACAGGCAGATCGCCCTGCTGCTTGGTGGATAGAACCTGCAGCATGATGATATACTTTTCAGCCATGGTCCCGTAATAAATAAGGTTGCCTTTCCGGCGAAGGGGGTGACCTTTATAGGTAAGAGGAATGTTTTCTGCTGACATGGGAGTCCTCCTAACGAAGTGATTACAAAACTTGTAACCGAATTGTAACATATCTGCCGGGAGATGTCAAATCATTTTGTAAAGAAAATGTAATATAATTTTAAGGGAAATTTTAGGAAGAAGCCCATGAAAAAATGGGATGGGCCTTGACAGCTCCATCCCATATATGTTAAAATAAAATGCTTTCGTATCCGCAAAGAGAGCGGGTACTTCCCCATCATTAGCATGGTAAGTCTATCATGTCCCCGATGAAAAGGCAAGACAGGATATCAACAAAATGCCCACATAGCCGGGTGTGCGGAAAGACGAGGAATCGCCGAAATTGTGCACAATGACGGCAAAACCCCCGTTTTTCCTGACATCCGGCGAGAAAACGTAAGAACCAACCGTGAATTCAGAAGAAAGCGAGTGGATTTTTTAGCATGGTCGTTAAGGATGTAATGTATGGCAAGACTCCCCGCAAGAGTTTTGCCCGGTACCAGGAGATTCTGGAGATGCCCAACCTGCTGGAGGTCCAGAAAACTTCTTACCAGTGGTTTTTGGAAACCGGCCTGCGGGAGGTTTTCAAAGATGTCGGCGCCATTGTGGACTACGCCGGCAACCTGGAGCTGACCTTTGAGGACTTCTCTATGGACGAGAAGCCCAAGTACGATGTGGAGGAGTGTAAGGCCAGAGATGCCACCTACGCTGCCCCCATCAAGGTGAAGGTCCAGCTGCGCAACACCCAGAACAACCAGATCAATGAGCAGGAGATCTTCATGGGGGATTTCCCCATCATGACTCAGGCCGGCACCTTTGTCATCAACGGCGCTGAGCGTGTCATTGTCTCCCAGATCGTCCGTTCCCCCGGTATGTACTACTCCCGTACCGCGGATAAGGCGGACAACCTGACCTTCGCCACCACGGTCATCCCCTACCGGGGCGCCTGGCTGGAGTATGAGACCGACCTCAGCGACATCTTCTATGTGCGTATTGATAAAAACCGCAAGCTGCCCATCACCTGCCTGATCCGTGCCCTGGGTCCCCGCAGCGATGCGGAGATCATTGAGCTGTTCGGCGAGGATGAGCGCATCCTGGCCACCCTGGAGAAGGACGCCTGCAAGAGCTATGAGGAGGCCCTGCTGGAGATCTACCGCAAGCTGCGTCCCGGCGAGCCCCCCACGGTGGACTCCGCCAAGACCCTGCTGGAGGCCACCTTCTTTGATCCCCGCCGGTATGACCTGAGCATGGTGGGCCGGTATAAATTTAATAAGAAGATGGGCCTGTGGAACCGCCTGTCCGGCCACAAGCTGGCCCAGCCCGTGGCTGACCCCCGCACCGGCGAGATCATTGCCGAAGCCGGCGAGATCCTGACCCGTGAGCGGGCCAAGGAGCTGGACAACCGGGGCGTCAACGAGGCCATCCTGGATGTGGACGGCAAGCAGGTGAAGGTGTTCTCCAACAACATGGTCCATCTGGAGGACTTTGTGGACTTCGATCCCGCCGAGGTGGGCGTGGATGAGATGGTGTTCTTCCCGGCCCTGTGCTCCCTGCTGGACCAGTTCTCCGGGGAGGAGCTGAAGGACGCCATCCGGGAGCACCTGGATGACCTCATTCCCAAGCACATCACCGTGGAGGACAT
>CALWOP010000023.1 GCA_944383195.1 uncultured Oscillospiraceae bacterium
TAGTTCAGTTGGTTAGAACGCCGGCCTGTCACGCCGGAGGTCGAGGGTTCAAGTCCCTTCCGAGTCGCCATTTAACAATCCCAGCTTGTGCTGTTGAAATAGTTCCCCTTTTGGGGGACGGATATGCTGATATAGCTCAGTCGGTAGAGCGCATCCTTGGTAAGGATGAGGTCGGCAGTTCGAATCTGCCTATCAGCTCCAACGAAACCCGTTGTCCCGCAAGGGATAGCGGGTTTTTCGTTTTTTCGTGTCTGAGTGCGGGACGATAAAAACACAGACAAAAACACAGACGAGGTTTCGGTTTGCCGGACGGGTTATCCCTGTTCGGCCTTTTTTATTGCCTCCCGGAAGATTTGGCTTGCCCGTCTCATGCTTTCTTGATCGGCGTGAGTGTACATCCGCAGCGTAACGGCTTTGTCAGAATGGCCCAGCTTTTCCGATACGCTGGCTATATCGGCCCCGGCGATGATCGCTACGGATGCAAATGTATGGCGCAGCTTGTGGGGGTGTAGATCAGGGAGTCGGTATTTTACCGACAGCTTTTTCATATATCGTGTTGGGCTTTGTGGGTGCATAGGAGCCGCGCTATTTTCCTGAGTGAAAACATAAGCGCTGATTGCGCGGTTGGCCTGTTCGCTTCTCAAGGCCCGTAGCAAGGCCATTACGGTCGGGTCACATCTACGGTGCGGGTGCGCCCGTTTTTGGGTGTGTCCAGGTAAAGGAGCCTCCCGTATTGCGAGTTTGCCCCACACGCTGACCCACACGGAGAAAGGGCTAAAGAGTGCCGGACGGGAAGTTTGCGCTTCCAGTCCGGCTTTTTGCTCTGCCTTATATCACCTGTGCCATGAAGCTGCCCGTCGTTTGGGTTGCTTCGTCCTGCTTTTGCCAGGTGGCGTGGATATAGGTGCGGAGGGTAAACCCGGCAACATAGTGGCCCAGCATAGAAGACACAGTTTTCATATCGACGCCATTTTGCAGGGCCGTGGTAACAAAGGTGTGGCGTAAATCATGAAACCTGATATGAGGCAGGCCTGCGTCCTTCAGGATCTTCTTATGGAGGTTTATCACTGAATCCGGATGGTATAGTTCCCCGGTGATCGGGTAGGGGAACGGGTAGGGACTGTCTGGGTGCTTGCTGTGCTCCTGGATCAGCAGTTCCGCCGCTGTTTGAGGGATGGACACCAGGCGTACAGAGTTTTCCGTCTTGGTCCGGGTGAGTTCCAGGGAACCATCCGGGTTCCGGACGTACTCTTTGCTGACCGAGATTGTTCTGCTCTGTATGTCCACATTGTCCCACTGCAAGGCCACCAGTTCGCCTTTCCACAGGCTGCTGACCAATTCCAGATAAAACATGGGGAGTAGATTTCTGCCCCTAGGAAACTCCACATGGCCAGCAGGATTATACGGTAGTAGCCGTTGGTCTACGGCAGATTTCAGCGTATGGTAGAGCACGATGTGGATGCCGTGGACGGTGATAGTGGATAGCCCACGGCTTTGACCGGACGGGGATGGACTCTACCGCTCTGCTTTAAAGTGTCATAGAGTTTTTGCAGATTGGCTGTTCTGATTTGCGTGACTCCCTTTTATCCAAGGCAGGGGTACATAGTGCTTCAGAGCCTTGCGGTATGAGGCAAAACAAAGTTGCCGACTGCGTCGACGCCCTTGTCTCAAGTTGTCTGATAACGAAGGGCACACGAAAATGACCTGGTAACCAACAGGGTATGGTATAGTTTCATGCCCTTCTCATGCGCCCGACAATTTGGTGACTCAATGACAGCAGCTAAGGCACAGTGGATTAGTACAGCATGGTTACTGTTGTGGAAAATAACATCAAGCAAATTAAAGCAAAACCATATTGGTTTAGCTTGCTGAATTTTTGAAAAGGGAATTATCCGGTTTTCCGCTGGTTGGGCATGGCCCAAGCGGTGTGGTCGGTGTGGAGCAGGTGCTCGGAGATCTCGCTGAGGGGCTTGCCCAAAAACTCCCGGTACAGGGCCTGGACCTGGGGGTTCTCGTGGGAGAAGCGCAGGGGGGCCTGGCGGTCCAGCTGGTGGAGCCGGTCGCTCCGGACGCCGCCCAGCTCCCGGTCCTCCTTGTCAATGGGCTGGCCGCCGCCGCTCACGCAGCCGCCGGGGCAGGCCATGACCTCCACAAAGTCATAGTGGACCTTGCCCGCCAGAATGTGCTCCAGCAGCTTCCGGGTGTTGCCCAGGCCGCTGACCACGGCGCAGCGCACCGGGCTGCCCGCCAGGTCATAGGTGGCCTCCCGCAGGCCAGGCCCCTCCCCCAGCTGGGAGAAGGACTCCGGGTCGGGGTTCTGCCCGGTGAGCAGGAAGGAGGCCGAACGCAGGGCGGCCTCCATCACGCCTCCGGTGGTGCCGAAGATGACGCCGGCGCCGGTGGACACGCCCATGGGGTCGTCCAGGGGTTCCTCCGGGAGGAGAGCGGGGATAATCTTGTCGGCGCGCAGCATGCGCACAAACTCCCGGGTGGTGAGTACCAGGTCCACGTCTGGGCCGTGGTCAGTGGCCATGGTGGGCAGCTCGCTCTCTGCCTTCTTGGCCACGCAGGGCATGATGGACACGCAGAAGATCTGTTCCGGCTCCACCCCCAGCTTCCGGGCCAGCCAGCTCTTGGCCACACTGCCGAACATCTGCTGGGGACTCTTGGCGGTGGACAGCCGGCCGGTGAGCTGGGGGTACTGGCCCTTGAGGAAGCGCACCCAACCGGGGCAGCAGCTGGTGAACATGGGGTATTGGGCCATGTCGCCCTTCTGGAGCCGACGGAGGAATTCGCTGCCCTCCTCCATGATGGTGAGGTCGGCGGAGAAGTTGGTGTCGAAGATGTAGCGGAAGCCCAGGCGGCGCAGGGCGGCGGCCATGCGGCCCATGGTGGCCTGCTCCCGGGGCAGCCCGAAGGCCTCGCCCCAGGCGGTGCGCACCGCGGGGGCCACCTGGACCACGGTGATTTTCTCCGGGTCGGCCAGGGCGGCAAAGGCCCGCTGGGTGTCGTCCCGCTCCCTCAGACCGCCGGTGGGGCAGTGGGTGATGCACTGGCCGCACAGGGCGCAGTCCGAGTCCTTGATCACCCGGTTATTGGACACGTCAATGGTGGTGCGGCTGCCGGTGCCGGCCACGTCCCAGATGCTCAGGGACTGGATTTTGTCGCACACCTGGACGCAGCGCATGCACTTGATGCACTTGTTGTAGTCGTGGAAGAGGGGGAAGGTGGTGGTCCAGGCCTTCCGCAGGCCCTGGGGCAGCTGGGTCTCGTAGGGCAGGTCCAGAATGCCCAGGTCGTTGGCGATCTCCTGGAGCTGGCAGTTGCCGCTGCGCACGCAGGTGGCGCATTTGCAGTCGTGCTGGGACAGGATGAGCTCCACGTTGATGCGCCGGGTGCTGCGGGCCCGGGGGGAGTTGGTGCGGACCACCATGCCCTCCTGAACGGGGTTGTTGCAGGCGGTGACCATGGCCCGCTCCCCCTCCACCTCCACGCAGCACACCCGGCAGGCGGCGATCTCGTTGATGTCCTTCAGGTAGCACAGGTGGGGAATGCGGATGTCGGCCATCTGGGCGGCCTCCAGAATGGTGGTGCCCTCGGGCACCTGGACGGCGCGGCCGTCGATGGTGAGATTTACCATTCCGTGCTCCTCCCTCCCTTGAAGATTCCGTAGCCGAAGTGGTCGCAGCGCAGGCAGCGGCTGGCCTCCTGGGTCGCCTCCTCTTCGCTCATGCCCTCCTTGAGCAGGTCAAAATTGCCGCGGTAGTCGGTGAGATGGCGGTTTTTCAGATTGACCCGGCCGCAAGGCGGGGTGTTGGTCAGGTGGGCGGGGGGGATGTCCACCTCGCAGTGCATCTTGTGGTCGAAGCCCAGGAAGCTGTCGATGTTGGCGGCGGCCACCTTGCCCGCCGCCACGGCGCGGATGACGGTGGCGGGACCGGAGACCGCGTCGCCGCCGGCAAAGACGTTGTCCACCCCGGGCACCGAGCTGGTGAGGTCGGCCTGGATGGCGCCCCGGCGGGTGGTGACGCCCACCGACTCAAAGGGCTTGGCCACAATGGCCTGACCGATGGCCACAATGACGTAGTCGCAGGGGATGCGGAACTCCTTCTCCGCCGCGTCCACCGGCCGGGGCCGTCCGTCCTTTCCGTAGGAGCTGATGAGCTGGGGGCGGGTCCACAGGGCGGCCACCCTGCCGTCAGGCCCGGCCTCAATGCGGGCGGGGGCCTGGAGGGGCAGAATCTGGCAGCCCTCGGCCATGGCCTCCTCAATCTCCTCGGCAAGGGCGGTCATGTCCTCCACCCGGCGGCGGTACACGCAGGTGACCTGCTGGGCCCCCAGGCGCAGGGCGGTGCGGGTGGCGTCCATGGACACATTGCCGCCGCCGATGACGCACACCCGCTTGCCGGTGAAGTCGGGCACCCGGCCCTCGCCGATGTTGCGCAGCAGCTCCACGGCGCTAACCACGTTCTCCGCCTCCTCGCCCTCCAGCCCCAGCTTCTTGTCGGTGTGGGCGCCGATGGCGATATACACCGCGTCATAGCGCTTCTGGAGCTCCTCCATGTCCATGTCCAGGCCGATGGAGACGCCGGTGCGGA
Source organism: uncultured Oscillospiraceae bacterium (assembly GCA_944383195.1). GTDB lineage: Bacteria > Bacillota > Clostridia > Oscillospirales > Oscillospiraceae > Lawsonibacter. The sequence goes on from CALWOP010000023.1 coordinate 4,599, forward strand.
CGGTGATGCCGGTGGAGAGAATGTGGGTGATATCCCGGTCCAGCACATCCTGGGGCAGGCGGTAGTCGGGAATGCCGTAGCGCAGCATGCCGCCCAGCTTGGGGCGCTGCTCATACACGGTGACCTTGTGGCCCATGAGGGACAGGTAGTAGGCCGCGGTCAGACCGCCGGGACCGCCGCCGATGACGGCCACCCGCTTCCCAGTGTCAGCCGCCCTGGAGGGTGCGGACAGGTCGGGGGAGTGGTCCACGGCGTAGCGCTTGAGCCCGCAGATGTTCACGCTGTCATCCACCATCCGCCGCCGGCACTGGGCCTCGCAGGGGTGCTCGCACACATAGGCGCACACGGCGGGGAAGGGGTTATCTTTACGGATGAGGCGCACCGCGTCCTCGTACCGCCCCTCCCGGACCAGGGCCACGTAGCCGGGGATGTCCACGTGGGCGGGGCAGGTGGACACGCAGGGCACCGGGTGGCTCAGCCCGCAGATGCACCGGCCGTGGAGGATGTGCTCCTCATAGTCCTCCCGGAAGCCCCGAATGCCCAGCAGCACCATATTGGCTGCTTCGAAGCCGATGGCGCAGTCCGCCGAGTCGGCAATGACCCGGGCGGTGCGCTCAATGAGGTCGATGGTCTCCAGGGTGGCGGTGCGGTCCAGCACCTGCTCAATGAGTACGGCCAGCTGGCCCAGCCCGATGCGGCAGGGCACGCACTTGCCGCAGGTCTGGGCATGGCACAGCCGCAGAAAGTTCAGCGACATGTCCACCGGGCACAGCCCGGGCTGGCTGGCGCTGATGCGCCGGCCCATATCCAGGTACAGGCCGCTCAGTACGGTCTGGGCCTGGCCGGGGGTCTCAATAGCTAATCGACTCAATGTAAATGCTCCTCCTTGTCGCGGATTTGCAACAACATGGTACGCTTGCTCAAATCAGCATTAGTGCTTATGGCCGCAACTAATTAGACACTCTTGCCCTCTTTCGAAATACTTCTCCGGCAATCAGGAAGACGATTAACAGAACAACGCTGATACCGAAGACCAGCTTAGGATTGCTGATAACCAGCATAGGCATAATAAGAAGATAAGGGAGCGAATAGCTGTAGCCTAGGGTGCAGGACGCTGCAACCGTTTCGGCGGCTACTGTTTTATGATCCGGATCTACTACCTTTGCCAGTAGCAGGCCGGTGGAGAGCAACCCCATGTAGGCACCGTACTGCGCCACGGCGGAAGCAAACCAATCCTGGGGACACCAGCGCTTGGAAAAGAAAATGGAGACCCAGGTCGTTGCGGCAATAACCACCACGGAAATGACCACAATAGGCAGCAGATAAGAGACAAAGGCCTCGATTGAAGTGGTGGCCACAGCAGAAGTGATAAGGTACTCCAGAGAAACATTGGAAATACGCTCAATGGTGTCGCGGTCAATAAACCGATGAAGCGCGGGAATTCGGCCGATAATGATTCCAAATACGCCGCTGCAGAACAGGGAAGTGGATAAAAGAGGAAGATTTTCCCAAAACGGATCAATGCTGATTAAAAAGTTTCGGAGCCAAAGGGCACAGGCGACAACAAGACCCACAAAGGCCAGCTGAAGGGTAAACGGGTCCACCGATGAGGATTTGGACACCGCGCTTCCAATGGAGGGCCGCTTTCCAAGGGCAATGTATCCGGTACGGAACTCCTCGGGTAAATCGTCCAACGAAGCGGTGGTGTGCTTAATAAGCCCCTTCCGAATGCCAACATTGACCATTACAATGCCGAACACAATTCCGCAGACCACGCCTATGGTGGCGATGGTGATAGCGACCGGCACGGCATTGGTCCAATAGCCCTCCTCCTCAAAGATAGTTGCGACAGGAACAGACCAGCCAATACCACCGTAAAGGGCAAAGAGCGGAATCAGCCCGAAGCCAATGGGAACAACAGACTGAAAGAAGAAGGCGACAATCATACCCAGAACTGCCTGAGCCTGATGGGCGATGCCACCCACCAAGGTTGCCGCCACCGCTTGATTTGTAATTTTTTCCATGGACTCGCCCAAAAACGAGCAGGCAAAGGTGACGGCCAGCAGCACGCCGGACCACTCACTGATGCTGGCGGTATAGGTCATATGTACGGGCGAGTACAGCCCCAGAATCTGAGGCCCGATTATGAGACCTACCAGGCCTCCGATGATGGATGCGGGGAGGAAGAGACACTGAAACAATTTAACTTTCATGCGAAGAAAATATCCGATGGCCAGTAGGATGCTGACGACTGCAAAGTCATGGGCGACATCCATTAAAGTCATATTCTTCCCTCCTACATAGAAAATAGTGGGAGCCGGCACCGGTGGGCTATAGGCTCAGCGGCAGTGCCGGTTCCCGGTAAGTTTGCAGTTTTTTGTGACGAAGCTCAGGAAATTGCCACCCTTATGCCCTTGATATAGGTGTATTCCTCCAGGGAATACCGGCTTCCGTCCTTCCCTATTCCGCTGTTTTTACAGCCGCCGTGGGGAACCGCCGGTCCGGTTCCGGGGCCGTTTACATTGACGATGCCGAACTGGAGACCGCGGGTCAGCCGGTAGACTTGGCTCAGGTCGGTGGACCAGATGTAGGAGGAGAGGCCGTATTCGGTGTCGTTGGCCAAGCGGATGGCCTCCTCCTCCGTATCATAGGGCAGAAGGGCGAGAATGGGGCCGAAGACCTCCTCGCGGAACACCCGCATATCCGTGGTGACGCCGGTAAGAATGGTGGGCAGGAAATAGAATCCGGACGCTTTGTCTGCGGGCCGGGTTCCGCCGCACGCCACACTGGCCCCCTTCTCTACCGCGTCCGCCACCAGTTGCTCCATCCGGGCAACCGCCGCCTCGTCAATCAGCGGACCGGTGTTGGCCTGCTCATCCAGCGTGCCGCACTGGGCCCCGGAGGCGATTTCCGTGCACAGCGCCAGAAATTCCCGGTACACGCTCCGGTGAACGAAGGCCCGCTGGGGCGCCACGCAGGTCTGGCCCGCGCAGCGCATTTTGTTCCCGATCACATGGGCCGCGGCGGCGCTCAGGTCTGCCGAAGGCGTCACAATGACAGGGGCGTTTCCCCCCAGTTCCATGGAGAAGCGCTTCACGCTGGTGGCAGAATCCCGCACCATGCGCAGACCGCCGGCGGTGGAGCCGATCATGGTGATCATGGCGGGGATGGGGCTCTCACACAGGGTGGTGCCGATCTCCCGGGCATCTCCAGCCACAAAGTTGATGACCCCCTTAGGGAACCCGATGCGGTGGAGGATCTCACCGAAATAGAGGGTGGAAAGAGGGGTCTTGGTGGCCGGCTTGATGACTGCGGTACATCCCGACGCCAGAATGGGACCAAGCTTGGTGGCCAGGTTGTGCATGGGGAAATTCCAGGCCAGTGCGGCCACCACTACCCCAACCGGCTCCCGCACGGCCAGGAACATGTTTTTTCCGCCGGCGGCGTCACGGATGCCCTGGGTGTGCTCACTCTTGGCCTGCTCCAGGAAGAAGCTGAGATAGCCGGTTAGACTGCCTGTTTCAAAGGCCGCGTGGGAGCGCAGCTTGCCGCTCTCCAGCATGAGCAGGTTGAGCAGGTTTTCGCTCTCATGCTGGATGGCGTCCCGCAGCTTCATCATCCAGGCGCCCCGTTCCTCCAGCGTCAGTGCGCTCCAGCCGGGGAAGGCGTCGCGGGCGGCCTCCAGCGCCTGCTGGGCCTGTTCCTTGGTGGCCAGGGCTACCTGAGCCACCGGTTCACCATTGCCGGGGCAGCGAATCTGTGTGGTGCGGCCCCGGCCGGATACCAGCTCGCCGTTGATATACTGACGAAAGTCGTCGGTTGGAAGGGAATACATAAATTTGTCCCCCTTTTCTTAGCTGTAAATGTGGATCTTGGAAATGGCCTCGTCCAGCGCTTGCTTCTCCTGAGCGGTTAGCTCCCAGGCGGCGGCGGCACAGTTTTCCTCCGCCTCAGCCGCATTGCCCACGCCGGTGAGAACGGTGTGCATGTAGTCGTGGGCCAGCGCCCAGTTGATGGCCACCTGGGCCACCGTGGCCTTGTGGGTCTCAGCGATGCCGTCCATGACCTTAAGCAGAGCCTGAATTTGGGAGAAGCCGGGCTCGGTGAACATGGGGCCGTAGAAGGAGGCGCGCATATCCCCGTGGCCAAAGGTGGGTACCTCCCGGAACTGGCCGGTGAGGATGCCCCCGCCCAGAGAGCCGTAGCCCATTGTGCCGCATCCCTGGCCGGCATAGTACTTCAGAACATCCTCCTTGGTGCGGTTGACCATATTGTAGGGATACTGAACAATATCCAGAACGCCGTCCGCCAGCAAGCGGTCTGCCAGGTCGCGCTCCAAATTGGACATACCCAGGAAACGCACCTTCCCCGCGCCCTTCAGCTCCTTCATGCAGGCGATGGTCTCCTCGATGGGGGTCCCCACCCGATCGTCCCAGTGCATCAGATAGCCGTCGATGTAGTCGGTCTGGAGCCGCTTCAGGCTGGCATCAATGGACTTGAGCATGTTTTTCCGGCTGGAGTCCTTGATAGTGCCCTTGTCGCTGTCGTTGGGGTCCACAAATTCGCTGCCGAATTTGGTGATCAGAAATACCTTGTCCCGATATCCGCCCTGAAGGGCCTTGCCCAGGACCTCTTCCGAACCGCCGGAAGCATAGATGGGGGCGGTGTCCACAATGTTTACGCCGCAGTCAATCATGGCGTGCACCGCTGCTACGGCATCTTCCTGAGTGACGGCACCGAACTGCTTTCCACCCAGCGCCCAAGTGCCCAGACATAAAACTGAGATATCCTTGCCGGTGCTGCCGAATTTCTTGTAACGCATCCAAAACGCTTCCTTTCTTTATTGATTAAATCGTTGCATGGACTTTTCGTCACGTTTTTCCGAACACTTCAATCTGGGCCAGAGCCTCCTCGGTCAGCCCGTAGTCCCGCAGAGCGCTCTCCGGGGTGATGTATCCCTCTTCCAGGTCATAGACGATCAGAGCGTGATCCCGCTCCAGGGGATTTCCGTAGCCGCCGGCCCCAGGCATCTGACAGCGGAGCACACCGCCGGATTTCAAGGTGGTACCGGATTTCTTGGAATCAATCACCGCCTCCTGATCCGTTCCGGGGTAGATGGTGATGACACCGGGCAAGCCGGGCTTGCCGCCGAACAGCCCCCAGGGCGGCGTTTTCTGGCGGTCAGCCTTGATGGTAAACTGGCTGTTATGGCCCAGGACCCGGATGTCCTTGCTCATGGACAGGCCGCCCCGGAACTTGCCGGGCCCGCCGGAATCCGGCACCAGGGTGTACTGCTCCACCATGTAAGGGAACTCGATCTCCATGCTCTCGATGGGGAGGTTGGAGGTGTTGGTCATGTGGACCTGGACACAGCTCAGGCCGTCCTTGTTGAACCGGGCGCCGGAGCCGCCGCCGAAGGTCTCCATGTAGACGTAGTACTCGTGGGTCTTGGGGTCCACGCCGCCGAAGTAGACACCGGTGATGGAGCTGTTGCTCCCCGCCAGCACCTTGTGGGGCACCACCTGGGACATGGCGCCGAACACCATGTCGGCCACCCGCTGGGCTGTGTCGCTGCGGCCGGCGCAGGCCGCCGGCTCGGTGCAGCCCAGGATGCAGCCCGGCCGTGTCTTAATCTGGATGGCCCGATAATAGCCTCCGTTGGCCGGCAGGGTGGGGTCCACAATGCTGCGCACGCCATAGTAAACGGCGGCCCGCAGGGCGGACAGGGGGAGATTGATGGCCCCCTTTACCTGGTCCGGGTTGTCGGTAAAATCCAGGGCAATGTCCTGATCCTTGATCTCCACCGTGACAGACAGCTTGATGGGACCGCTGCCCACGCCGTCGGAGTCCAGATAGTCGGAGAAGGTGTGCACGCCGTTGGGAATCTCCGCCAGAGCCATGCGGATCTTCCGCTCGGAGTAGTCCAGCAGCTCCTCCATGCAGGCGGTGACAGTGGCGGTGCCGTAGCGGGTGCACACATCCTCCACCCGCTGCACGCCCTTGCGGTTGCAGGCAAACTGGGCGTTCAAGTCGCCCCGGCGGATGTGGTTGACCCGGCAGTTGAGGAGGATGAGGTTGAGGATGTCCTCCACCAGCTCCCCCTTCTGGAAAATCTTCACCGGGGGAATTCGGATGCCCTCGGCGTAGATGGAGTCGGAGTCGGCGGCGTTGGAGCCGGGGACTCGGCCACCCACGTCGTTGTGGTGGGCGATGTTGGCAACATAGGCCACTACCTTGCCCTCGTAAAAGACGGGGGAGGCCACGGCGATGTCGGGCAGGTGGGTGCCGCCGCCGTTATAGGGGTCGTTGGCGATAAACATGTCTCCGGGATGGATCTGGTCGGGAGTGAAATTCTTTTTGATCTCTCCGATCAGGCCCAGCAGGGAGCCCAGGTGCATGGGGATATGTTCGGCTTGAGCGATGGTGTGCCCTTCCGCGTCGAACAGCGCGCAGGAGCAGTCCTTGCGCTCCTTGATGTTGGTGGAATATGCGGACTTGACCAGGACTGCGCCCATCTCCTCGGCGATGGACATAAAGGTGTTTCCAATGACCTCCAGCAGGATACCGTCAATTTTCACGCCTCGTCGCCTCCTTTCCCGTCGCCAAAGGCATTTACAATCAGATTGCCGTGGATATCTACCTCAAACCAGGTGTTGGGCGGAATGACTGTGGTGGAGTCCATCTGCTCCACAATGCACGGGCCGTCCACGCGGGGACAGCGGCCGAATTTGCTTCTGTCGTAGACGGGGCAGCGAACCAGACCCGACTCCTCGAAGTAGACATCCCGATGGTCTATCACCGCTCCGGAGGGAGTCTCCATGTGCTCAGTCAGCTCGGCCAGTCGGGGCTTCTGCACCTGACCGATGGCCTCGCTGCGGAAGTTGACAAACTGAACGGGGGCGTTGGGATTGTAATAGCCGTAGTTCATCTCGTGGGCCCGGAAGAAATCTTCCTTCATTCGGTCCAGGTCCGCCTGATCCACCAGACCGGCGGGAATTTCCACCTGGAGCTCATAGTTTTGTCCCACGTACCGCATCTCGGCCACGTTGTGGAACTGGCGCCGCTGCTCCGGGACGTTTTCCGAGGCCAGCCACCGGTTGCCCTCCTCCATCAGCGGCAGAACTGCCTGGTTAATCTGCTCGGGCGTCGCCTGGTCGTAGGGGATGAGGGCGGTTTTCACATAGCTCTTTTTGATGTCTGCCGTCAGCAGACCCAGAGCGCACAGAGCGCCGGGGGCGGGGGGGATGAGCACCGTGCGGATGCCCATCTCCTGGGCCAGGTGGACGGCGTGGAGGGGACCGGCGCCGCCGTAGGCCACCAGGGTGAAATCAGAGGGGTTATGGCCTTTTTCCACGGTAATCACACGGATGGCCCGGGCCATGTTGGAGTTGACGACGCTGATGACGCCCTGGGCCGCTGCCTCCACGGAGAGCCCCATAGGGTCGGCGATTTGCTTTTTCATGGCCGCCCGGGACAGTTGGGCGTCGATTTTCAGCCGGCCGCCCAGTACGTAGTGGGGATTGATCCGCCCCAACACCAGATTGGCATCGGTGACCACGGGTTGTTCATTGCCCAGGTTATAGGCTACCGGTCCGGGATTGGCGCCCGCGCTCTCTGGCCCCACCTTCAGTGCGCCCGCGTTGTCGATGTGGGCGATGGAGCCGCCGCCGGCGCCTACCGCGTGGACATCGATCATGGGCACGCCGGAGGGCAGGCCACACACCTTGCGCTTGGTAGTGTATTCCGCGATTCCACCCTTTACCAGGGACACATCCGTGCTGGTTCCGCCCATATCATAGGTGATGATGTCCTGGAACCCCGCCGCCTTGGCAATGTAAATGGCGCCCATGACCCCCGCGCTTGGGCCGGACAGGGCCGTCTGGACAGGGGTCTGAATGGTGGAGGAGATAGACATGACGCCGCCGTTGGACTGGGTGATGTAGGGCTCCACCCTGACACCCACTTGGCGGATGCGATCCTGCAGGTTGTGGATGTACATCTTCATCCGGGGGCCCAGATAGGAGTTGATCACCGTGGTGCTGAGACGTTCAAACTCCCGGAACTCCGGAAGAATGGTGGAGGAGACGGAGCAGTAGACCTCGGGCCAGGTCTCCTTGATGCACTGCTCTACAATTCGCTCGTTTTCCGGGTTCAGGAAGGAGAACAGGAAGCATACCGCCAGCGACTCCACACCCTTTCCCTTCAGCTGGCTGAGTACCCGCAGCACCTCGTCCCGATTTACCTTCCGGAGGATGGTGCCGTCGGCCATGGTGCGCTCGTCCACCTCGCAGCGAAGCGCGCGGCGCACCAGGGTCTCTGGTTTGTCCTCCATAATATCATACAGGGAGGGGCGTGTCTGACGGCCGATTTCCAGCAGGTCCCGGAAGCCCTTTGTGGTGATCAGAGCGGTCTTCGCGCCCTTGCGCTCAATAATCATGTTGGTTGCAACCGTGGTGCCGTGGCCAAAATACTCCAGCTGCTCCACCGGGACCCCGTAGAGCGCCAGAGTCTCTTTTGTCCCGTTTGCAATTGCTTCTGACTGGTCATGCAAAGTGGAGGAAAGCTTATAGGTGTAGTAGGCTCCTGTTTCTGAGTTCAGCAACGTGACATCGGTAAAGGTACCACCTACGTCAATACCGATTCGATACATTGGCTCACACTCCTTTGACCGTTTAAAATTATATGATTCGCCTGAACATATACATACAATACTGACCTATGCGTACAGTATATATCATGAATTTTGTGTATGTCAATATATTTAATCTGGATATTAAACAATAAATTAAACAAAATAGCCAAAACAAAACTGGCTATATTGCCGTATTGAATGCGAAAATGTACTATGATATACTTTTTTTGCTGAGCAAATATCCTATAACGCAGAACCTCTTAAAGGAAAAAATAGGGGGGAATACGCTGCGCCAGGGTGCCTGATCTATAAAATGTATGAGAAGAAACATTTTTTGACCTAGCGAATACTGCTGTATGGGGGTTTCTTTATGGGCGAAAAAATAAAAAATCGCAGCGAGCTTCTTTCGCACGGACACCGGCGTTCCCGGCAGACAGTTCTTGATATTACTGACGCCGCGCTGGAAGAACTGGATGCCTACGGGCGGATTCGCTCCATTTTAAAATGTGAGGGAAATCTGCTGAGGATTGGAGATCGCTGTTGGGATCTGGACCACAAGCGAAACGTCTACCTCATCGGTGCGGGAAAGGCGTGCAACGCCATGGCTATGGCGGTGGAGGATGCGCTGGGCGAGCGCCTGACCGATGGGATCGCGGTGGTCAAAATTCTGGAGCCTGGGGACCGGTTTGTGCGTACCAGGGTTCGGATTGGCGGACATCCGATTCCCAACCAGGCCGGCTACGAGGCCTGCCTGGAGATTTTGGACCTCATTGACCGGGCCGGGCCGGAGGATCTATTCCTGTGTGTGATGAGCGGAGGCTCGTCGGCACTGATGAGCTGTCCGGTGGACGGAATTTCCCTAGAGGATGAGCAAAAGACCACGGATATTCTGCTGAAATCCGGCGCCGGAATCCTGGAGATCAACGCGGTGCGCCGCCACATCTCCCGCATGAACGGAGGCAGGATGGCCCAGCGGATTGCGGACCGGGGGGCGGAACTCATCGGCTTCAACATCAGCGATTCCGTGTCCAATCCGCCCACCAGGGACATTTCCATGCCTTGGGAGCACTACTGCGGCACGCCCATGGGCCCGGACCAGACCACCCTTCAGGACGCTCTGGCCTGCATCGAAAAGTACGATCTCCACAGCCGCCTGCCAGCGTCCGTGACCCGGTATCTCGCCTCCTGCGGCCCTGCCGGCGAGACGCCCAAAGCCTTTCCCCAAAATACATACTATCAAATCAACACCTTGCCGGACAGCGCTGCGGCCGCACAGCGCGCGGCGGAACAGCTGGGCCTGCGCACGGTGGTGCTCTCTACCTTCATCGAGGGAGAGGCCAGGGATATGGGGACGCTGATGGCCGCCATCGCCAGAGAAATACAGGCCTATCACCGCCCGGTGCCGCCCCCCTGCGCCCTCATATCCGTAGGGGAGTCGGTCACCACCATTCCGGAGGACTGTGTTATTACCGGGCATGGCGGACCGTCCCAGGAGATGGCACTCAGCTTTGCGGTGTCCGCCGCAAAAACCAGGGGTGCCTGTCTGCTCTCCATTGATACCGAGGGGACGGACGGCACCACCGTATGCGCGGGCGGCATCACCGATTCCGACAGCCTAGCGGATATGGAGAGAGCCGGCGTGGACATCTACGGTGCTCTGCGGGGGCATGCCAGCTTTGAGGCGCTCTCCGCTGCGGGCTGCGTAGTCATGACCGGCAATACCGGCACCAACCTGTGTGATCTGAATATTATGTATGTACCCGTTCCAGAGAAGGAAGAGGAGAAATGATGATGAATACCGTAATTCAGAAAATTTCCGCCCGTCAGGTATTGGACTGCAAAGCGCGACCCATGCTGGAGGTGGACGTGTTTACGCAGGACGGCAGCATGGGCCGGGGCGCCGCGCCCACCGGAACCTCGGTAGGAGCCCATGAGGCATTTGTCCTCCGGGACTATGATGTAAACGAGTTTAACGGCTTGAGTGTCCACAAGGCCGTAAATACAGTGGAAACGGTCATTGCTCCGGCACTGCTTGGAATGGATGCAGCCGATCAGCGGGCAATTGACCAGCGTATGCTGGAGCTGGACGGAACGGAGAACAAGGAGCGACTGGGCGGCAACTCCATTTACAGCGTCTCCATCGCCTGCCTGCGCGCTGCGGCTGCTGCCCACAAGATGCCGGTGTACCGCTATCTTCGGGGAGGAGCGCTGACCAACATCCCTCTGCCTACCTTCAATGTGATTAACGGCGGACGCTATCCCCAACTGACTCAGCCCTTTAACGAATTCATGCTGGCCCCCTGGAAGGCCGACTCGGTGGAGGAGGCCGTGGAACTGGCGGTGAAGGTCTATCAACGCCTGGAACAGGTGATCAGCCGGTATTTGGGAGGCAAAAAGCCCTTCCTGGGCGGGTCCTACGGCTGGGCGGCTCCCAGCGATGACCCCGATGTTGTCCTGCAGCTGATGGCTCAGGCGGTGGAGGAGTGCGGCTGCGCGGATAAAATGGCCTACTGCTTGGATTGCGCCTCCAGCGAAATGTACGACAGACACACGGATACCTATCTCTACGGCTCCCGCCGGGTCTCTCGAGAGGAGCTGATCGACCACGCCGCCGAGCTGATTCGGAAGTATCCCATCTTGTTCATTGAGGATCTGCTGGCGGAGGACGATTGGGATGGATTTGTTCAGGCCCATCAGAAGCTGAAGGGGGTCAAGCTGATCGGCGACGATTTCATTGTGACCAACCGCCGGCGGCTCCAGAAGGCCTATGAGTGCCATGCGCTGGACGGATTCATCCTAAAACCCAACCAGGTGGGCACCATCACTGAGGCCCTGGATACCCACGCCTACGCCCAGAGCAGCGGTCTGCTTACCATCCCCTCCGGCCGTTCCGGCGGGGCTGTGGGCGATATTGTGGCCGACTTGGCGCTGGCCCTGGAGGCACCCATTTCCAAAAACGGGGCACCCAAGTCCGGAGAGCGGCTGGACAAAATCAACTCCCTGCTCCGCGCCAGCAGCGATAACCCCGCCAGCCATCTGTGGAATCTGACGGAGATATTCCGTCCGCTCTGCCTCCAACACGCTTAAAAACGCACAGAACCGTTAAAAAATTTGCCGCAACCTCGGACTCTCTTGTCAAAAACGATAAAATACGCTATAATTAAGCTATCATTTCTAGCAGAGACGGTGTTTGCGGCTGATCGGGAAAGTGACGCTGCATCAGGAAGGATAGGGTTCTATGACAGATTTCCAACAGCAGATCCGAAATGCGTATGAGCATTTGACCAACATCCAGCGGACCATCGCAGATTACTTTCTGGAACATCTGGATACGATTCCGTTTAAAAGGCTGGAGGAGTTGGCAGATCTGATTGGGGTCAGCACCACCTCCGTGATTCGATTTACCCGCAGCATCGGCTATCAGGGTTACGGCGATATGCAACAGGAACTGCAGCAAAGTATTTTGGGAAAAGCCAGCTTACCGGAACGGCTCAAAAGCTCCATACAGGCAGAAGGGGATAACCACCTGCTCCTGCGTACATTTCAGACGGATGTCGATAATATTCAAGAGACCTTGTCTGTCTTATCTGAAACGGTTTTGTCGGAAGCGGTGTCCTCTATTGTTCAGGCAAGAAATGTCTATATCATTGGAATTCGCGGCAACTTTTCTGTGGCTCACTATTTGGGGTACCGCTTGGGACAGATTAAGCCCGGAGTACACTTGGTGGACGGGATTTCCATGGCCTATCCCGAGCAGGTCATAGGAATCCAGCCTGAGGATATCTGCATTGCATTTTTGACTCCCCGCTATTCAAAAATGACGGCCAATTTGGTTTCGTGGATCAAACGAAAAGGAATTAAAGTCATTTTGTTTACCAAAGCGGGAAACAAGGAGATTCACCCGTACGGAGATATCATTTTACCTTGTCAGACAACAGGTGTATCGTATAAGAGCTCATTGACGGCCTTGTTTTGTGTCTGCAATTATCTTTTAGCGGCAGTTGCACTGCAGGATCACGATCATGCAATGGATACTTTGGCGAATACAGAGGAATTACTGGGTCAAGGATTTTTCTTGGGTATTTAAAATGAAAGGGAAATAGCCTCGGAAAACTTTGTATGGACTGGTTTTCCTATAACCGGGAACGGGCACAGGAGGAGCAATAAAAATATCTGGAGCTCTCCAGAAACAGAGGCTCCCTATGTTTGACCCACACGCTGACCCACACGGGGAAAGGACTGTACGGAACCAACGGAACAAAGAGTGCCGCCGGCCTCATCCTTTTGGAGCAAAAATGGCCGGAAAGCGTTGAAAATCAAGGGATGGAAGGCTCCCAACCAGTTGGTAAGGATGAGGTCGGCAGTTCGAATCTGCCTAGCAGCTCCAAAAAGCCTTGAAAACTTCGGTTTTTGAGGCTTTTTTGTTGCAATTTTTGATTTTTTAGTGTGGGTCAAAATGTGGGTCAACCAACTGACCCACACCGTGACCCACACGCGGAAAGGGCTAAAGAGTGCCGGACGGAAAGTTTGCGCTTCCCGCCCGGCTTTTTTCTCTCTGCCCTACATGACCTGTGCCATGAAGCTGCCCATGGTGGCTGCAGCCTCGTCCTGCTTCTGCCGTGTAGCGTGGGTGTAGGTGCGGAGGGTGAACCCGGCATCATAGTGGCCCAGCATAGAGGACACCGTCTTGACATCCACACCGTTCTGAAGGGCTGTGGTGGCGAAGGTGTGCCGCAGGTCGTGGAAGCGGATGTGGGGCAGTCCTGCGTCCTTTAGGATCTTCTTGTGGAGGTTGACCACCGAATCCGGATGGTACATTTCCATGGTGATCGGGGAGGGGAACAGGTAGGGGCTGTCCGGATGTTTGTTGTGCTCCTGGATCAGCAGCTCCACCGCTGTCTGCGGGATGGACACCAGGCGTACGGAGTTTTCCGTCTTGGGCCGGGTGAGCTCCAGGGAACCGTCCGGGTTGCGGACATACTGCTTGCTGACCGAGATGGTTCTGTTCTGGATGTCCACATCGTCCCAGCGCAGGGCCACCAGTTCGCCTTTTCGCAGGCCGCTGACCAATTCCAGATAAAACATGGGAAGCAGGTCTCTGGCCTTGGCTGCCTCCAGATAGGCATGCATGTCTTCAGAGGGAAGAATCTGCATCTCGATCTTGCGAGGCTTTGGAGCGATGCAATCTTCAGTGGGATTCCTGGGGATGAGCCGTTCCTTGACCGCCCGTTCCAGGGCGGCGTGGAGCATCAGGTGGACGCTGCGGACGGTAGTGGTACTCAGTCCCTTTGTTTCTCCTTTTCCAATATGTATTCTGCCGTCCTCCAATAACTCTTTGTAGAGCTTCTGCAGGTGCCGGGTGGTCAGCTTCTTTAGTTTGATACTGCCAATCCGGGGAATAGTGTAGCGTTCGATGATGAGCTCATACCGATTTGCTGTGGCGGTACGCACATTTGGTTTGGCGTAGAGCTCGTACCAAGTGCGCAGCCATGTAGCTACAGTGTATTCTTCGGTGCGGCTCACATCCAGCCCCTGGCACTCCTCCAGAGCCTTTTTTAGCTTTTCCTTGACCTCCGCTTGGGTCTTGCCCAGCACATTCTTGGTGATCCGCCTGCCGGTCTTGGCATCATACCCGGCGGTGTATCGCCCTTCCCAACGTCCGTCCTTCCGCTTTCTGATGCTGCCCTCTCCATTAGCCCGTTTCTTTGCCACGAGGTGTCACCTCCTGTTCTGCTGCCTTGCAGGCCCGCTGTTCTTGTTCGTAGTCGAAAGAGTACAGACCGTCTGCCTCCAGCTCTTTCGCAATGCCCCAGGCCAGCTTAAAGCCTGCTATAAAGCCGGCCATAGAAGTTTTCTCCCGCAGCAGGCTTTGTGCATCCACCAGCTGCATCAATTTACGCCGCTGCAGCTTGCCCAGACAGTCCCGTACCTCCTGGCGGGTCTGTTCAATTTCTTCCTCCAACTCGGTGACATCCGGCTCCCGGAAGAATCGCTGGTATAGAGCAGTCATGTAGTCATTCATCGTGTGTCGCCTCCTTTGCAGCAACACACAATACCAGCTTTCCCGATGGATAGC
>CALWOP010000024.1 GCA_944383195.1 uncultured Oscillospiraceae bacterium
CCCTGTCTATCCGCTGTCCGCAAAACCATTGATTTTATTAGCTTTTTGCCGCTATCGCTATCACACCTCATTATTTGTGCCGCCGCTGTCTCGTTGTGGGCAATACCAAACCAAACAAGCCGCTGAACGATCAGTCGTTCAGCGGCTTGCTCAGTTAGTGCATCCATTTTCTGCAAAAAAGCGTGGCTTCGCGGAGCAAGGGGGAGACGGCGTCCCGCCGCCAGGCAATACCCACCTCTTTGATGATGGGCTCTTGCAGCTTGACCTCTACAACCCCGGCGACAGTGTGGGAGCGGAACTCTTCGGTGGGCAAAAAAGCAATGCCCAGGCCGCCCTGGACCATATAAAGGCCTGTGGTGGGGCTGCTGGAGCGGCAGACGATGTTCGGCTCAAAGCCAGCCAGGCGGCAGGCGTCCAGACACAGCTGGGCGGCCACCTGCCCGCTCTGATGAAAAATGAAATGTTCATTTTGCAATTCGGTCAGACTGACCTGCTCCCGCCGGGCCAGGGGATGCAGCCGGGGTACGGCCAGAGAGTATCGATCTTCACCCAGCTTGACAAATTCCAGGCTGGACGGCACGCCGCCGGCAGGCCGGTTGAGAAAGCCCAGGTCGATTTTTCGCTCCAACAGCAGGTCAATGAGGCGGTAAGTGCCGTCCTGAACGATATTGACCGAAATATCGGGATAGCTGCAGCAAAAGGCAGACAGCATACCGCCAAAGTCGATGCATTGCAGACTGGTAATGATCCCAAGGGAGAGGGTGCCTTTGTGAAGTCCGGCGTAAAACGCCATTTCCTCTTCCAGGGCCTGGGCTTTTTGCAGGATCTCTCTGGCCCGAAGTACAAACTCCCGCCCGGCCTCGGTGAGCACGGCGCCCCGGGCATTTCGGTAAAACAGGGTGACCCCCAGTTCCTTTTCCAATTTTGCCACCTGCTGAGACAAGGCGGGCTGTCCAACATGACAGCTCTGGGCTGCCAGGGAAAAATTCCCCAGATCCGCTACCGCCAGCACATACCGCATGACATATAGATCCATGCCTGATCCCTCCCGATAGTCATTGCCAAGTTGGCCAAATGTGGCCTTTCTTTTTGTGCAAAACGGCAAATGGAAACGAGAGGCGTTCCCGTTAAAAGGCCGTGTTTCTTTTACTATGTCCGTTCTTTTCCCGTTTGTCAAGGGATGGAACTGGAAGAGCTATTATTTTTTCTGATAATAAGTGTCACAAACAAGAATTGGACTTTCCCGGTGGGGGGAAGTAAGCTGTCCACAGAAACGGAACGGGGCACACAAGGTTTTGCCCCGTTGCAGAAAGGAATGATTTTGGTGAACCACAATTACTTCACACAGCGTGATGTGGAACGGCTGGAACAGCAGGCGGTGCAAATTCGGGAAGATATCATCTCCATGATCCACGCGGCCAAGGCCGGTCACCCCGGCGGCTCCCTGTCGGCGGTAGAAATGGTCACCGCGCTTTACTTCCATGTGATGAACATCGATCCCCAGAATCCCCGCTGGGAGGATCGGGATCGCTTCATTCTTTCCAAAGGGCACTCCTGCCCGGTGATGTATGCCGCCCTGGCCCGGCGGGGCTACTTTGACCCCTCGGTGTTGACCACCCTGCGTCAGTACCACTCCATTTTGCAGGGCCATCCGGATATGAACAAGACGCCCGGCGTGGATATGACCGCCGGTTCCCTGGGGAACGGTTTGTCCGTGGGCGTGGGCATGGCCCTGTCCGCCAAGCTGCACCACAAGGATTACATGACCTATGTCATGCTGGGTGATGGCGAGATCCAGGAGGGCATGGTCTGGGAGGCAGCTATGGCGGCCAACCACCACGATTTGAAGAATCTGGTGGCCATTGTAGACTGCAACGGTGTTCAGATCAACGGCTGGGTCAATGACATTATGACCGTGGAGCCGCTGGCCGACAAATGGCGTTCCTTTGGTTGGAACGTGGTGGAGGTCAACGGCCACAACATGAAAGATGTGCTGACCGCCCTGCACACCGCCAAGACCATGCGCCACCCTACCGCCATTCTCATGCGCACCGTCAAGGGAAAGGGCGTTTCCTTTATGGAGGACGACTGCGCCTGGCACGGCGCTCCGCCGGACGATGAGCAAATGGTCAAAGCCATTGCGGAAATTCAGGAAGGAGGCGTAGTATAATGGGGAAAACACTGGCGACTCGTATGGCCTTTGGGCAGGAGCTGATTGAAATTGCCAAGACCAACGATAAGTTTGTTGTCTGCAACGCGGATACCAAGACCTGCGGACTGGAGAAGTTTGGAAAGCTCTTTCCGGAGCGGGAGTTTTCTTTTGGAATTGCCGAGCAGAATCTGGTAGGCGCTTCCGCCGGTCTGGCGGCCTGTGGGAACAAGGTTTTTTTGGCCACCTTCGCGGTATTTGCCTCTATGCGGGCCTGTGAGCAGGTCAGAACCTTCGTGTGCTACCCGAATTTAAACGTCACCATCATTGGCACCCATGCGGGACTGCAGGTGGGCGGCGACGGCGCTACCCATGCCGCCATTGAGGATGTGGCCATCATGCGTTCTTTTCCCAATATGACAGTGGTGCAGCCCGCCGATGCCGTGGCGGCCCGGGCCCTGGCCCACGCTGCGGTGGACTTTACCGGCCCGCTGTATGTCCGCCTGCACCGAAACCCTGTGGCCGACCTGTACGACCCAGAAACCTATCGCTTTGAGTGGGGCAAGGCCAATACTGTGGTGGACTATGGCCGGGATATGACCATGATCGTCTCCGGGATCCTGCTGAAAAAGGCCCTGGACGCCGCCAACATCCTGAAAGAGCAGGGGATTGGGGTCCGGGTGCTGGATATGGCCACCATTAAGCCCCTGGACAAGGAGGCGGTCATCACCGCGGCAAAGGAGACCGGCGCCATTATGACCATCGAGGACCACACCATTTTCGGCGGTCTGGGCAGCGCGGTCTCTGAGGTCGTGGTACAAAATTGCCCGGTCCCCATGGAATTTGTGGGTATTCAGGACCGGTTTGGCGAGTCCGGCGATCCGGAGCTCATCTACCAGGACCACGGGATGGATGTGGATTCCATCGTAGCCAAGGCCAAGGCGTTGGCGGCCCGCAAACGTCATTGATATAGTTACTGTAGATTTCATTCAGGAGGAAATGGATATGTCAGCACCTCATGTGTGTATTTTGCAAACCAGCTTTGCCAAGCGGGAAGATACCATTGCCTTTTTAAAGGAGCGCGTCCCCGGCGTCCGGGTGGAGTTTATTACCGACAGCACGCTGCTGGCGGATGTCCGGGCCAACGGAGGCCCCACTCAGGCGGTCATCGACCGGATGACCCTGTATGCCAAGGCGGCGGAGATTTCCGGAGCCGACCTGATCGTCAATTCCTGCTCCACCGTGGGCGAGGTGGCGGATATTTACGCAAAGGAAGTCAATATTCCGGTGATGAAAGTGGACCTGCCCATGGCCCAGGAAGCGGTCCGTCTGGGTACAAAAATTGCCCTGATCGCTACCCTGGAGACCACCCTGGGTCCCAGCCAGCGCCTCATTGAGGCGGAGGGCGCCAAGCAGGGCAAAAAGATGGAGTGCACCCAGTATCTCCAGAACCCCGCTTGGGATGCCCTTCAGGCCGGCCATCCCGAGGAGCATAACCGAATCCTGATGCAGAGCATCCGGGAGCTGGACAAGATGGGCTACGATGCCATCGTCATGGCCCAGGTATCCATGCGGGCGCTGCTGCCAGATTTGAAAGATGTGAAGACGCCTCTGCTGTGCAGCTTTTTCTCCGGCTATGGAGCCGTTGCAGATAAGCTCAACGAGATAGCAGAGCAGAAGAAATAACCGGGAGTTTAGGAGGAAGTTTACCATGAGCAAAAAACTCGTTTCTGATTTGATTGTGGATTATCTGGAGCGCCGGGGCGTTACCGAGCTGTTCGGCCTGTGCGGACACACCGTCATCGGTATGCTGGACGCCCTGTCCAGAAGCAAGAAGCTGCGCTACATCGGCACCCGCCATGAGGCCATTGCCTCCACCGCCGCCGACGGCTACGCCCGGGTCACCCACAAGGCCTCTGTGGTCATGTGCCACCTGGGCCCCGGCCTGACCAATGTGATCACCGGCGTGGCCAACGCATCTCTGGACTCCATTCCTATGGTGGTGATTGCCGGGGATGTGCCCAGCTACTACTTTGGCCGCCACCCCCATCAGGAGGTTCAGATGCATGCCGACGGCGACCAGTACAAGCTGCTGGAGCCTGTCTGCAAGCGCTGCTGGCGGGTGGACGATGTGGAGGCCCTGCCCAACATCCTGGACCGGGCGTTCCGTCTGGCGGAGTCCGGCCGTCCCGGCCCTGTACTGGTGGACGTCCCCATGGATATGTTCTCCCGGGAGATGGAGGAGGATCTGTGGGATCGTACTTACAAGGACAGCCATGTGACCGCCCGTCCCGCCATTGACCCCGAGGCCGCCAAGGCCATCGCCAAGAAGCTGGTGGAGGCCAAGAACCCCGTCCTCCACGCCGGCGGCGGCATTCTGCTCTCCCAGGCCTCTCAGGAGCTGGCCGCGCTGGCGGAGTACCTGGATATCCCTGTGTCCCGCACCCTGGCCGGCCAGGGCTGCCTCAGCGACCAGCACCCCCTGATGATCGGCCAGACCGGCTTCTGGGGTCTGGAGTTTACCCACTCTCTGACCACTCAGGCCGATGTGATCCTGGGTCTGGGCACTCGCTTTGGTGAGACGGACAGCTCTAGCTGGTACCAGGGCGTCACCTTTGATCCCGACAAGACCACCTTCCTCCAGATCGACATCGACCCCAACGAGATCGGCCGCAACTACCCTGTGGAGATCGGTGCGGTGGGCGATTTGAAGATCGGCCTGAAGCAGATTCTGGAAGAGGTCAAGAAGATCTGCCCCAAGGGCCGCAGCAACCCCGAACTGCGGGCCCAGATCGCCAAGGCCAAGGCGGACTTCAAGAAGTCCAACGAGGCCATCTCCAACGATCCCCGCTTCCCCATGACGCCCCAGCGCATCCTGCGGGACGTGAAAGCCGCCATCCCCGAGGATACCATCCTCTTCACCGATGTGGGCTGGAACAAGAACGGTGTGGCCCAGGAGTTTGACATTACCATCCCCGGCACCATCCACCACTCCTCCGGTCTGGCTACCATGGGTTTCGGCCCCTCTGCCGTGCTGGGCGGCAAGCTGGCTGCTCCCGACCGGATGGTGTGGAACCTCACCGGCGACGGCGGATTTGGCATTAACCCCTCTGTTCTGGCTACCGCGGTGGAGAAGGGCATCGCCTGCACATGGGTGGTGATGAACAACGCCGCCTTCGGCACCATCGCCGGCCTGGAAAACGCCAACTATCAGACCAAGTTCGGTACGGTATTCTACGATGCCCAGGGCGAGCGCTATTCTCCCAGCTGGGCCGGCGTGGCCAAGGACTACGGTGTGGACTCTGTGTGCATTTCTTCTGCCGAGGAGCTGCCCGCCGCCCTGGAGAAGGCCCTGGAGGCCAATAAGGCCGGCAAGCCCTTCCTGGTGGAGATCCCCATGGAGAACATCGTGGTGCCCACCCCAGGCTGCTGGAACATCAACGATATCTACAGCCCCAACGATTTGGTGAAGGAGGGCAAGCTGGTCAAGAAGGAGAACGGTCAGTACGTCGCCCCCAGCCACGCCAAGTCCCACAACGCATAAGCACATCCCCGATGGAGCGGAAAGGAACCTGAACATGAAAGACGCTGCAACTGATGTAAAACGCTGTCCCGTATGCGGCAAAGAGCTGGAGCTGCAGAAAAAATCCTATGCCATGGGCAGCGCCCTGTTTACCAACCGGTTCCATGTGGACATCTACGCCTGCCCAAGATGCGGGCGGGTGGAGCTGTTTGCCGCGGAGCAGGATCTGGTGACCTGCCCGGTCTGCGGAACGGCGCATCCGGCACAGGAGAAGTGTGCCATTTGTTCCCTGAACGCGGTGCTGGATGGAAAATACGGACGATAATGTGAAGTTTAGGGAAATATCAGCCCATTTGTGAAAAGCGATCTGCGGTACGGCCATCCCATGAGGACGGCCGTACTGCATCAGAACCGGGAAGGAGGAATCTGCGTGAGTCCGGAAGAAAAACGACGTCTGGCGCGCCTGGCCTGCCAGGTGCGTATGGGGATTTTGGAGGCCACCCACGCCGCCAGGTCGGGCCATCCCGGCGGAAGTCTGTCGGCGGCGGACCTGTTTACATATCTTTACTTTAAAGAACTGAACATTGATCCCAGCCGTCCGGACTGGGAGGAACGGGACCGCTTTGTGCTGTCCAAGGGGCACACCGCCCCCGGCCTGTACGCCGCCCTGGCGGCCCGTGGCTTTTTCCCCAAGGAGGACCTGCTTACGCTGCGTAAGATCGGCAGCCATCTCCAGGGCCATCCCAACATGAACCTGACGCCGGGGGTGGATATGTCCACTGGCTCCCTGGGCCAGGGGATCTCCGCCGCGGCGGGTATGGCGCTGATGGCCAAGCACCAGCATAAATCCCTGCGGGTCTATGCCCTGCTGGGGGACGGAGAAATTCAGGAGGGCCAGCCCTGGGAGGCGTTTATGTTTGCCCACCACTATCAGCTGGACAACCTGTGCGTCATCATTGACAACAATCATCTGCAAATCGACGGACCTGTGGAACAGGTCATGAGCCCCTACCCCATTCCCGATAAGCTCAGAGCCTTTGGCTTTGAGGTGCAGGAAATTGACGGCCATGACTTTGATCAGATGGAACAGGCCTTTGCCAGAGCGCGGAGCGTTCGGGGAGTCCCATTCTGCATCATCATGTCCACGGTCAAGGGAAAGGGCGTGCCCTTTATGGAAGATCAGGCCTCCTGGCATGGGAAAGCTCCCAATGATGAGGAATACGCACAGGCTATGAGCCTGCCTTTGAGGCGGCCGCGGAGCTGGGCGCGTCGGATGTGCTGGGCAGTGTGTGGACCAGGGACCGGGCCTATTATACCGACCAGGTGGGCCGGATCGCGGAGATGGCGGGGCAGTATCAGCTCAACTATAACATTGAGTTTCTCCCCTGGGCTGGGGTGCGAAACATGCAGGAGGGGATCACTCTGGTGGACCAGCTTCGCTGCCCAAATCTGTTTTTGCTGATAGATATGCTGCACGCGGGCCGGGCGGGGGTGACGGCCCATGAGGTTGCCCGCACAGACCCAAAGTATTTCCGCTTTCTGCACCTCTGTGACGGCCCGGCAGGGCCCAACGGGGACCCGGTTCTGGATGATATCCGGGATGAGCTGATGATTTGGACGGCCCGGGAGGGGCGGCTCTACCCTGGGGAAGGGGTCATGGACATCGCTGGGATGGTGGCCGCGCTTCCAAACATCCCCATGTCCATTGAGCTTCCCAATACAAAGCGGCTGGCGGAGCTTGGTCCGGAGGGACACGCCCGCCGCTGCCTGGAAACGGCCAAAGCTTATCTGGCACGGTATGGGCTGGACGGTACGTCAAATGGGGCGGCGAAAAGCCGGTAGGGGCCGCCGTCAGGTAGAAAAAGCCCGGAAAAAACCAATTTTCAAACAAGAAAGCCACCCGCTCAGCGGGTGGCTTTTCTGGCTGAAAATTCGGCTGACAGGCAGAAGCGTTGCCTCCGCGGGGCGGATGACTGCTCCACGGGTCCGATTGTTTTGACTACAAAGATTTGACGATGGGGAGGGGCAGTTACAATTCTGATAACAGCTGTACCAGCTCATCATACCGATCGGCATCCGCCTGCATCACAAGGAAGAACCGGCCCTGGGTCTGTAGGACGGAGTACTCGGAATACCCCTGTGTATATCCCATCTGTGCGGTTTTTGCCATGGAGTCTCCCTTGGCCTCCAGACTTGCCTCAATGGATTCCAGGTCCACATCTTTTGCAGGGGTCAGCATGAGAAAACAGCCGGTGTTCTGGTTTGGAGCGCCCAGATACAATGTGACGGACTCCACCGTTGTGGTATCAAGGCCCAGATTGGCCCGTAGGAAATCGTCCAGGGAAGCATAGCTGGCCGGGTCTTGGTAAACCAGCTGCTCCAGATAGGGCGAGACCTTCTCCAAAATTTCTTCATCAGAGAGCGTCTTGGAGTTGGATGAGGCACAGCCCACGGTGAGGATGACGGCCATGATCAGGGCGGGGAAGAGTTTCAAACTTGTGCGCATAAGGCTTCCTTCTATCAAAAATAGTCCCTTTAATTAATAGAGCCGCAATAAGGGCAAATGGTGACACATAGATTGAGATTTTTGTTTTCCGTTTGCCCTTGTTTACAAGTGAGAGACATTTTAAACAAAAATGTCTTGTATAAAATGGAAAGATATAGTATAATTGAATAGAAGATCCGCTGCGCTGGACCGGGTGAAAGGTACCTGGAGGTACTTGGCGCCATCCACGGCGGACTTTACATTGGAAAAAGAGAAAGGGGTACATCATGAAACGATTCAGAAAACTCCTGACCGCAGCCATCGTCACCGCTGCTTTGACGATGACCGCAGCCATCGGCGCATCGGCCTGTACCACGCTCTATGTGGGCGGCAACCTGGTGGAGGAGGGAACGCCGTTTGTCGCCCGCACCGAGGACTACGGCGCGGACATGAACAAGCTGTGGATGATCACAGAGGCCGGAAAATGGAAAGCTGGGGACACCTATGTCAGCTGCTCCACTTACGGCTCCATGGAGTGGACCTTTACCCATGACAGCTACCGCTTTACCCACTTTACCAACGACGTCTTCTATGATGGGACCTGCCCGGAGTGCGGAGAGAAAATCAATACCGGAAATCCAGAGGATTTCCACTACTCTTATACCGAGTTTGGCACCAATGAGAAGGGCGTGTCTGTGTCCGCCACCGAGACCATTCACGGCAATGATGCTGTAAAAGCCGTAGACCCCCTGGTGAAGACCGGCGAAAAGGGCGGCGGAATTGAGGAAACCGATATTCCCACCATCATCCTGGCCGAGGCCGCCACAGCCCGGGAAGGTGTGGAGCTGCTGTGTGAGATCTATGACACCTACGGCGCGTTCTTTGAGTCCGGCGTCTTTATCTGTGACCAGAACGAGGGCTGGTATATTGAGAACTGCTCCGGCACCCAGTACGTGGCCATCAAGCTCAACAACGATATGATCTTCATTGAGCCCAACATTGCCATCATCGGCCAGGTCGATCTGGATGACACTGAGAACGTCATTGCTTCGGAGAAGCTGGTGGAAGTGGCCAAGCAGGCCGGGACCTTCCAGGGCGATGAGGCCGAGAACATCATTGATTTCAAGGCTTCTTATGCGGATAACAGCTCCGGCAACGCCCGTATGCCGGACGGCCTGAAGTTCCTGAACCCGGAAAAGTATGGCCAGATGGATTCCGCTTATCTGGATGCCAACAACGAGATTTTCACCATTTCCAACGTCAAAGACGGCAAGATCGTCCCCCTGTACACCAATATTGAGGCTGACCGCAAGCTGGACAAGAACGATATCTTCAACTTCTATAAGCTGAGCTCTGTGGGCAAGGAGAGCAACCAGGAGATCGAGATCTTCCAGCTGTTCGAGGATCGTCCTCTGGAGACCGGCACGGTGGGCTGGGTCGGCGTTGGCAATATGTCCAACAACGTGTTTGTGCCCTACTACCCCATGCTGCTGACCGACCAGTATGAGGGCTATCAGGTATCCACCGCCACTGTGACCAAGACCGCTGAAAAGCCCGACGGCTTCTGCACCTGGACCACCCGGGACGGCGGCAAGTATGTGGCTTACCCCGAAAACTGGAGAGATTCCTATTACTTCACCTTTGAGGGCCTGGGCGGCTATATCAAGTATGCCGAGCAGATCACCGGCCAGCCCATCAGCGAGACCGACAAGCAGTATGTCCTGTCTGAGCTGGATGCCCTGCAGCAGCAGCTGAACAAGGAATTTGCCGCCATGGACCCCAAGGATACCACCAAGGTGGGTATGGATATGGCCAAGCGCGCCCATGAGAAAGGCCTGGAGATGATCGACTACCTGCTGGCCAAGGCCCCCAAGAGCAGCTTCCAGGACGTGGCTACCGACAGCTGGTACTTCAATGCGGTGAATTATGTGACGGAAAAAGGCATCATGTCCGGCGTGAGCCAGAATTCCTTTGCTCCCAACGCCACTTTGACCCGGGGCATGATCGCCCAGATGCTCTATACGCTGGAGGGCAAGCCGGAGGCCGGTGAGCCTGCCTTTGCCGATGTGGCCGCCGATGCCTGGTATGCCAAGGCAGTGGCCTGGGTCAGCGAAACAGGCGTCATCACCGGCGTGAGCGGAAAGAACTTTGCGCCGGACAGCCCCATGACCCGTGAGCAGCTTGCTTTGATCCTCAGCAACTACGCTAAGCTCAAGGAGTACAAGGCAGAGGGGCAGGGCATTGATCTTAAAAACTACGCAGACTATTCCAGCATCTCCTCTTGGGCGCTGGACGGAATGGAATGGGCCGTAAATGCCGGCATCATTTCTACCAAAGGCCAGAATACCCTGGCCCCCACGGACAACGCCACCCGCGCGGAGGTTGCCACCATCCTGATGCAGTTTATGGAGAAGTTTTGAGCCTGAAGTTCAGAACATAAGAGTTTGAAACCAGTGAAGACGGACAGCGAGAAAGCTTTCTCGCTGTCCGTCTCCTGCTTGCGGGGGGATGTGTATGGGTGGTAAAACAGGAAAAATGAAAAATTTTAACTATTTTTGGTTTTAAGCTTATGATTCTTTCATTTTTGTCGATAATAATAATGAAAACGAAACGAGGAGTGTGTCAATAGGGCAACTAAGCCAAAAATAAGAAGGGGTTGAGAGGGAAAGTTCCGGGGCGGACTTTGCAGAAACCGAACAGCTTGCGGCCTGTCCCGGTGAGATCCAGTAAAAAGGCAGTTGCATCAACATAAGGGAAAAGGAGGGTGGACGCGAATGAGTGATCTTGATAACCCAAATGTTGTTGCAGAACCAGAGACTTGCGGAAGCATTCAGGCGGGATGTGCTCATGTGCAGAAGCCGGGTTACAGCATATCCTTTTCCCCTGAGCAAACATTGTGTAATTTGTGGAGACTTTGGGCCAATATTCCCGAGCCAACGGCCTGCTTACAAGTGTGTGTATCATATGGAGATGACCAGGCCCGGGAGCTGCCGCCGGAGAAGCTG
Organism: uncultured Oscillospiraceae bacterium; assembly: GCA_944383195.1. Lineage (GTDB taxonomy): Bacteria > Bacillota > Clostridia > Oscillospirales > Oscillospiraceae > Lawsonibacter. The sequence continues at coordinate 11,163 of CALWOP010000024.1, forward strand.
GAGCGGGACAGGCAGCGTATCCAGCACGCATTGGGGTACATTGGAAAGGCATATGTCGATAAGGTATGCCGCTTGAATCCGTTGGAGCCACATGGCTTGGATGAGGCAGTTTTTATTATTATGTCCGGTGATGAGATGGATGCGTGGCTGTTTTTGCTCCCCCCTGTCAAGGCGGGAGCGGAACTGACCGTAGCTCAGATCCACAAATGCCTGCTTCAACAGGGAATTCGCGTTGGAATTGACTGGCAGAGCCTGTGCGGGATCGCCAAATGCCAACAGCGATATTTTCAGCTGTTCCATGTCGCGGGGGGGAGAGATCCTTCCCCAGGAAGCGACGGTTGTGTCCTGGACCGTGTCTCGCGGGTACTGGAGGATGTGAAGGTACAGCAGCTGGGCGGCTATCTCGACGGCGCTTTGAACATGGGGCAGGATATTCAAAAAGGCGACGTTATCTGTGAGATTCAGCCCCCCATGGCCGGGATTCCCGGTCAAACGGTGACCGGAAAGGTGCTGGCCGCCTGTGATGGACTTCCGGCAGAAGTGCCCCAGGGGCGCAATACGGTTTTGTCCGGGGATGGCAGATATCTGTTGGCTGAGCGGGACGGCCGTGTGTACTTTTCCGGAGAAAGCTTTCAGGTCAGGCCGGTGTTGCGCCTGTCTGAGTCGGAAATTCCGCCGGATCGGGTCATCAAATTTTTAGGTGACGTACATATCTGCGGAGATTTGCCCGGTGGAGTGTCGATCTGTACCTCCGGAAACATCCAGGTGGACGGCGTGGTAGAAAACTGTTCCCTGGAGGCGGGGGAGAACGTGATCGTTTCCGGTGGTGTGCAGGGGCAGGGCCATGCGGTGGTTCAGGCCCACCAGAGCGTCTACGCAAAATATTTGGAGCAATGTGTTGTGTGTGCCCGGGAGAGTGTGGGAGCGGACTGTATTATAAATTGCAGTGTGTACTGCAATGGAACGGTAATGGCGCGCAATGGGCGCAGTACCATCATTGGAGGTACGATTTGCGCCGCTCGAGAAGTGTCCGCAGGCAATGTGGGCTCAAAAGCGGAGCGTCCTACTTCCATTGTTCTGGGCGGTCAGCCATGGGAAGAGGCCGAACAGGCACAGATTCAGGCGGAGCTTAAGGAAATCGAACGTGAGCTGGCAAAATTGGACTATCAGCCCAAAAGCCCCGCCCGGGAACAGAGACAGTCCAAGCTTCGGCTGAATCAATGCGTGGCAAAAATGAAACTTGAAAAAATAGACAGGGAACTGGAGACAAAGCTGGTATCCGACTTGGAACGGGATATCTGCCGCTTTACTTGTGATATCGTTTTTCCAGGCACCACCATTACGATTGGCCGCAGTTCTATGCGGATCACCAGAGAAGAACGGGCATATACGGTGGGCTATCGAGATGGTTTGGTCTGCTGCCTCTAGTGCGATAAAAGGTGGGAGTTATAGGTTTGGAATCCGTATGTCAGGATCTCAGGAGTATTTTGAATTGCTCTTTGCAGGAAACGACCAGTCGTTTTGCCGGGATTCATCTCTGTGAGCAAGAGGCACAGCTTTCGGATGATGTGTGTACGATTCATGCTGTGCTGGAAACGCCCCGACACATCACCTTGCTGCTGTATGCCGATGTGTCGCTTATGGCACGGCTGGCGCAGAATATTATGCATCAGGAGGTGGTCACACAACGGGACATCCAGGATGTGGCCATCGAGTATTTCAATGTTGTCTGCGGACGGGTGGCGGCCAATATGTATCGAGCCGCCCGCATCTCCTCCCGGTTTCAGACGCCGAAATTTTTTCAGGGGTGCTATTTGCCCGACGGCCACCCGTGCAGCCAGTGCGTACTGAACTTTAAAGGAGAGAATATGGAAAATGTGCGGCTGGTTTGTATGGCTGGCCAATGTTCAAACAATACAAGCCTGACCTGTGAGCCGGCATAGACAGGCAACAAGCGTATCGAAGGAAAAAACAAAGAGTAAGTTAAAAGGAGAGACTCATATGTTAAAACGCGTTATGGTAGTGGATGACTCCAGAATTGCGCAGCTTCAACTGCAGGAGATGCTGGCGGGGACAGATTATCAGGTCGTGGCGTGCTGTCAGAATGGCGAAGAGGCACTGGAGCAATATGAGAAGGTCAAGCCGGACTTGGTCACAATGGATATTGTCATGCCGGGGATTGACGGTCTGGACGCGGCCCGGCTGATCCTGAAAAACTACCCGGATGCGCGTGTGCTGATGATCTCGTCTTTGGCGTATGATGATACGATCGATGAGGCAAAACGGATTGGGGCAAAGGGGTTTGTCTATAAGCCCTTTGACCAGAAGCAGGTGCTGGACGGGATTCAGAAAGCGTTTGCCTAAAGCACGGCCCATAGCCCCATGGCTGTGCCGTAAAGGCCAAGGAAAAGATAGGGCCCAACAAGAAATGTGAACAAACCGAAAAAGAGAGGAATGGCTGCTGCCATTCCTCTCTTTTCTGCGTTTAGAAACCGCCCGATGTCCGGGGGTTTTCCAAAGAACTTACATATAGAGCTGCTCCAGCTTAAAGTTGTGGGTGCGCAGATAGAACTTCAGCACATCCTGGAGGGCATATACGGGCACAGGACCGACCAGATCACAGTCAACCACGCCCACGCCGTACTGAGAAGCTTCGCTCTTAATGGTTTCAAAGACGCGGTGGATGGGGGTCTTCTCGTAGTTGGTCAGGTTCATGGAGACCTGGATGATACCGTCGCGGTCTTCCAGAACCAACGCAATGGCGCGCACATGCTGATAGCCGCCGGTGGCAGCCCGGACTGCCTTAACGATCTTCTTGCCGATTTCCAGATCCTTGGTCTGCAGATTGACATTGAACGCCACCAGGGGGAAGCGCACGCCGGTGACCGTGGCGCCGCTCTTGGCGTTAAAGGTCGCGGGGCCCTCATCGGGGGTCCAGGCGGGATCTTTCATCTTCTCCTCCAGGCCCTCGTACTGTCCCTTGCGGATTTTGGGCAGGCTCTTGCGCTCTTCGCAGGTGGCGGCATCCTCATAGTAATAAACGGGGACACCCAGGCTGCCCATATAGGCGCCATATTCCCGGCAGATCTCCAGCGCCTCATCAATGGTAACATCTTTCACAGGGATAAAGGGAACCACGTCCACTGCGCCAATGCGGGGGTGGGCGCCGGTATGCTTGGTCATATCGATCAGCTCAACGGCTTTGGCAGACAGGCGCTTGGTGGCCTCCAGAACGGCCTTCGGCTCGCCTTTAAAGGTGAATACAGTGCGGTTGTGGTCGGCATCGGAGGAGATCTCCATCAGATCGATGGGGTCCCCGGCCAGCATGGCATCCCGAACGGCCATGATGAGATCCTGGTTTCTGCCTTCGCTAAAGTTTACTTCTGCCATCAAACATTTCATCTGAAACACTCCTTATCATTATATATAAAATTTATGGATGGGATTAGTAGCAAATGGCTTTCAGCAGCAGCTCCAACATATTTTCCTTCAAAGCTGCGCACACCTTTTCGTCCTTGATCATGCCAAGATTGGCCTGAATATTCAGTACGCAGTCTTTTACGCCGCCTTCACACAGGTACAGGGCGCTGGTAAGGTCGGACAAGCAGGCGGGATTGGAATTTCCCTTGAGCATGGCGCCCAGCTCATGGACACGGGCGTTGAGGTAGGCGTTGTCACGGGGCACTTCGGCAGCGCGGATCGCGGCGGCCTGGACAGCGGCGCTGCGGGCAGCTTTTTCCTCCTCGGTGCCCTTGGGCATCCGGAAAGCGTCAACGATCATGCAGTAGGCTTCGGTATCCCGGATGCAGCCCTCACGCAGCTGTTCCATCAAGCGGTCACATTCCTGGGCGATCTCATCATACTGCTCTACGGTAAAGTTCACGGGGTTTTTCTTGGAAAGCTTGGCAACCATGCCGATCATCCCGGCGGCCATGGCGCCGGACAGGGCGGAGGCGGAGCCGCCACCTACGGTGGTGTCGTTGGAATCCATGATTTTGTTGAGGACATCTAAGATTTTTTCATTCATACCTGGTTCCTCCTTGGCTTGATTGAACATAAAATAAACGCCCCACCAGACGCAGCAACAAATAGGCTGATTCGCATAAAGCCAATCAGCGTATTTGTTATATTGCGTACTCGTGAAGCGTTAATAATCTGCTTTCAGCATATCAAATGAGCGCTGGAAAAGCAAGTGGAAAAACGGAAATTTAATAAAGAAAAGGAAAAGCGGGAAATCACTTTATTTCATTCTGGGGAATCCCCTGCTGGTACTTTTTCAAAACTTCCGCCACTTCCTGCACCAGCAAAAGGGCGGACGGATTTCCCCCCTGGCGGGCGGTCAGCTGGGCGACCTCAAAGTGCTCAAAGGCTTTTTTCAAGTCGCCTCGCTGGGCGGCCACAAGCGCGGCGTAGGACCGGGCTCTGGAACGCCCCCACATGGCGTCTGTTTTTTCAAAACATTCGTTGGCACGGTCAATATAACGTTCCGCCTCATCTAATTTTCCCTGCTGCAACAGGATATAGCCCGCGTTGCTGCAAAAAACACCGACTCCGCTGACCATTTCCTCTCCGCAGCAGTCGATGGCCTGAAGATAGAAGCTGAGCGCCTCATCCAGACGGGATTGGGACTGGCGGATCTCGCCAAGGTAGTTATAGCAGGCCGCCAGGCCGATTCGATAGGTGGTATCCAGCTTACAAAGGGGAAGCATATTGTCAATCACAGAAGTGAACAGCTCTTCCGCACGGTCATATTGAAAGTTCTTCATATGATATAGCCCTTCCAGCCGTGTCACCGTGCAGATTTCGCCCTGGGAATAGGAATACTGCTGGAGCAGGTCATGACAGATGGTTATATTGTCGTGGTATAATTTCATGTCATGGATTTGGATGGAATGGAACACCAGCTGAAGATGATTTTCCAGCAGATAGGTGGCATCGTGCAGCTTTTCCGCCAAAGCAATGCTGGTATAGATGTTTTTCAGCCCTTTTTCATAGGTGCCGGAATACAGATCATATCGTCCGATCAAAAACTCCATTTTCATGCGCAGGGGGTCCACCTGCTCCGGTGTGCCGGTCAAAGACCGGATTTTTTCTGCCAGAGAAATGAGCTGATCGGCGCTGGAGGAGCGGGGCAAGTGGTAATCCGAGATGTTTTGACTGGTGAGGAGCGTGGGGTAGATCTCATGTTTCGCGGCATAAAACGCCCTCAAATATTCCAGACGGTAGGTGTATTCCTTGCAGGTGTCCTTACAGCGGCTGAAGTGATAGATCAGCATAGGGCAAAGGGAGATGTCCTCCGTTTGCTTATACTGGCGCTCATATTCCTGGGCCACGATTTGGTGCAGGAGCTGGCGTTTATCCTCCAGCATGGAATTGTAGACATACTCACGGATCAGCTGGTGCGAGAACCCATACCCCGTTTTATTATAGGTACTGTTCACGAAAATCAGCTGCCGGGACAGCAGTCCGTCCAAAACTTCCAGAAGCTCAACAGGGGCCAGCCGGGACAGGACAAGCAGTTCCTGAAGGGTGGCAAAGCGGGGGTAGAGGGAGATCCGTTCCAGCAGGGAGCGTTCTTTGATCGAAAGGTCGGAAAGACGGCTTTCGATGATCCCGGTGGTTTTAAGCGAGCGTTGTTCTGGACTGCCGGTGTGTGCCAGCTGCTTGAGATATTCCAGAAGGAACAGGGCGTTGCCGTCGGTATCGTGGTAAATTTTTTCCACCTGTTCCGGTTGGCCCAAAATGGCCGGATGATATTGGCGGATGATCTCGATGGTTTCATCTTTGGTAAAGCGGGGGACCGCCAGCTCAGCGAGCAGGCCTTTGCTTTCCAGGGTGCTCTTCCAGGAGCGGAGGTTCTGAGCGCAGTCGTCCCGTACTGTTAAGACAGCCATCATGGTTTCATTTTTGGACCAGTGGAGCAGATTGGCAAGCAGCCGGAGGCTGGCAGGGTCCATCCATTGGATATCGTCAATGAAAAGCAGGACTTTTTTCTGCTCCACATCGCTGGACAGCGCCTGAATGATGCGCTGCGCACAGAGCTCGTATTGGGTGGCGAAAAGGGAGGCGTCCATTTGCTCGGAAAAAAGCCCAGGCAGCGGCACATTTGGGATGCCGTTTGTATTGCACAGGACCAGGGCGTTATGAAGAATGTCGGTCCAGGGCTTTAGATAAAGTTCCTGCTCAGTTTGAACACATTGATAGGATAAGATGAAAAACGGGTCGCTTTCAGCAAGTGTGGAGAGGCGATTCATAAGGGTGCTTTTTCCAACGCCTGCTTCGCCCGTCAGAAGTACGGAAGGCGTGGGGCGGTTGTGACGAAAGCGATCCAGGTAAGAGACCAGATGATAAAGCTCTTTTTCCCGGCCGAAGAAGTAATCCGGAGCGGGCTCGGACTTATGAAATTCATTCAGCTTTTGGTACAGGGAATTGCTCTGCGCGATCAAAGCGGCGGTTTCCGCTTCCGGTTCTGTGCCCAGCTCATCCTGAAGCAGGGATTGCAGACGCTGATACAGCTGCTGTACCTGCGTCACAGCGCCCTGCTCCAAAAGGGATTTAAACAGCAGACGATAAAGTTCTTCCTCCACAACATTCCGCTGCAGCAGGTGATTGACACAATCCAGCATGGGCTGGATCGAGGTCTGTTTGCTCACCGATACGACCCAACGCCGCACGGCCTTTTGGTAGCGGTGCAGCAGTTCTTCCCGGATCGTCCCGGCCCAATCTTCAAACTCCATACAGTTCTTAATATAAAAGTATCCCAAGAATTCTCCGGTATAGGTGGTTAAAATGTTGTCCTGCATGATGTGGTCCAAATCAATGGAGTCGATTCTTTGGGGATTTAAGGAGAGCTTGTTGTTGCCCTGGGTCAGTACGATGTCCTCGCCAAGTATTTTCTTTAAATGGTAGATACCGTCCCGCAGATTCTTTCGTGCGGAGTTTTCAGAGCTGTCAGCCCAAAAAATGCTGATGACTTCATCACGGGAGACAGAACGCTTGACGCATAAGTAGTAAAAGAGCCCCTCGACTTTTCGGTAGGGAAAGGTGATTTCCTGACCGTTAGATACGACTTTTGGGGTGCCCAACAATGATACGGTAATACCCATGAAAACACTCCTTGGAATAGCTGTGGCAATATGTCGATGCAGTGAGATGAATTTGAATACTTTTATTTTAATCAAAAGGTAGGGTTTTGTCTAGTTAGAAAGAGGAAACTTGTTAAGTTTCGACGAAGAGAGCCCCTATCGACGAAAAATTTTTAATTTACTTTACTAAACGGCTGTTTTATCGACAGCCTATCGACTGTTCGCGAGTATGATGGAGCTGTACTTAAGGACAGGCAAACAAGCCCGTCACCAAAATAATCGTGAAGTAAATAATCAAAAAATTTTTGAAATGGAGGAACTTAATTATGTCTATGAACGGTGGTAACATGTTCGCCCCCAAGGAAGGTAAGCCTGAGGTCCTGTTCTCCGTAAAGGCTCAGCGCGGCGGCTTCGACAAGCCCGAGACTCTGCGCTGCAAGGGCTGGAAGCAGGAGACCATTCTCCGTATGCTGGAGAACAACATGGAGAATGCTGAGATCCCCGAGCAGCTGGTCATCTACGGCGGCAACGGCAAGTGCGCCCGTAACTGGGAGTCCTACTACGCCATCATCGAGTCCCTGAAGACTCTGGAGAACGATGAGACTCTGGTCGTTCAGTCCGGTATGCCCGTGGCGATCTTCAAGACCCACAACCTGGCCCCCCGTGTTGTCATGGCCACCACCAACATCATGAAGGCCACCTGGGAGCGCTTCTATGATATGCAGGACAAGAACCTGACCATCTTTGCTCAGTACACCGCCGCTCCTTGGGAGTACATCGGCACCCAGGGCGTTATCGAGGGTACCTTCGAGACCCTGTCCGCCATCGTCCTGAAGAAGGGCTGGGAGAACGATATGCACGGCAAGATCTTCCTGACTGCTGGTGCCGGCGGCATGGGCGGCAACCAGACCTGGGCCGGCAAGATGCACGG
>CALWOP010000025.1 GCA_944383195.1 uncultured Oscillospiraceae bacterium
ACCAGGTTGGAGAAGTGGGTGGCGATGTGGAGAATGTGGGACTGGGCCCCGTGGTCCACCTGGTCCCGAAGCAGCTCCACGCCCGCCACCTTCACGATCCAGGGGGTGGCGATCTTCAGGTTGTCCAGGAATACCTCGCTGGTGATGTCGGACTGATACAGCAGCTTTTCCAGGTCGGATACGTCTTGCCCGGCCCGGCGTAGGATCTTGCTCTTCAAAAAGACGGTGGTGAGCTGTGTCCCCTTTACGCTGCGGGCAATTTCCACGATCCGGGCCATCTGGGGGTGGGAGCGGGGGAGGTTGCGCTCGGTCTCCCGGAGAAATTGAAGGGCGGCCGTGGTCAGGCGCAGATCGTCCGAGCCGGCGAAGTGGGCAGCGAAGCGGATGAGCTTTTCCCGGGTCTCCTCCCCGTGGTGCTTGGGGGGCAGGTAGCAGGCCGCGTCCAACAGGGTAAAGGCGGTGTCCGGGTCGGTGTGCTCCGGGTCGTCATAGTAGCGCAGCAGCGCCCCCAGGAAGCGGGGAATATCCCCCGCCCGGGCGTGGAGGAGCATGGACTCCACCACCAGCTTCAAGGTGTAGCCAATGTGGCTGCGCTGCTGCTGGGTGGTCTTGTGGTCTGGGAAAATGATCATGTCCAGATACTGGCTCCACAGGGTAAAGGGGACCTCCTCCGCCGGGTCATTTTGGGCGTCGGCGGGGACCTCCTTGCGGTAGACCAGGTGGAAGCGGGCAATGATCTGGCCGATGAGGGCGCCGGCCTGACGGCGGATGTCACCTTCACGGTGCATCAGCAGCTCATAGAGGAAGGTGAGGGCCTGGGTCTTCTGACGCACGGACAGGTAGGTGAAGTACTCCTCAAAGACGTTGAGGTAGGCTCTCAGCTGCTGCCAGCTCTTTACCGAGCGGGCTTCCTCGATGATGTTGCCGAACTTCTGCTCGTTGGAGAGCATATGCATGAGCTGAAGGTTGTGCTCCACCGACAGAAGAATGAGGCTGTTGAGGGTCTCCTGGGGGTTCATAAGGGCGGTGTCCTTGTGGGGGAGAGGGGGCTGGAGCTGTCCCGTCAGGTCCACGTCCACCCCCAGAGAGCGCATGTAGTCCTCAAAGTCGTGGAGCTTGCCGTAGACAAATTCATACCGGCGGCGCTTTTTGGCGTCCACATTGTCCAGCTTGGACAAAATCACCTGGAAGGACTGGTCCAGGGGGAAGAGGATGGTGATCTCATTGCCGTCCTTGTCCCGCTCCTGCTTGGAGCGGAAGTCGGCGTAAATGAGCAGCAGGGACTCCACCGACAGAGACTCCAGCTCCAGATCCCAGGTGGAGTGGTTGGAGGCAATGTGGCTGATGGAGTCCATGTTCCGCTCCAGCAGCCACTGGTCGGTGTAGTAATAGTGGAGGTAGGGCACCCGCTCGCCTGGACGGCAGCCGAATTTTCCGATGTCGTGGACGGCGGCCGCAGCGGAAATAAGGGCCAGGTCCACGTCTACCCCCGCCTCTTTCAGGCCCCGGGCGGCGGTCATGGCGATATAGTGGACCCCTGAAATGTGGCTGAGGGTCTTGAACGGGGTGACCTCCAGCCCCAGACGCATGAGCTCATAGACAAACTCCTCCCGCCAACACCAGAGGAAGCGGCGATACTCCCGGCCCATGTCGTAGGAGGAATACTCCTCCTCGGAGAGGAACTGAAAGTCCATCATGGGGTCAAAGGGCAGGGCGGCGCGCTCGTGATCCAGCAGCACCTGCAAAACGGTGAGATAGAAGCGGGCGCCTGCCTCATAGGGCTGGGCGTCGGGGGCAAACCCGTTTTGGGGGAACATGGTGCGGCAGATATACTGGTAGCAGAAGCTCCCCCAGCCCTCCTTGGGCGGCTGGGGGGAGAGCCGGTCCATCACAGGGGCGCACAGCTGCAAGATCTGGGTGCAGCTCAGGCGGGAACGGATGGGAAAGAGGGCGGAGAGCCCCTCAGACCAGCCGGGGGTTTTGGTCAGGGCCAGAGCGGCCCGGCGGCTGGAGACGGCGGTAAATTTCCGGGAGACCAGGGCTTCCACGATTTCCCGGTTAAGTTGCCTTATCAGTTTATCATTCACGGATACCACCTCAGCTTGTTACAGAGTTGGGGGTGAGGCTATACTTACATCTAAGAATAGCACATTTTTTCCCCAAAGAAAAGGAAGAAAACACCCCCGGAGCGGGCAGCTCCGGGGGAAAGCGGTGGTTATCTTGTTTGTTTCAGCATCCGCTGGCTGATTACCCGGCCCGTGACTGTCCCCAGCAGCAGAATATTGCAGCACAGGTAAAGCCACACCAGCAGAATGATCAGAGAAGCCAGGGAGCCGTAGACCAGGGCGTACCGGGAGGAGACGCCGATAAACCAGGAAAAGACGGCGGAGGCCGCCACAATGGCCAGGGAGGCTACCAGGGAGGAGAGCAGGACCACCACCCGACGGACCTCTCCCCGCGGGGTTCCAGTGCGGTAGACGATGAGCACCAGCACCATGACAAAGCAGAACAGCAGCAGGTAACGAAGCCAGGTCCACAGGCCGGACAGGGCCTCCAGGGGGAGCAGCCGGGCGATGTAGTCGGGCAGGTGGGTCCGCAGGAGGCTGAAAAACCAGTCGCCGGTAAAGATGACCACCACAGAGAGGTAGACGGTGAGCAAAAACAGCAGCGACAAAATGACGCTGGCCGCCAGGCGGCGGAAAGGGCGCACATCTTCCTGTTCATAGAGCTGGTCCATGGTGAGCAGCAGGGTGCGAAGCCCCGCGGAGGAGGAGACCAGAATGGTAAACAGGCTGGCCAGCAGCAGGGCGGGGGACTGGATCACCGACACATAGGAGAGGTAGTCGGACATGATGGCCAGCACCCCCTCTGGGAGCAGCTGGTCCAGGGAGATGAGAAAGTGCTCCAGGTCCAGGTGAAACAGGCCGATGAAGTAGTTGACACACACCAGCAGGGGAAAGAGGGTGAGGATCAAAAAGTAGGACAGGGCCGCCGCCGACCGGGAGACCCCCACCCGGCCGTAAAGGTCGGTGATCTCCAGCAGAAAGGAGACCGGGGGTAGGGAAATGATTTTTTTCATGGCGGCTCACCTCCGTTCCGGCAAAGGGATACACTATATTATACCAGATTACAGGCCAGAAAAGGAGGGAAAATACAAGAAAACAGGCAACGAAAAAAGCCGTCTGTTGTCAGACGGCTCTCTACGCGATCAATATAATCAGGCCAGCTTGTTCAGCTTGATGGTCATATTGCTCTTCTTGTTGGCGGCATTGTTCTTGTGCAGCAGACCCTTAGCAGCGGCCTTATCCACAGCCTTGACGGCCACCTTGTAAGCGACATCGGCCTCGCTGCGGTTGCCTTCCGCCACCGCGGCCTCAAACTTCTTGATGTCGGTCTTCAGCGCGGACTTCGCGGCCTTGTTCTGCGCAGCCTTGGTCTCAGACACCAGCACACGCTTCTTGGCAGACTTAATATTCGGCAAACCAAACACCTCCTCCGATTTTCATCGTTAAATTAGGCGCAATGCGCCTGTGCAGATTTGTATTTTACCATTGGTTCAAGAAAAAATCAACTATTTTTTCAAAAAAATTTTTATCAGCGGGATAGGATGGACAGGGGTGCAAAAGCTAGGGGGGAACGGGCATATACGCCACAAGATATGGGATTAGGAGGGGCAAGATGCAGATGCGGCGAACCGACCTGGCACTGGAGGCAAAGGAACTTTGGCAGGAGCGAGCGGGGGAGACCACCAAGCTCTCCGGGGTGGAGGCCCATGATGGCCTGAGAGACGGCATCCCGGTGACCACCGTGCGGGTGCTGGATGAGGCGGGAGAAAAGGCCCTGGGCAAGCCCCGGGGCTGCTATGTGACCTTGACGCTGGAGGGCCTGGCGGGAAGAGAGGAGAACATTTTCCACCGGGCGGTCCAGGCGGTGGCGGGGGAGCTGTTTGAATTGATGAACCACATCCCGCCCCAGGCGCTGGTGCTGGTGGCGGGGCTGGGAAACCGGTCCATCACCCCCGATGCCATCGGGCCCAAGGTCCATGAATATACCCTGGTGACCCGGCATCTGGTGCAGCGGCTGCCTGAGCAGTTCGGGGCTTTGAGGCCGGTGGCCTCCCTGTCGGCGGAAGTGTTGGGCTCCACCGGGGTGGAGAGCGGGGAGGTGGTCCGGGCGGTGTGTGAGAAGATCCGCCCGGCCTGTGTCATTGCGGTGGACGCACTGGCGTCCCGGTCGGTGGAGCGGCTGTGCCGGACGGTCCAGCTCTCCGACACGGGCATCACCCCAGGCTCAGGGGTGGGCAACCACCGTTTGGGGCTCAATCGGGAGACCCTTGGCGTCCCGGTGATGGCCGTGGGCGTGCCCACTGTGGTGGACGGGGCCACCCTGGCGGCCGACCTGCTGGGGACGGAGGAGCTGCCTGACCTGGGAAAGGGTCGGGAGATGCTGGTCACACCCAAAGACATTGACAGCCAGGTGGCTGACCTTGCCAAGGTCATTGGCTATGGCATAAACCTTGCCCTCCAGCCGGGCATGACGGTGGAGGAGCTGGAGCTGCTGCTGAGCTGACGGCAGGGCCTGAAGCGGCCGGCTTTCGGGATGGGGCTGGGGCGGGAAATGAATATACCGGGAAAAAATGGGACAGACTAGCGGTAACATTTGGGCAGAAAGCGAAAGGATGTGATCGTATGGTGAAAGGGATCACCCGCCAGGTCATCCTGGTAAAATCCCCCGACCCGCGGCTGTTTGAGGAGGCCATTTTTATTGTAAAGGAGGAGGCCCTGGCCCGGGAGGGGGTCAGCGCGGAGCGAGTGCTAAAGGAGGCACGCCAGGCCGCCGATGGGTATTTGAAGCAGGGAAAAGCCTGGAACCGGCGGCTGGAGCGGCTTCCCGGCGCGGTCTGGGCGGCGGCGGGGGCCCTGGCGGCATCTGCCGGCTGGGCGGTTTGGCTGTTTGCTTTGTAACCCCGCTGGGGAAGAAGCATAGAATGGAGTGGAAGAGGACGGCGGCAGTCCCCTTCTACCTCCTTTTGTATATACGGTGACTGTACCAATGAGTCGGATTCATTGATTTCCTCCTTATTCCTTGGGCCCCGGCGGTGTTCCGCCGGGGCCCCTCTTTTTTTGGATTTAAGAAAACCTTAATCAAATCCTCATAATTCCTTTAGCGGAATTACCACAACTGTATGGTATGCTTCCATACAGTTTAAGGGAGCGTGTTCCCGAAGGAGTGAGGCGCTATGACAGAAAGAATGAAAACCGCCCTGTGTGCCCTGGCCTTGGCCCTGGCGCTGCTTGCGGCCTATGTGCAGGAGAGCAGCTGGACAACGGCGGCTGCCGTGCGGCAGCAGGAACCCATACCGTCCGCCGAAGTGGTATGTTTCCTGCCCTGAGGCGTTGGAAATAGGAGGAGAAGCAATATGGAGGAAATTCTACAGGTAACGGACTTAAAACGGGTCTACGGAAAGGGCGGCGCGGTCACCCGGGCGTTAAACGGGGTGTCCCTGTCTCTGAAAGCGGGGGAGTTCGTGGGGGTCATGGGCCCCTCCGGGTCGGGAAAGACCACCCTGCTCAACTGTATCTCCACCCTGGACCGGCCCACCTCCGGGTCCATTGTGGTGGATGGACACAAACTCTCCCAGCTGAATGGAAAACAGCTGGCAAAGTTTCGCCGGGAGCGGCTGGGCTTTATTTTCCAGGACTGCAATCTGCTGGATACCCTCACCGCCGGGGAAAATATCGCGCTGGCCCTGTCCATTTTAAAGGCGCCGGCGGGGGAGATCCCAGGCCGGGTGTGGGAGATCGCGGAGCTGCTGGGCATCGGGGACTGCCTGAATAAGTACCCCTACCAGATGTCCGGCGGCCAGCAGCAGCGGTGCGCCGCCGCCCGGGCCATGGTCACCCACCCGTCTCTGGTGCTGGCGGATGAGCCCACCGGGGCCCTGGATTCCAAGTCGGCCAGGCTGCTGCTGGAGCGGCTGGAGGTGCTCAACCGGGACCTGGGGGCCACCATTCTCATGGTGACCCACGATGCCTTTACCGCCAGCTGCTGCGGACGGGTGGTGTTTTTGCGGGACGGGCAGATTTTTCTGGAGCTGGAGCGGGGCGGCAGCGACCGCCGGAGCTTTTTCCAGAATATCATCCGGGTGGTGACCGAGATGGGAGGCGAGATGGCAGATGTTTTCTAAACTTGCCATACGAAATGTCCGCCGTTCCTTCCGGGACTACGGGATCTATTTTTTGACCCTCACCTTCGGGGTGTGCCTGTTTTATACCTTCAACGCCATTGAGGGACAGGGGGCCATGGCCTATTTGGCCCAGCGGGAGCATCCGGCGGTGAGCGCCATCATGATGCTGGTGGATATTTTTTCCGTCTTTGTGGCCGTGGTGCTGGCCTGCCTGATCCTCTATGCCAACCGCTTTCTCCTGCGCCGGAGAAAGCGGGAGCTGGGGACGTATCTGCTGCTGGGCCTGTCCCAGATGCAGGTGTCCAAACTGCTGTTTCTGGAGACGGGCGTGATCGGCCTGGTGTCCCTGGGGGCCGGGCTTGCCCTGGGGGTGCTGGCCTCCCTGGGGCTGTCCGCGCTGACCCTGTCCATGTTTCAAATCGACATGGCGGGGATGCTGGGGCTGACATTTTCCGTGAAAGCGGCGGGGAAGACCTTGCTGTCCTTCGGCCTGATTTTTCTGCTGGTCATGGTGTTCAGCGGGATTCGGGTATCCCGGAGCCGGCTTATTGACCTTATTTACAGCCAGCGGAAAAATGAGGTACTGAAGGTCCGCTCCCTCACCTGGTCGGCGGTCCAGCTGGTGGCCGGGGTGCTGTGCCTGGCGGCGGCCTACGCCACCCTGCTCACCTTCGGCATGGCCATTGCCGTGGCGGTGCTGCCCATCTGCATCCCCATGCTGGCCCTGGGGACGGCGGGGACGCTGCTGATTTTCCGCTCCCTGTCCGGCTTTGTGATGAAGTTTGTCCAGGGGCGGCCAAACCTCTATTACCGGGAGCTGAACCTCTTCACGCTGCGCCAGTGGCTGAGCAAGGTGCACACCACCTATCTGGCCCAGACTGTGGTATGTATTCTCCTGCTGCTGGCCATCGGCATCACCGCCAGCTCCGTTGGGCTGAACAACACCATCGCCTCCAACAGCGGCTATCAGGCCCCCTTTGACATTACCGCCCAAAATCTATCCGGGGATGAGGAGCTGGTGGACTTTGAGCGGGTGCTCAATGAGGCGGGGTTCGATACAAAAGAAAAGCTGGCCTGGAGCTGCACAGCGGTGTTTTATTACAATGACCCCCAGGTGACCGGCCTTGAAAACGCCAGCGCCGCGCTCCGGGTGTCCGACTATGACGCGCTGCGGCTGCGGCAGGGGAAACCGGCCTACAGCGGGCCGCTGCCCTGCAAGGCGGACAACTTAAATGAGGAGCTGACCACGGGCAGCCTGGGGCTGAGCTATGTGCTCATTCCCGATGAGATGGCCCAGCAACTCTCCCCCAGCCGACAAGTCTGGTCGGCAGACTATCTGGCAGACAAGGAGGAAACGGAAGCGGAGATCATGGACACCATCCGGTCTCTGGACGTCCCCTTTGCCTCCTGGATCACCACCCGGCTGAACATCTATCAGGATCTGATGGGCAGCAAGATCCTGGCGCTGTTCCTGGGGCTCTATCTGGGCTTTACCTTCCTGCTGGCCGCGGCGGCGGTGCTGGCGCTGCAGCAGCTGAGCCAGGCGGCGGACAACGCTGGGCGGTATGCCCTGCTGCGTAAGCTGGGCGCGGAGGAGAAGCTGGTGGCCCGGTCGGCCACCCAGCAGGTGGCGCTGGCCTTTTTGCTCCCCCTGGCCCTGGCCCTTTTGCACAGTGTAGTGGGGATGAAAGCGGCCAACGACCTGATCGCCACGGCGGGAAAGGTGGACAGCGTGGCAAGCAGCGCGGTGACGGCTCTGGTGCTGGTGGTCGTCTATGGGGGCTACTTTCTGGCTACTGCCCTGGCCTGCCGCCGGATGGCAAAGAGCACACAATAGGCGAAAGCGTCCGCTCAGTCCTGAGCGGGCGCTTTTTTGCTGGGCTTCCACCGGGGGCAGCTGTCCCCAAGGGTCCTGATTTTTATGCGGGGATAGGGACAGTGGCCGAAATTGGTGGGGATGTAGCTTCTGGGGCCCTTGGTGTAGTGGCGGAAAAAGTGGGCGCAGGTACAGCAGAGCCGTTCCTCCGGGGGGATGACGGGACACATGGAGATCACCTCAAAAAAAGAATAGTCGTATTACGACTAAAAGTCAATAGTCGAAATAAGACTATCATATACTGAGCCTGGGTGACGTGCAATGTTATTGAAACGGGTTCGGGAACTGAGGGAAGACCGTGATTTGAAACAGCGGGAGATTGCAGAGTATCTGGATGTTAAGCAGACCACATACTCAAAATACGAACTGGGAAGAATTGATATTCCCATTGAGGCCCTGATCAAGCTGGCCGACTACTATGGGGTCACGCTGGACTACCTGGTGGGCCGGGACAAGCCGGAAAAATAGTCGAAAGAGGAGGGGGACACCCCTCCTCTTTCATTTTGAAGCAAGAATGGCCCAAGAAAAGGTCCCGATTTGTGGAAAAAATCTCTAGGCAGACCGGGGCCAGGTGGCTATAATGATACGGATATTTTAAAACCGGATGAAAGATGCACGTTGTCAACTTGCGGAAAGGAGACTCTATGACAAAAAATCTGACGGTAGGCAGTCCCATGCGGCTGATCATCGGCTTTGCTCTGCCCACCCTGTTTGGTATGCTGTTTCAGCAGTTTTATAATCTGGTGGACACCATGATCGTGGGCAAGCTGCTGGGGGCCCAGGCGCTGGCCGCGGTGGGGTCCACCGGCTCCATCAATTTCTTTGTCATCGGCTTTTGCATGGGGGTGTGCAACGGCTTTGCCATCCCGGTGGCCCAGCGTATGGGCGCGGAAGAGCCCTCCAAGATGCGCCGCTATGTGGCTAACGCGGCCTATCTTTCCGCCCTCTTCGCCCTGGTGCTCACCGTGGCCACCGGCCTTTTGTGTAAGGACATTCTCACCCTTATGCGCACGCCCGACGATATCTTTGCCAACGCCAACGCCTATATCTTTATCATCTTCATGGGCATCCCCACCACCTTCCTCTATAACCTGCTGGCCGGGATCATCCGCTCCCTGGGGGACAGCAAAACCCCGGTCTATTTCCTGGCCCTGTCCTCTTTCCTGAATATTTTCTTGGACTTCGCCCTCATCCTGTGGTTTGACGCGGGGGTGGCTGGGGCGGCCATCGCCACGGTGGTGTCCCAGGGGATCTCCGGGGTGGCGTGTCTGCTGTATATGCGCCGGGCCTACCCCATTCTGCGCATGACCAAGGAGGAGCGGCGGCTGGACCTCCACTCCTGCAAGGTGCTGTGCGCCATGGGTATCCCCATGGGGCTTCAATATTCCGTGACGGCGGTGGGCTCCATCATTTTGCAGTCTGCCGTCAATACCCTGGGCAGCCTCTATGTGGCCGCGGTGGCCGCGGGAGCCAAGCTCTTTCAGCTGTTCGCCTGCCCCTTTGACGCCATGGGGGCCACCATGGCCACCTACTGCGGGCAGAATGTGGGGGCCTGCAAGCTGGACCGGCTGGGCCAGGGCATCCGGGCCTGCTCGCTGCTGGGCCTGGGCTATTCCATCCTTGCCCTGATTGCCATGCTGCTCTTTGCCCCTCAGTTTTCCATGTTTTTCCTGAACCCCAACGAGGAGCAGCTGACGCTGCTGGTTGAGCTGACCAGCGAGTATATGATCACCCTGACGGCGTTCTTCTTCCCCTTGGCCCTGGTGAATATCGTCCGCTTCTCCATCCAGGGCATGGGCTACAGCACCTTTGCCATTTTGGCCGGTGTGCTGGAGATGGCCGCCCGGACGGTGGTGGGCCTGTGTCTGGTGCCTCTGTTCGGCTTTGATGCCGCCTGCTTTGCCTCCCCGGCGGCGTGGATCTGCGCCGACCTGTTTTTGGTGCCCGCCAGCATGGCCTGCATTGCCAAGCTGCGCAAGCTCTACCCCTCTGTGAAAGACGAACAGCTGGTGCTTCAAAAAAGTGCCGTTTGACGGCTGTGTTTGCCCGGCCCTGTATGGGGCCGGGCAAAAAATTTGTCAGCTTCTGTCACCAATGCCCCGCCGGACTCATCTATATATACGGGGGAGTGCCGGCAGGTTACATAATTTTTAAATTTTTATGAATTGAAAGTATGCCTCTTGCCGAAGACCGCCGTAACCAGTATACTAAACAAGAATGATCAGAAAAACAGGGAGGGAATGACCCTGGAAGAGCGATATTTACATATGTCACGGGAACGGCGGGAGCCGGAACCCCGGCCAAGACCCAGCGCCCGACGGGAGGAAGACTGGGATGAGCCGCCCCGGCGGCGGAAGAAATCGGCCCGCCCGGCTGCCCGAAAGCCCAAAGGGAAGCCCAGACGTTCCAGAGCGGCGTCCATTGGCATCGGCTGCTACAAGGCGCTGGTGGTGGTGTCCGCCCTCATTGTGGCGGCGTACATCGGCCTGCAGCTGATGAGCAAGGCCCCGGAGCAGAAGGCTCCAGTGAACAACACCCCGGACAACAACGCCGTGGTGGTTGGAGATGGCAGCGGGGACACCAGCCAGGCAGACCCCAACGCCCTGGAGCGCAGGGACGGGGTCTATAATATCTTCCTGGCGGCCACAGACGTGGAGGGCTTCCGGACCGATACCATGATGGTGCTCAGCTACGACACGGTACAGCAGAAAGTGGGCGTGGTGTCTGTCCCCCGTGACACGCTGGTGGCCCGGGAAAGCGGAAACCCCCACCTGGTCTATGGTCCCGGCGGACTGGAGCAGCGGATCGAAGAGGTCTCCGATATGTTCGGCATTGTCATTGACGGGTATGTGAAAGTGGACATCAACGGCTTTATCGCCCTGGTGGACTATCTGGACGGCGTGGATGTGGACATCCCCCTGGATATGAACTATGACGACCCCGTTCAAAACCTGCACATCCACTATACCAAGGGCACCCACCATTTGGATGGCCAGGGTGCTATGGAGGTGGCCCGGTACCGCCACGACAACAAAACCAGCCCCAATTATTACGCCAATCAGTGGTATACCGACATTCAGCGCAACGAGATGCAGCAGCAGATTCTGGTGAACCTGTCCAAGAAGGTGCTGGCCTGGGACAGCCTGACCAAGATCAACGGCTTTGTGGAGATCTTCAACCAGTATGTGGAGACAGACCTCACCCTGAACAATATGCTTTTCTTTGCCCAGAAAGCAGTGGATCTGGATGTGTCCACGGGCGTTGAGACATCCTCGCTGCAAGGAAACGGCTTTGGACTTTATAACGGCTATAAATATTGCTACGAGTTGGACGAGCAGAGCACATTGGATACCGTTAACCGCCTCATCAACCCATATACCCGGGATCTGACCTTGGATGATATGAATTTGGCCAGGGCAGACAGCTACCATACCTAAAAAATTACCCCCGCAGCCCTTTGGCTGCGGGGGTAATTTTTCCACAAAAAGGGCCTTCTGTGCGGAAACTTTATTCCACGCCCAGGGTCTGGATGAGCAGGTTGCGCAAAGAGATGGCGCTTTGCCGGTTCATGACGATGGAGGCCACAGGATCAGCGGCGGGTGTGGATACCGTCTCCATCCCCTTGGAGGTAAAGGTCATGGCATTTTCCATATATTTATAGGCAATGTCCAGGGTGACTTCCAGGACCTCTCCGTCCTTGTCAGAGACTTTCCGGATTCCAAAGGAATTGGCGTATTCAGGTTTCATGTGGCAGACTCCTTTCCGATGTGAATGGTGGTGGTATAGCTGAGCGCTTCGCTTTGGCCGGGGGCCAGGCGGCGGATGCCCGGCTTGTCCGCCAGCTCCCGCCCCATAAAGGTGCCGTCCGGGAGGGTGGACCAGGGCTCGATGCACACGTATCCTGTGTCAAAGGGTTTTCCTTGGGTCCAGATGCCAAGGTAGGGGAAGTCGGGAAAGTCCAGCGTGACCCGGGGCCGGCCGGCCCGGTCGCACAAGACAGCCTGGGCCTGAGGCGGGGTGTCCAGGATCATGGTGTCCAGGCCAAAGCTGGCCGGGGTGAGGGGCAGGGCGGCGTTTTCCAGCGTGATCTCCGCCCCCTTGGGGGTGAGCATGAGGTTTTCATCCATGCCGTAGAAGCGGACCTTGTCCAGGCCGGGCAGGTGGATGGAGTAGTCGGCCATGGTGAGCCCCTCCCCCACCGGCACCCGGAAGCCGTCATGGGCCCCCAGCTCATAGAGCAGTTCCTCGGAAGAGCGGTTGAGTACCCGGTGGGTTTTGGTGAGTACGTTGTCTTTGAGGGAATAGGTCACCGTCAGAGTAAAGGCGAAGGGGTAGACCGCCTGGGTCTGGGGTGTGTCGGTGAGCTGGAAAGAGACGGTATCTTCTGCCCGTTCTACCACCTCAAACTCCATGTCCCGAGCAAAGCCGTGGGTGGAGATGGTGTAGGGCGAACCGTTCAGCAGATAGCGTCCGTCTTTCAGCCGGCCGATGAAAGGAAACAGAATGGGCGCCCGGCGGGCCCAGATATCCGGGTCGCCCTGCCACAGGTATTCCTCGCCGTCCTTGGTGCGGATGGAGGCCAGCTGCGCCCCCAGGGAATCAATGTCCACGGTAAGAGTTTGGGATTGAATGGTAACGATCATGGCTGAGAGCCTCCCTTCAAATGCGTTCCGTCCAGCACGGCTTCCACCAGTGTCTCCCCATGATAGCACAGTTTTAGGGAGAAAAATGGCGTGTCCCGATGGATGAGATCGAGAAAAATGGCGTCCCCCTCCCAGTGGGGGATCTTCAGAAGCTGGTCATAGGGCAGCCACTCCAAATCCCCCTCGTCACATTCCTTCAGCTGCCCGGTAAAACCGTCTGCGGTAAACAGGTGCATATATTCGGTGGGCCACTGGTCGGAGACAAACGTGACCAGGCCGCGATAGCGGTAGCGGGTGAGGGTGAGGCCCGTCTCCTCTCGGACTTCCCGAAGCAGACAGTCCTCGGGGCTCTCCTTGTCCTCAAACTTTCCGCCGATGCCGATCCATTTGTCCTGATTGAGGTCGTTCTTTTTCTTTACACGGTGGAGCATCAGGTATTCCTCGCCCCGGCGGATGTAGCACAATGTGGTGTTAATCACGGGCATTCCCCCTTTGTAGACAGTATAGCACGCCGGGCATCCCGGGGCAATGAGAAAATAAAGGCGGCGCGGGGCAATGCCCCGCGCCGCAGGTGTTAGGAAAATAGTTCCGCGTCCATCAGTTCCACCTGGGCGGTGTGGACAGAACCGTCCCGCAGGTAGGTGAGTTCCACCACGTCTCCCGGGCCCAGGGACTGCTTCAGACGAATCAGATCCTGGGTGCTGGTGATATCCACCCCGTTGGCGGAGAGGATGATATCCTCTGCCCGCAGGCCCTTGTCGTAGGCGTCGCTGGCGGGGTCTACCTCCAGAAGCTCCAGCCCGCCATCAGGGAGCTGGACAATGGAGACGGTAAAGCCAAAGGCGGCGTTGCGGATCTCCTCTCCGGCGATGAGATGGTCTGCCACATACTTGGCGCGGGCGGAGGGAATGGCAAAGCCCAAAGACTCCGCAGAGCCGTCGTCGGCGATGATCTTGATGGTGTTGATGCCCACCACCTGGCCGTATTGATTGAGCAGCGGGCCGCCGGAGTTGCCGAAATTGATGGCGGCACTGGTCTGGATGAGCACCATGGTGGAGCCGTCGTCCATTTCCATTTCCCGGTCCAGGGCAGAGATGATCCCGTCGGTAAAGGTGCCCCGATAGCCCAGGGAGTCGCCCAGGGCGGACACGGCCTCGCCGCAGACCAGAGCGTTGGAGTCGCCGAACTCCGCCGCGGGCAGGCCGTCCACTTCGATTTTCAAAACGGCCAGATCCTCCTGGGCGCTGAACCCCACCAGGCTGGCGGGGAATATACGGTTGTCGCTGAGCTGGACCCGTACATCATTGGCGCCGGCCACCACGTGGGCGTTGGTCAGGATATAGCCGTCCTGGGAGAGGATCACTCCGCTGCCGGAGCTGAAATAGATATCGGAGTAGGCCTCAATGGACACCAGAGAGGGAATGGCCTTGCTGTGGACCTGGGAGAGGGACAGCGCCGGGCCGTGCTCCTGGTGGATGGTGAGGGTAAAGCCGGTGCCGGTCTCCGCCTGGGGAATATCCGGGGGCTGGGTGCTGGACTGGGTCTCTTCTGTGCGGAACCGCTCCTCCCCATAGGGCTGGGTGGAAGAAAACTGGAAAGAGGGCACCACGTACCGATCCAGGAAAATGGTGATGACACACAGGATCAGCACCAGAAAAACCAGGCCCACGATCCACGGCCACTTCTTCCCCTTGCGCCGGGTCTGGAGGACGGGACGGGAGGGACGGCGGCTGGGAGCGGGAATGTGGACGGGAGGCGGCGTGGGAAAGGTGGGGGCAGGCTGCTCCCAGGGGCCGCCCTGCCAAAGGTCGTTTTGGTGATTGTTGTCCATACATTCCCTCCCGGAGGCCCAGGGCCGTAACATTGAGAAAGGTGATTATGCCAGCGTCAGCGTAAAGGTAAACTGAGTCACGCCGTCTTCGCTGGTGACGTTGATGGTCTCTTTCAGGTTGCCCAGAATCGTTTTGACGATGTACAGGCCCAGACCCACGCCTTCCCGGTCCATGGAGCGGGAGTAGTCCGCCTTGTGGAACCGGTCAAAGAGCAAGGGAAGCTCCTCGGGGGGGATGGTGGCCCCCAGGTTGCGCACGCAGGTAACGGCCTTGCCGTCTTTCTTGGTGATCTGGACGGTGATGGTGGTTCCAGGGGCGGCAAACTTGGCCGCGTTATCCAGCAGGTTATAGCACACCTGGGTGACGGAGTCGGGGTCGCCCCACACCATCAGTTTGTCCTCAGGCATCTGTACGTCCACGTCCAGATTTCGGCTGGTGATCTTACTCTCCAGGCTGATGAGCACCTGGGACATGGTCTCCGTCAGGTCAAAGGTCTCCTGGGCGGTGATGGAGTTCTCCGCCAGGGCGTTGAGCCGGGACAGGTCCAGCATCCGCCGGACCAGGCGGGAGAGACGTCTGGTCTCCGACACCACGATCTGAAGGGACTCCTTTTCCCGTTCGGGGGGGATGGTGCCGTCCAAGATCCCTTCCGCAAAGCCGGCGATGGTGGTCATGGGGGTCTTCAGCTCGTGGGAAATATTGGCAATAAATTCCGCGCGCTGGGTTTCCACCTTTTCCAAAGAGTTGGCCATGGCGTTAAACGCCTCCGCCAGGGTGCTGATCTCATCACAGCGGCCCTCGTAGCTGGTGACCCGCACGTCAAATTCGCCCTGGCCGAATTTCCGTGCCGCTTCCGCCATTTCGTTCAGAGGCCTGGCCTGGTGGGCGGAGGTGATGGTGCTGGCGATCACAGAGATCAGCAGGACCACTACCGCGGAGAAGAAGAAAATGGTGGCGGTGGCGGACCACATCTGGGATAGATTCGAGGCGTCAGCGGAAACCAGCACCAGCCCCTGGTTGATGGTCTGTCCCAGCAGATTGACGTTGATAGGCAGGCCGGCTGTGTACCGGCGCTCGGGGAAGATCCCATCCAGATTGGTCAGGCCGGCATAGGTCCCGTGGCGCAGGATCTGGTTGGTGACGGAAGCGGGGAGGGCGGCGTTTTGGTAGTCGTAAATCTTGGAGCCGTCGGTGGCATATAAGATCTCGCCGTCGGGACCTGCCACGATCACAAAGGAGTCGGAGATCAGGGCGATGTTGGCCACGTAGCTGCTGTACAGCTCATCCTGAATGTTCCGGTACTCCTGATAATAAAGGGCGGTAAACCCGGCGATATAGCCGGCGTTGCGCTCCAGAGAATCCCGCTTCTCTGAAATGAGATATCGGTAGGACAACAGCATGAACGCGGCGGACAACAGGGTGAACGACAAGATCATGATGCCCACCATCATGGTCAGCTGACGCTTATAGAGAGAGCGCACAATACCTCACCTCCTTGGTATCGCATCCTCCGGGGAGGGGAATCAGGAGGCGGGGCCCACCTCGAATTTATATCCCACGCCCCAGACGGTTTTCAGACGCCACTGATCGCTGACGTTTTCCAGCTTTTCACGCAGACGCTTGATGTGTACATCCACGGTGCGGCTGTCGCCGAAGTAGTCAAAGCCCCACACCTCGTCCAAAAGCTGGTTGCGGGTAAACACCCGGTTGGGGGAGGAGGCCAGATGGAACAGCAGCTCCAGCTCCTTGGGCGGGGTATCCACCCGCTGGTTGTCCACCAGCAGCTCATAGGAATCCAGGTTGATGACCAGCTTGTCAAAGGTGAGCTTCTTCTCCCCTGTTTCCTCTTCCCCACCGCTCCGGCGCAGGACCGCATGGATGCGGGCCAGGACTTCTTTCATCTCAAAGGGCTTGACGATGTAGTCGTCCGCCCCCTGCTCCAGTCCGGCCACCTTGTCCTCGGTCTGGCCTTTGGCGGTGAGCATGATGACCGGGGTCTTTTCCGTTTCCCGGATCTTTTTCAGCACGGACCAGCCGTCCATAATGGGCAGCATGATGTCCAGCAGGACCAGGTCGGGCTGAAAGGAGCGGAACAGCTCCACCCCCCGACCGCCATCCTTGGCGACCTGAGTCTCAAACCCCTCTTTTTCCAGATAGAGATGGAGCAGCTCGGCAATGTTTCCGTCATCTTCCACGATCAGAACTTTTTTGGGCATAAGTGTCACCCCATTTTAAGTAATTTATATTTATTATACCGCAAACAACGCTCCTTGGGTGAATAATTTGTGAATTACGAGGCGGGAGCGGTTTTGGAACCGCCCCGGCCGTCCACATAGGAGTGGTCCACCTGGATGACGGCGTAATACCGGGGGGAGAGGGCGTGGATGGCCTGGGAAAGCTCATCCCGCACCTGGCCGTCGGACAGGCGGAAGCCGTAAGGCACCACCACATCAAAAATGATATTGGTGTGGATGGGGCCGGCGGTCATGCGGAAGTCGTGGATGGACAGGGCCGGGTCCAGCTTTTTCGTCAGCTCCTCCACTTGCCCGCGCAGGGCGGAGGTGCTGTCGTCGCAGACCACAGGGTCCATGTGGATCACCGTTTCAATATGGTGCTTGGCTTTCAGCTCCCGCTCGATGTGGTCGATGATGTCGTGGATCTCCAGCAGGTCGCCGTCGGCGGGTACCTCCGCGTGGAAGGACATCATAGCCCGGCCGGGGCCGTAGTCGTGGTAGACCAGGTCGTGGATGCCCAGGATGTGATCGTGACCCAGCACCAGCTTGTCAATGTCGGCGGCCAGCTCCGGGTCCATGGGCCGGCCCAGCAGGGGGTCCAGGGTGTCCCGGGCGGCCTCCCAGCCGGTTTTCAGAATGAAGGCGCACACCAGAAGTCCTGCCAGACCGTCCACATGGAGCTGGAAAAAGTGACCCAGCAGGGTGGAGAGAAGGACCACCGCGGTGGACAGGGTGTCGGACAGGGAGTCGGCAGCGGTGGCCTCCATGGCGGCTGAGCCGATGTGGCGGCCTAACGTGCGGTTAAACCAGAACATCCAGAATTTTACCAGGATGGCCGCGCATAAAATACCCACGGCCAGGGGGGAAAAGTCGGGCTCAGAGGCGTGGAGCAGGGAGTCCACCGCCGAGCGGCCCACCTCGACCCCCATGAGCAGAATGGCCAGAGAGACGATGAGCCCGGCCACATATTCAATTCTTCCGTGGCCAAAGGGATGGTCGGCGTCCGCCTCCTGACCGGCCAGGCGGAAGCCGATGAGAGTGACCACCGAGGTGGCCGCGTCGGAGAGGTTGTTTAAGCCGTCGGCGGTCATGGCCACCGAGGCGGTGAGCAGTCCGGCCAGCAGTTTGCTGCCAGACAACAACAGATTGAGCAGAATGCCCATAGTACCGGCAATGGTCCCGCACCGGCGGCGGGCCTGGGGGGACTGGGGATCTT
The DNA here is from genome assembly GCA_944383195.1 of uncultured Oscillospiraceae bacterium. Lineage (GTDB taxonomy): Bacteria > Bacillota > Clostridia > Oscillospirales > Oscillospiraceae > Lawsonibacter. The sequence continues at coordinate 17,989 of CALWOP010000025.1, forward strand.
CTCCCCGCAGACAAAGCTGAACGATGAAATTCACGATGAGATGCACCTCACAACGGAAAAATACACCAAAAGAATTATCCATTATTATGGCACGCTGCCCCGGCGCAAGTCAAGAAAGAATTCCCGCCTTTCCCAGACAACATTCACAAAAAGTTCATTTTGTGGTCACGGTTTTGCCTTATTCTTAGTTTATGATGTCATCGTAGCCAAGTGAACAAGACATATCTCTATTCTCTCTCCTTTACAACACACAGGCAAAAAGCCCCGGTCACACAGCCGGGGCTTTTTGTCGCAAATAAGGGGAAAACGTTCACAAAAAGTTCACGAGAAAGTCACGATTTTGCCTTAAATATCTTTTATCATATCATTGTAGCCAAGCTACAAACTGTATCTCCCATTTCTCCCTCTCCTTTTACAACACACACAGGCAAAGGGCCCTGACCAGATGGTCAGGGCCCTTTGTCGTGCTGGGGAAAGGGGGGGAGGAGGATCATTGCTCGATCTCCATGAGCTTGGCCACCCGGCGGGCGTGGCGGCCGCCTTCAAACTCGGTGGACAAGAACGTATCCACAATGCGCTCGGCCATCATGGGGCCTACGATTCCTGCGCCCATGGCCAGCACGTTGGCATCGTTGTGGCGGCGGGTCATCTCCGCGGTGAGGGTATCGGTGCACAGGGCGCAGCGGATGCCCTTGACCTTGTTGGC
>CALWOP010000026.1 GCA_944383195.1 uncultured Oscillospiraceae bacterium
TTCTTCTTGGAGCTGTCCTTCTCCGTGCGGTCCTTCTTGAGGCTGTTCTTCTTGGAGCTGTCCTTCTCCGTGCGGTCCTTCTTGACGCTGTTCTTCTTGGAGCTGTCCTTCTCCGTGCGGTCCTTCTTGACGCTGTTCTTCTTGGAGCTGTCCTTCTCCGTGCGGTCCTTCTTGAGGCTGTTCTTCTTGGAGCTGTCCTTCTCCGTGCGGTCTTTCTTGGCACCGTCCTTCTGACTGTCCTTCTGCTTCAAGGACCGATCCGAATCCGTTCTGCGCTCTCTCAGGCCCATCTTCCCGTTGTGCACACCGGCTTTGCTCTCCGCGCTCTTGCTGCCTGCATAGCTGCTCTCGCCGCTGTTCTTTTCCGTGCTTTTATCGCCACTCTTGCCGTCATCCTGACTTTGTGTCACGAAAGTGGTGGGTTTTTCTCCGCCGCCCTTCCCGGTACACCCGGTCATCACGGACGCCGACATAACCAAAGCGAGAGCCAGCGCCATTGCGCTTCTGAATTTACGTTTGACCAACATATTCATGGTATGTACTTCCTTCCGTACTGTTTTTCAGGCGCTCCATCTCCGCTTCCTCGCGCGTATCCGCTTGGCCAGCATCAAAGCAGGAACGGCCAGTGCAAGGATGAATATCACACTGTATTGAATGGTTCGTTTTCTGGTCCACATCCGTTCCATCGTTCCTTTCCTGTCATTTCAGGGGAGCTGTCCCTGATGGTGCACATTCTACTCCCGATTTCTTAATCCTTTACCTGCGAACTTCTTAACGATTCTTAATTCATATTTTTCTTCTATCTCTCCTCAGAAAATCAAGCCGAGTTCGTCCATGCAATAAACAGCCCCCGCTCCGAATGATCGCATCGGAGCGGGGGCTGTTTATTTCATATTTCCGGTTTTTCTGGAACGAATGATTCTCCTGAATATACAGGCAGGGTAAGTTGTGTCTGGAAGTACCCGTTCTCCTCCCAATAAGAGAAGCTTCCCCCATGGCAGCTGAGGAGCTTTTCACAGGTACTCAGACCGATGTTGGTGCCGGTCATCTGATCTCGGCTCTGGGAAACACGGTTGCACAGCGACAGGTACACCTGATTTTCCTCCCGCCAGCAGCGGATTTCCACCGGGTAAGCCAAATCAGCGTATTTTAAAAGGTTGGCATATAAATTATCAAACACCCGCCGGAGCAAGCCAAGGTTGACGCAAATCTGCCCATTCAGCTGCTTTAATTCCTGTTCTACCTGAAAACCTTGGTTTTCCAGGGAAAAAGCATACTCTCCCACCAGATGGCACAGCAGCTCATCCCCATCCCTCCGTTCCAAATCCTGTGGCTCCCATTCAGAGGAATAGACCAAAACGTACTCAAAGAGCTGATCGGCCATGGTTTTGATCTGCATGGTCTTCTCCAGGCTGCGCCGGATAAAGTGTGAAAGCTGTTCCTCGTTTTCATACTTCCCCCGTTCCATCAGTTCCAAATAGGCTAGAAGAGAGGTGAGCGGCGTGCGCAGGTCGTGGGACATGGCAGTGACCAGCTCAGAGTTGGCCAGACGCATCCGCTCCTCCGCTGCCTGGTGGGCTGCAATGGAGCGGCGCATTTGCTCAAGCCCCTCCGCCAGTTCTCCCAGCTCATCGTTTCCCCGCACGGTAACCTGGTAGCTGAGATCTCCTCCAGCCAGAATGTCCAACTCGTTTTTCAGCTGCTGGATATATCGCAGCTTCCGATGGACAAATGAGATGAAGCAGAACGAAAACACCAAAAAACTGCAGAACCCAGACAAAACAACCGCCCAGTAATAATAGGCATCTCCGACGTAGTAGTACAAAAAGGCCTGGGTCTGGGTACCATCGCTCAGCACCAGGGCATATTCCCGCTCCGGATCTTCCCAGGCCGGGTCATACATTTCCTCAGGGGCCTGTTCCAGAGAGGTATAGTAGGACTCATAGAGCAGCTGCCCATCCTGGTAAAGCACCAGATAGACCTTGTCCCCCCGTCCGCACCAGATATCCAGCGGCCGCAGATTTTCCGGTGTGACTGCTTCTTCCACCACATAATTTTGCAGCCGTTCAAACTGGCGGCCGGCCATTTTTTCCATAAAGGAATATCCATAGACCGTCTTCTCCAGCAGGTACATTTCCCCCCAGAACACCACGAAAAATACTGCGACCGCCGCCAAAAGGGAACCCAGCACACCGAAAAACAACTGTATACTTAAACTTCGTCCCTTACTCAATGCGATACCCTCTTCCCCATACGGTACGGATGGTCCGGCTGTTTTGCGGATCATCCCCCAGCTTGCGGCGGATATTGCGGATATGGACCATGACCGTGTTGTTGGAGCTATAGAAGTACGGCTCGTTCCAGACACTTTCATAAATATTCTGTACAGAAAACACCTTGGCCGGATGGGAGGCCAGAAGCAGCAAGATCCGGTACTCCGTCTCCGTCAGAGACACTTCCCGCCCCTCCTGCCGCACGGTGCACTGGCGGGGATCGATCTCCACGGTGCCGCAGCAGCGGATGACCGGCTGGGGATCTGTCTGTTTGGCTCCATACACATAATAACGCCGGAGCATGGCCTTTACCCGGGAAATCAACTCACTATAGGAAAAGGGCTTGACCAGATAGTCATCCCCGCCCGCAGAAAAGCCCAATGTCTTGTCCGAATCCTGGGATTTGGCAGTCAGGAACAGTACCGGCACCGCAGAACGCTTGCGAATCTCCGCACACACCCCATACCCGTTCATGCCGGGCATCATCACATCCAGGATCACCAGCCCCACCGAGTCGTCCAGTTTCTCCAGCACCTGGGCTCCGCTGGCCGCCTCGATCACCTGATATCCTTCACTTTCCAGCAACAGACGCAGCACTTCCCGGATCTCCGGGTCGTCGTCCACAAACAAAATTTTCTGGCGTTCCACTCGCTCGCCCCCTTTTCTTCTGGATACATTATACCGCGTTCTTCCTTTTTGTGGTAGACAGACCTTTCAAACTTCAGATTTCTTAAGATGTTCCCCACCGCTATGTTAAGGAATCCGCTCTATACTTGGGCCATCACACCACCTTGCGATAAGATGGTGATCCTCAGGTAAGGAGGTCTGAAGCTCGTATGGCAAACGCCCTTTCCTTTAAGCGCCTGCTCACCGCATTTCTGGCCATTCTGCTGGTTCTGTCCGGGTTGTTTCTGCTCCGCGGTTACCTGGACGGGCACTTTCAGTCCATTGAATCTTTTCGTGCCTACATCGGAAGCTTTGGTCTGTTGGCACCTGTGGTCCTGACAATAATTCAGGCCATCCAGGTGATCCTGCCAGTGCTTCCCGGATTTCTGGGCTGTATCGTCGGGGCCGGTATGTTTGGGGCCATGGGCGGCTTCTGGTGCAACTACATCGGCATCAGCGCCGGCTCTCTCATCGCCTTTTTCCTGGCCCGGCACTTTGGAAGCAGCTTGGTCAGGTGCATGATCCCGCTGGAAAAGTATGACTCCTTTGTGGCTTGGCTCAACCGCCGGCGAAGCTACACCGTGATACTTTTTCTGGCTATTCTGCTACCTTTGGCTCCCGATGACTTTTTGTGTTACTTCTCCGGCCTGACCGGAATGTCCGCGAAACGGTTTACCTGGATCATTGTATTGGGCAAGCCCTGGTGCATTTTGGGGTACAGTCTCTTTTTTGCTTATGTTGCCAAATAATATGGGAGGAATCAATATGCTGGGTGTTTACAACTATACCGTTATTTTGACCTATTTTGGAATGCTGGTCTCTTTTGTTGGAATTTCGTTCACCGTAAACGGCGACTTCAAAAGCGCGCTGACCTGTCTGATGATCTCCGGGGTATGTGATATGTTTGACGGAAAAATTGCCTCAACCAAGGTCCGCACCCAGCAGGAAAAACGCTTTGGCATCCAAATCGACTCTCTCAGCGACCTGATCTGCTTTGGCGTCCTGCCGGCTATGTTTATCTGCCGGGCAGCTTCTGAAAATCCCTGGGCTTTCGCCATCAGCGGGGTTTATCTTCTCTGCACCCTCATCCGCTTGGCTTGGTTTAACGTGGACGAAGAGGAACGCCAGTCAAAAACTCAACAGCCCAGAGAGGTCTATCTTGGGCTGCCGGTCACCACAGTGGCCCTGCTTCTGCCTCTCCTCGTGGGCGTCTGCGGCATGGCCGGCCGATCCCTCTATTGGGCCGGACCTGCGCTTTTGCTGGCAATGGCTCTGGCCTTCCTCACTCCCTTTGAGCTGAAAAAACCGGCGCTGCTGGGAAAGCTGGGAATGCTGCTGTGCGGGGGAGCCGGCCTTCTCATTTTGCTGGTGGGGGTGAATTTATGAACGGGAACTCCTCCGCTGTTCGTTTTCTGTATCGGACACGGTTGGGACGGTGGATTTTGGCGCTGATCCTTCGCACTCGGGCCGACCGGATCGCCGTCCGTTTTCTCCGCTCCCGGTGGTCTCGCCCTATGGTGGGGTGGTACGCCAAACGGCACGGAATCCCGCTCACCCGAGAACAGCGCCAAAGTTACGCGACCTTCCGGGACTTCTTTGCCCGGGAACGGGGCGAGCTTATGTTCGATCCCGCTCCCCACCACCTGATCAGCCCCTGTGACGGGTGGCTGAGCCACCACCGGATTCGGGCAGACAGCAGCTTCCCCATCAAAGGCTTTTCTTACCGTTTGGAGGACCTGCTCCAGGACCCAGATCTGGGCCAGCGCTATCATGGCGGCGACTGCCTGATCCTCCGGCTGGAGGCCTCTGACTACCACCACTATTGCTACATTGATGACGGCTTTCAGGGGAAAAACAACTTTATCCCCGGCACCCTCCACAGCGTTCAGGATGCCGCCTGCTCCGTCTTCCCTGTATACACCCTCAACCGCAGAATGTGGACCCTGCTGGCTACAGAGCACTTCGGTCCGGTGGTCCAGACAGAGGTGGGAGCTTTGGTGGTGGGCGGGATCGTCCCCCAGCGGGAGAGCGGCCGGTTTCGGAAAGGGTCCGAAATGGGGCGCTTTGAACTGGCCGGTTCCACCATCGTGCTGCTCTTTGAGCGGGGCCGCATCCAACTGCTGCCCCGTCTGATTCCCAGCCTTTTGGATGGCGGGGAAATTCGGGTACGCCAGGGTATGTGGATCGCCAGCGGAACGGGAGAAGCTGCCCATGAATAGACAAACTGCTCAAGTCTGGCTGCTCCCTCTGGCCGCGGTCATCTGGAACCAGAGCGTATATTATGGGGGCAACTTTCTGGCCAGGAATTTTCCCCACCAGATTCTGGAACTGGAGATCGATCATCTGATCCCATTTCTCCCCTGGACTGTGTCCATTTACCTGGGCTGCTTTCTCTATTGGGCTTTGTGCTACATCATGCTGGCCAGGCAGGAGAGATCGGAGGCATACCGCTTCTTTTGCGCTGACTTTCTGGCTAAAGGGGTCTGTCTTATCTTTTTTCTTCTGCTGCCCACCACAAACCTGCGTCCCCCTGTCCCCGGTTCCGGTTTGTGGGACCATCTCATGCGGTTTGTCTATCAGGTAGATTCGCCCACCAACCTGTTTCCTTCCATCCACTGCCTGGTCAGTTGGCTGTGCTTCATCGGCATCCGCCGCCACCAAGGGCTTCCCCGCTGGGCCGCCGGCCTGTCCGGAATCGTAGCGGGGCTGATTTGTCTGTCCACCCTTACCACACGTCAGCACGTGGTCGTGGATGCGCTCGGCGGGATTTTGCTGGCCGAAGCCAGCTATTGGGCCGCTGGCCGGACAAAGATTCTGATGCTTTTTTCACACTGGGCCGACCGACTTATCATTTCGGTTTCACACGTCCAGACCACCCTCACAGCCAGCCTCAAGTGGCGGAACTGACCCTTTAAGCGGTCAAGTTCCGCCGCTTTTTTTAGATTTTGTCGGTGATTGTCACTCTCCTGCACCGCCCTGCTGCGCCGGGGTCTTTCCTCATCCTCGGGATTGCTCTTTCCGCCCCAAGGCGCTATAATAGGGGCGGACCCGCGCCAGGTGGGCGCGATTTTCCCACAATCAAAAATGGCCGCCAGGCCAGAGAGAGGAGAACCGATCTGTCATGGAATCCTTCCAGCTTGCTACGCTTCCCCGGGAGAAACGCTGCGCTCCCAAATTTTCCAGCTTTTCCATAGAGGAAGCGCAAAAAGCCCATGATTTTCACGCCAGTTTTCCCATCTATCAGCCCACTCCCCTCACCAGTCTGCCTGGACTGGCCCAGGCTCTTGGTGTCAAGGAGATTCGGGTAAAGGATGAGAGCTTTCGTTTTGGCCTTAATGCCTTTAAAGTCCTGGGCGGCAGCTACGCCATGGGACGGTACATCGCGCAACGCCTGGGGGAGGATATCACCGCGCTTCCCGCCAGCCGCATTCTCTCCCCGGAAATCCGGGCACGGCTGGGTGATGTGACATTTGTCACCGCTACCGACGGGAATCACGGCCGCGGCGTAGCTTGGACCGCTCACCAGTTGGGACAGCACTCTGTGGTCTATATGCCCAAGGGCAGCGCTCCGGAGCGGCTTCACAACATTCAGGCCGAGGGGGCCGATGCCTCCATTACCGATCTTAACTACGACGAAGCGGTACGTCTGGCCAACCGCCAAGCTCAGGAACAGGGCTGGGTCATGGTTCAGGACACCGCCTGGGAGGGGTATACGGACATCCCTCTTTGGATCATGCAGGGCTATACCACTATGGGCTATGAAATCGTCCGGCAGTTGGAGTCGGAGGGCGCTCCCCCGCCCACCCATCTCTTCCTCCAGGCCGGCGTGGGCAGTATGGCCGGAGCTATGGCCGGTTTCTTCTCCTCCTACTATGAGGAGCAGCGTCCTTTCCTGACTATCGTGGAGCCCAACAAAGCCAACTGCATCTTCCGCACCGCCCAGGCAAACGACGGTACACTCCACTTTGTCACCGGAAATATGGACACCATCATGGCCGGTCTGGCCTGCGGCGAGCCCTGTACCATCGCCTGGGACGTTCTCCGCGAATGCGCCGATGCGTTCCTCAGCTGCCCGGAGTACGCCGCGGCGGATGGAATGCGTATCCTGGCCGCCCCCCAACGGGGCGACACCCCTATCGTCTCCGGCGAGTCGGGAGCCGCTTCTCTGGGCTGCGCAGCCAACCTGTTGCTGCACAAGAGCTTGCTCAGCCTGCGTGAAGCTCTTCATCTGGATGAAAACAGCCGTCTGCTCTTCATCAGCACAGAGGGCGACACCGACCGGGATAACTACCGTAAAGTGGTCTGGGGCGGCAAATATTCCAACGGATTTGAGGACTGATTGTCCGGGAGGAGAGATATCATGTTAACAGAAGCGCAGAAAAATCAAGTGGTAGAGCTGTGCCAAACATTGGTGCGCTCTCCCAGTACCAGCGGCCACGAGGCCGGCGTGGTGGCCGCGCTGAAAGAGTTTTTTGAGGCCAATGGCTTTGACAGCGTCCATGTGGATCAATATGGCAGTGTGATCGGCTGCATCAAGGGCAGCCGCCCCGGCCCCCGCCTTCTCTTTGACGGCCATATCGACACCGTCCCGGTTGGAGACCCCAACGCCTGGACTCACGATCCCTTCGCCGCCCAAATCGAAGATGGCCGGATCTATGGCCGGGGCACCTCCGACATGAAAGGAGCTGTCGCCGCTATGGCCTGCGCGGCGGCGAACTTTGCGCGGGAGACTGGCCGGGACTTTGCCGGGGAAATTTATGTGGCAGGCGTGGTCCATGAGGAGTGCTTTGAAGGTGTGGCAGCCAGGGCCATCAGCGCCTATGTCAAGCCGGACTATGTGATCATCGGCGAAGCCAGCCAGCTGAATCTGAAGATCGGCCAGCGTGGCAGGGCGGAAATCGTGGTGGAAACCTTTGGCAAGCCTTGTCACAGCGCCAACCCGGAAAAGGGCATCAACGCGGTATATAAAATGGCCCGGGTAATCGAGGCCATCCGTACCCTGACACCCACACACCACCCCGTCCTGGGTGATGGGATTCTGGAACTGACCGACATCAAGTCCAGCCCTTATCCCGGCGCCTCTGTGGTTCCTGAATATTGCCGGGCGACCTACGACCGGCGGCTTTTAGTGGGAGAAACCATGGAAAGCGTCCTGGCCCCCATTCAGGCCCTGCTGGACCGGATGCAGAACGAGGACCCGGAGTTGAAGGTACAAGTCAGCTACGCACAAGGCAAAGAGATGTGCCACACAGGCAATGAAATCCAGGGAGAGCGCTTCTTCCCCGGCTGGCTCTTCGATGAAAATGCTGACTTCGTCCAGGCGGTGTATCATGAGCTGCATGAGATGGGCTACGCCCCTGAAATCACCCGATACAACTTCTGCACCAACGGCAGCCACTATGCCGGCGAGGCGGGAATCAAAACCCTGGGTCTGGGTCCAAGCCGGGAGAATTTGGCCCATACGGTGGACGAGTATATTGAAATCGACCAGCTGGTTAAGGTCTGTCACTGTTATACCGGGGTCATGCGTGCCCTGCTGAAATGATTCTCCTTTAACCGCAGTCTGTTATGGCGTTCTGTGGGGTACTCCCACTACAGCATAAAATTAGAAAGGACGATCTACTATGAAAATTTTGGAAACTTCCAGCGCCCCCGGCGCCATTGGCCCATACTCTCAGGGCTACGAAGCCAACGGCTTTATTTTTACTTCCGGCCAGATCCCCGTGGACCCCGCCACCGGCGAGATTCCTCAGGGCATCGCCGCCCAGGCTGCCCAGAGCTGTAAAAATGTAGGCGCCATTCTGGAAAGCGCCGGGGTGGATTACTCCAAAGTGGTGAAGACCACCTGCTTCCTGGCCGATATGGGCGATTTTGCCGCCTTTAACGAAGTCTATTCTCAGTATTTCATCTCCAAGCCCGCCCGCAGCTGTGTCGCTGTCAAGGATCTTCCTAAAGGCGTGCTGTGTGAAATTGAGGCTATCGCTGTAAAGTAATTTATCTTTATATATCTTGCAGCGCAGAAAAAATCCCTTTACATGATCGTCGAAATCATGTAAAGGGATTTTCCTTTAGAAGTTTTTGCTCTCCAGCCATGCCAACAGGTCTTCCATAACCTGCTGACGGTTTATTTCATTGAGCATCTCATGTCGTCCGCCTGGGTAGAGCTTCACCGTCACATCCTGACAGCCCCCATCCCGGAACATCTGCGCAGCTTTTGTTACGCCTTTTCCCATGCTTCCAACCGGGTCCTGGTCGCCGGAAAAGAAATAGATCGGCGTGTTTTTGTCCATCTTTGCCAAATTCTTTTTCTTGCCGATAAACTGGATGCCTCCCAGCATATCCCGGAACATGGTCACGGTAGGACGGAAAGAACACAGTTCGTCTTTCTGAAACGCTCTGACCTGTTCCTCATCCCGGCTAAGCCAATCGCTGGAGGTCTGATTGGGACGAAACTGCTTGTTGTAGCTCCCCATGGACATATCATATACCAGATCGCTCACATAGTCCCGCCCCCGCAGCGTGCCGACCATGCCGGAGATGCCTTTTCCCAGGGCCACCAAAGGTGCTTTCTCCTGTCCTGTTCCAGACAGGACCGCAGCGTTTACAGTACCAGGCCAGCGGATGAGGTAGGTGCGTGTCAAAAAGGACCCCATGGAGTGGCCCAACAGGATATATGGAATCCCCGGGTAGTGTTCTCCCACTAGTTTTCTCAGGCGCCGCACGTCCCGAACCACAAAGTCCCAGCCGTTTTGTGGGCCAAAATAGCCAAACGTTCCATCTTTGGCCGTCAGGCCGTGCCCCAGGTGGTCTTCACCGCATACCAGAAAGCCGTGCTCTGACAAATACTGTCCCAAAGGCTCATAGCGTCCGGCATATTCGGCCACCCCGTGCACGATCTGCACCACCGCCCTGGGCGTCCCCTCCGGCTTCCATGCCACCGCATGAATGGTATGGATTCCATCTGTGGAAGCATAGGTAAATTCTTCTCTCATATGCCCCTCTTTTCCGGCCGGACAGTCCGTACCCCAGCAGGAACTGCCGTACCATTGTTTTGCTCTAGTTTACTCCCCTACGCAGCGCTCCGTCAAGTCATCTGTTCCAGCAGGGAGCGGATGGTTCCGGCGTGCAGCTTCCCCTCTTGCCCCAATTCTTCATAAAGTGCCTTGAGACAGGGGTCCTGAGTGTGTTCGGCCGCTTGCCGGTTACAGTGTTCCCACCTTTGCTCCCATATAAACTGCTCCCGCAAGGCCAGACACACGGAGGAAGGAAGCTCCGGGGACGGACAGCAGGGGCGAAACCGTTTCCCGGTAATCAGAAAGTAAGCCGCGGACAACCGCTTCAGTGCCAGGCGGTGATCACTGGCCAGATTTCCCATCGCCCGGGCGCAGCTGCCGCCTGTCCGACAGGCCAAGGCCTGCCCTGCCAACATTCCCCTGCGGGCCATGGACATCAGTTCTTCCAGCCGCCGGCTGTCCCCGCTGGACCCCTCCCCCAGGCACAGCTCAGGCTCCCCGGTGCAGGGGCAGCCCGCTCCAGTTTCAGTCCCCTGCGCTGTGCAAGAAGGAACGGGCGTGCGCTCGGGATTTTGCTCCTCATGGTCCAGTTTTTCAGGTTCCAACTGAGTCTCCTGCGTCTGCCCTTCCTGTCCGGGGGATTCCGGCTGTGGGGAGGTCTGCCCCGGGGCGGCTGTCTCCGGAACCACTGTCCGCACCGAATCCCCCTCCACCGCAATGGGGCTATTTGTCTGGTCCGGCATGACCCGATCCCAGACCCTGCGGAAGGTATCTTGGTCGATCTTCTCTCCACTTACGGGAGGTAACGTTATTTTTTCCATATAAGTACTCCTTCTTCTCAGAAAATCACGGGCCGCTCCCAGCCATCCTATGCTGCGCCTGGTAATTTGGTAGCTTACGGGCTTGCCAGTCCATGTAAAACATGATATCATGGCAGCAATTTAACAAAGGAAGTGCTTTTATGGAGGAAAACAACCACCTAATCTTGGATGCCATCAACGCGCCTCACCAGTTTGCCTATGAAAATGGCATCGAGCTGACTTATGTGGAGCCTGGACTTGCACGGGGCGTGCTCCATGCCGGCCCTAACTCCATCAACCCCCATGGTATGATCCACGGCGGCGCCATTGCCACTTTGGCAGACACCGTGGCGGGTAGCTGCGCCTGCTCCAAAGGCGGGCATTGCGTCACCAGCTCCACCACCATGGAGTATCTCCGCCCCGCTTATGGAGACCTGTACTGCGAAGCCACACCCAAAAAGCTGGGGCGAAAGCTTTCGGTCATTCAAGTAGACATTCGCAACGCTCAGAACAAAACTGTCGCCACCGGCACGCTGACATTTTTCATGGAGGTCCCACAGCCTTCTGCCCGTTAACAGAAATTTCACATTTTTCCTTGACAAGTATGAAAGACCGTGATACCATACTTGCAATCCCAATTTCATCATGGATAGAGGCGCGGCGCTCATGCGTACCGTGGGACAAGGCCAGGCAGCCGTCCCCCGGGAGAGGGAGCTCCGCCGAAGATCGAACGGTCTGCCTGGGCCGTGCGGTCTGGGCCGTAGGGAAAACATCCCGCGGACTGTCACGAGTATGTGGAGCGCTATCCAGAGGTCTCTGAGTATTCGGGGGCATCCGGTTTGCCATGGAGCGCGCTGCGCACCGTGGCTTTTTGTTTGCGCTCAACGGCGTGTGCGGCCCAAACAAAATTTGGAGGGAATTGAAATGAGAGCTAGAAGATCCTGGCCTGTGCGTGCCATCATTCTTGTCATGATGGTTTTGGCTCTGGCCACCACCGCCTTTGCTGCCGGAGATCCTACTGAGGAGACAGGCACCAAAATGATCACCTGTCCTGACTGCAGCAGCGTAGGTATCGTCCTCTCCGACGAGGGTGAGGCAGTTACCTGTGAGACCTGCGACGGCACCGGCTATGTCCAGTCCCCCAGCAATTATTACAACACTGCCCTGGCCCTTCTGCCCCCCATCATCGCCATTGCACTGGCCCTGATCACCAAAGAGGTTTATTCTTCTTTGTTCATCGGAATTGTGGTGGGCGGCCTGCTCTACTCCAATTTCTCCTTTGAGGGGACCCTCAATCATGTGTTCAGCGGCGGCATCGTGGCCTCCCTGTCCGACAGTTATAATGTGGGCATCCTGATCTTCCTGGTCATTCTGGGTACCATGGTGTGCCTGATGAACAAGGCCGGCGGTTCTGCCGCTTTCGGCCGCTGGGCCAAGAAGAACATTAAATCCCGTGCCGGCGCACAGCTGGCTTCGGTTCTTCTGGGCTGCCTCATCTTCATTGATGACTACTTTAACTGCCTCACTGTGGGCAGCGTGATGCGTCCCATCACCGATAAGCATCAGGTTTCCCGCGCCAAGCTGGCTTACATCATCGATGCCACTGCCGCCCCCGTGTGTATCATTGCTCCCATCTCCTCCTGGGCGGCCGCTGTGTCCGGTTTTGCCGAGGATGGCCAGGGGCTGAATCTGTTCATTCGGGCTATCCCCTATAACTTCTACGCCCTGCTGACCATCGTTATGATGCTGGGCCTGATCCTGTTCAATGTGGACTTCGGCCCCATGGCAAAGTTCGAGCGCAACGCCCGGGAAAAGGGTGACCTGTTCTCCGGCTCCAACCCCTACGCTATGCTGGACGAGGAGATCGACGACACCAAGGGCACCGTCATGGATCTGGTGCTGCCCATTATCGTGCTGGTGATCTGCTGCGTGATTGGTATGATCTACTCCGGCGGCTTCTTCTCCGGCAGCGACTTTGTCTCCGCATTCTCCAATTCCGATGCCTCTGTGGGCCTGATGCTTGGTTCCGCTTTCGGACTGCTCTTCGCCTTTATCTACTACTTCCTGCGCCGCTCCATGAGCTTCAAGGAAATGATGGGCTGCATCCCCGAGGGCTTCAAGGCCATGGTTCCCGCCATTTTGATCCTCACCTTTGCCTGGACTTTGAAGAGCATGACCGATTCTCTGGGTGCCAAGTACTTTGTCCGCGACTTTGTCCGCAGCGCCGAGCACCTGCAGATGTTCCTGCCCGTGATCGTCTTCGTGATCGGCTGTCTGCTCGCGTTTGCCACTGGAACCAGCTGGGGCACGTTCGGCATTCTGATCCCCATTGTTCAGAACGTCTTCTCCATGGACAACCCCCTGGCCATCATCTGTATCTCCGCGTGCATGGCCGGCGCGGTGTGCGGCGACCACTGCTCCCCCATCTCCGACACCACCATCATGGCTTCCGCTGGCGCCCAGTGCGACCACGTGAACCATGTCTCCACGCAGCTTCCCTACGCCATCTCCTGTGCGGTGATTTCCGGAATCAGCTACCTGCTCGCCGGTATCCTGGCCATCAACGGTCTGCCTGGAATCATTGCTCTGCCTGTTGGCCTTGTGCTCATGGTGGGCTTCCTGCTGACCATGAAGCGCGCCAAAGTTTCTTAATCTGCATTCCAAACAAGGCCGCCCCACTTGGGGCGGCCTTGTTCTGCATTGGAATAACAAATTTTTTTTATGACAAATTTCCACTTGCATTTACATGAAAAATATGGTATAGTAGGGAGGCTTTCAGGGAAATAAGCAGGTGTAGTTCAATGGCAGAATGTCAGCTTCCCAAGCTGAACACGAGGGTTCGATTCCCTTCACCTGCTCCATCATCGCCGCGGACGCCATAGCGTTCGCGGCGACTTTTTTACATTTATGACGGCTGCCTACCGACCAACATGATCGTTGTGCCTAAAATCCCACCTCTTTTTTCAGCTTTTTGATCAGTAAAGTTTTCTTATTTTTGGCCGAATCAAATGATAGAAGAGCAATTCTTGGTCAGCAAAGCCCAAGCGTACAACGTAAGAGTTGGAATTGATCGAATCATTAGGAGGTGGACGCTATGAAAGTAAATGCGGCCGGCGGTTTCTTTCGCGGCTATGGTACTTCTGGTTTGAAGGAGAAAAATATTGGCGTTTCATCCCCCTTGGCCGGCGGCCGCGGTAAAAGCGACCAGGTAACGCTGTCAAAGCAGGTACTTGCAGTCGTTCAAATGCAGAACCGGCTCAAAGCCATCGCACAGGCGAAGGAAGATGCGCAAAATTCTCCGGAAGCGCAAGCCTTGGACAGTATGCGAAAAATGATGGAGATTCAGAAAGCCTGCAATAAGATCGCCGCAAGGATACGGGCCGGGGATCGTGTCCCGTTAAAGGACCTGCGGTACTTGATCAAGCATGACATACGGGCTTACCAGATGGCAATGGCTTCACGAAAACCAAATGATGACCCAAAGGAGTGGGACAGTGCCATTCCCAAGGAAGATCAAGAACGTGAGCAGCCCACCGAACTTTCCATCGGAGGGACAGACCAGGTACAGGCAACCTCCGGCTGCGAGGGCCTATCCGGATCGTCCACATCCGGCGCAGCTGGAAGCGGAAGCAGCGACGGCGGAATGTAACAGCTGAGAGACACAATTTTCCATTAAAACACCCCGGAACCCCTGATACATCAGGGATTCCGGGGTGTTATTCTGTTCTGGACCATTGTATCGCATAAGCTTCCCATGCGTCCCGTGCGGAACGCACAAGGACTTTTACCGCTCCATCTTCCAGAATTGAGCGCTGTAGGGTGCCAACTCACTGCCGCCGCCAAAGTCGTGCTTCTCTCCGGTAATGAGATCCCAGGCCAGGCCACAGCCCGCGTCAAAATGGGCCACATAACGTTCGGAATCAGCGTTGATGGCCACCAATACCCGCTCATCCTCACACTTTCGCTCAAAAATGATCTGCTTATTGGTCAGCATCACGTTTCGGTAATCTCCATAGCACAGGGCTTTGCTCCCCCGCTTGGCCGCAGCCAGTTTGGCGATCCAGTCTGTCAAGGCATTCCACTTAGTCAGAGCCAGTGCCGGACGCAGGGCATCATCCCCCTGCTTCTTCTCCCCCAAAATGCCCCACTCACTGCCATAGTATACCGCGGGCACTCCTGGCATCCCAAACATCAGGGCATAGGCCACCGGCAGGTGGCTGGGGTTCGTCAGCTGAGAGGCAATCCGGCTGACGTCGTGATTATCCAGGAAGGACAGCAGATGACATCGCTTATAGAGCGTCCACTGCTCCGGCCCAAACTGGCGGGCCAAGGAGTGACCGATCTCAAACATATTCATAGAATTGAAGCTGGACCACAGACCCTTATAGCACTCATAGTTGGTCACTGAGTGGCACAAATCAGGGCCCATCCAGCGGTTATAATCCCCGTGAAGGGTCTCTCCCATGAGTACAAAGTCCGGCTTTAAACTCTGTGTGAAACCGCGCAGCTGCTTCAGATACTCGGGAGGCAGGCAGTAGGCCACATCCAGGCGCAGACCATCGATATCAAAATTCTCCACCCAGGAACGGATGGCGGCAAACTGATGCTCCACCACAGCGGGATTCCACAAATTGAGTTTCACCAGCTCATTGTGGCCCTCCCAGCCCTCGTACCAAAAGCCATCGTTATACTGGGTATTCCCATCAAAGCTCAGATGGAACCAATCTTTATAGGGGCTGTCCCACTTCTTTTCCTGCACATCCCGGAACGCCCAGAACCCCCGGCCCACATGGTTGAACACTCCGTCCAGCATGACTCTCAGGCCAGCTTCATGGAATGCTCGGCACACCTGAGCCAAATCTTCGTTTTCGCCCAGCCTGGGGTCCAAATGGAAGTAGTCTCGGGTATCATAGCCATGGCGATCGCTGTCAAAAACCGGATTTAACAGCACAGTGTCCGCCCCCGTCTTTTGGATATGCTTCACCCAGTCCAGCAGGCGCAGAATACGGGGTTCCTTGACCCCATCGTTTTCTTTCGGCGCGCCGCACAGGCCCAGAGGGTAGATTTGATAAATCACCGCTTGGTCAAACCACATTGTTTTGTTCTCCTTTCCCCCCACAGGGAGGCGTTCTTTCTTTATGATACCCCACATCGTTCCATCATGCAAGAAAAATCGCCCACCTCCCTGGCGGTAAGAAACAGGTGACAATCCGTTCAGGTTATGGTACAATAATACTAATCACGGGTTTTCTGTTCATCATGATCCAAGCAATTCGCCGAAGCATCCATTTAAATTCATGCTATTCTAGGAGGAGTCAGTCATGGAACGATATGGTATCTCTGTTCAAGTTAAAAACGCGCCCTCGCTGGATCCGGAGTTTATTCCCTTGCTGAAGTTCAATCAGGCTTTCCTTGCCACTGCAACCAAGCCGGTCTCTGTGGCGGTCGAGCGCGCGGACGGGCAGATGGCAACCTACCACACGAAGATCCACGGCACCCCTGAGATGGCGCAGGCTGACCACTATTACATCAACCGTCTGGTGAAAACCATTTTGTGGATGAAGGGCGGCTTTAAGATCTATGTAGCTGGCGACAAAGGTATTTACGATTATTTGAACGAAGCGTTCAGCGCCACCGGCGAACAGGCCTTTGATTGGGACTATATGGCCAATGTATTTGAGCACCCCTTTGAAGTGGTATTCTGCGATCGGGTGCCCGAGGCAAAGGATGCCCCCAAGGCCATGGGCGGACACCTGGAGGGCTGCCGAATTGGCTTTGACGCCGGCGGTTCCGACCGAAAAGTCTCCGCGGTCATTGATGGCGAGACCGTCTTCTCTGAAGAGGTAGTGTGGTTCCCCAAGGTCACTGCCGACCCCGACTACCACTATGACGGCATCGTCTCCGCCCTGAAAACTGCTGCCTCCCATATGCCCCGTGTAGATGCGGTGGGCGTGTCTTCCGCCGGCATCTACATCAATAACCGCACCATGAGCGCCTCTCTGTTCCTGAAAGTCCCCAAGGACCTCTATGACGCCAAAGTAAAGGACATCTATATCCGTGCCATCACCGACACGTTCGGCGACATCCCTTACGCCGTGGTCAACGACGGCGATGTGTCCGCTCTGGCCGGCACCATGAGCCTGAACGACAACAATGTGCTGGGCATTGCCATGGGCACCAGCGAGGCCGTAGGTTATGTGGACGCAGAGGGCCGTGTCACCGGCTGGCTCAACGAGCTGGCTTTTGTCCCTGTGGACGCCGCCCCCGACGCTATGCGTGACGAGTGGTCCGGAGACATCGGCTGCGGCGTAAAGTATTTTTCCCAGGATTCGGTCATCAAGCTGGCTCCCCGGGCCGGCATCGAGCTGGATGAGGCCCTCTCCCCCGCCGAAAAGCTGAAGGTGGTCCAGGGCCTGATGGCGGAGGATGACCCCCGGGCGGCCCAGGTCTATGAGTCTATCGGCGTATACCTGGCCCACTCCCTGGCCTATTACTATGACCTCTATTCTTTCAAGCACGTCCTCCTGCTGGGCCGGGTCATGTCCGGCAAGGGTGGAGACCTGCTGCTGGAGACCTGCAAAAAAGTTCTGGCTGATGAGTACCCCGAGGTAAACAAGGTCATCAACCTGGCTCTCCCCGACGAGAAATTCCGCCGCGTGGGCCAGTCCGCTGCCGCTGCCAGCCTGCCCGACCTGGCCAAATAAAGTTCTGCACACAGTAAACCGCCCGGAGACAGAACGCTCCGGGCGGTTCTCTATATTCTATATATAAAAATGCCGCCGGTTTTGTTTACCGGCGGCATTTTTTGTTATTCAGGCTTTTTCTCCTCATCCCCGGTGGGAGTAGAGCTATCTTCCGAAGTGGGGGCATCCTCCTGGGGCTTCTCACCCTCAGCGGACTCTTCCTCCTGCTTCTGATCCTCTCCATCCTCCAGAGCGGGGGTCTTGATCTCCTCGCTGACCATATGAATATGCTTGGCGGGCGCCTCGATCACCTCGGGGACAGAGGGGCGGAACGCCTTGTCGCTCTTCCGGGTAGAGGCGTAGGCATCCTCCACCAGGGCGGGGTCCCGGCCTTCGATGATGGCTACCATCTCTCCGCCGGTGATGGTCTCCTTCTCCAGCAGATAGGCCACCACTTTGTGCATATCCTCCAGATTCTCCTGGATGACCTTCACGGCGTCCTCGTAGCACACGTCCAGAATAGCTTTCACAGCCTTGTCCATGACGGCCGCAGTATCCTGGGCACAGTCCAGGCCATAACCGCCGTCCAGGTACTGGTTGCGGACAGAGCCCAGAGCCATCATACCAAACTCCTCGCTCATACCAAACATAGCGACCATGTTCCGGGCGATGTTGGTGGCCTCCTGAATATCCTGAGAAGCGCCGTTGGTCATGGTGTTCATGATGACCTGCTCAGCAGCACGGCCGCCCATAGACACAGAGATCTTGGCCATAAGTTCTTCCTTGGTGCGCAGGTTTGTCTTATCCTCCTCGGGCATGAGCAGGGTGTAGCCCAGGGAACCCTCGGTATGGGGAACGATGGTGATCTTCTGTACCGGCTCGGCGTTCTTCTGCTTGTAAGCCACCATGGCGTGGCCCACCTCATGGTAGGCCACCAGCTTGCGCTCAAACTCGGTAAGGACGGAGTTTTTCTTCTCGCTGCCGGCGATAACAAACTCAAAGGAAGCAAGCAGGTCCTCCTGGGTCACCAATCTGCGTCCGTGGCGAACCGCCCGGAGGGCGGCCTCGTTCACCAGGTTAGCCAGGTCCGCGCCTACCGTGCCGGCAGTAGCCAGGGCAATCTTCTTCAGATCCACGTCCTCGGCCAGCTTGATCTTCCGGGTGTGGACCTGGAGGGTGGCCA
>CALWOP010000027.1 GCA_944383195.1 uncultured Oscillospiraceae bacterium
CAAAAGTATTGTGCAGTCCCACCCCTATAACCTCCAGACTACCCTGTCCTTGAACACCTACATATACCCCGGCCTGGACAGCCTGAACCACTGGGGCGACTGGGGTGCGCAGTTCCAAGACGGAAGCCTGGTGTACTACGAAGCCTATGCCGACGGTTCCTACGGCTTTAATATCAGCGGCCTGAGCCACCTGTTTGACGACAAAACCGTGGTGGCGGACGGATATGCCGTGGCCTACAAGAGTACGGAGCCAATCTCCGGGATTGGAGCCACCTTGGAGGTGACCTATCAGACCGGGGACGATCGTACGACCGAGGAGGTTGACTACGGAGGCCAGGGAGAACACCCTATCTATGTGGTCTATGATGTCACCAATACCGAAAAAGAAACCTACGACTATTACCTGCTCCCTCTGCCTGGGGAAGTGGTCAACAGCGGCTACGCCGCCAAGAATTTCTACCAGGAGATCACCATTCAGGATACCCCGGACCAGGCAGTTACTGCCGCGGGAGAGAAAACCTACTACTATAGCCCCCACTTTGCCAACACCGTCCTCTCTGCTGACGAGGTCAAGGAAGAGGAACTGCCTTCCAAAGCCAAGCGGCTGCAAGTGGAAGTGCGCACGCCCCGGCATCTCTATAACCTGAGTCAATTTGAGAATTACTATTCCAGCGGCAACGAATATCGCTTCCTCCAGCAGCTGGACCTGAACTATGACACCTACACGGGGTATGATCTGTTTTCCAACGGTTGGGCACAGACCCCCATCGGACCGGACGCGGCAAGGCCATTTGGGTGCGTCTACTTTGGTAACTGCCACAGCATTACCGGAGTGGTTCCCGCCGTTGGGGATGAAGAGGGCAGCGCTTACCAACACGTGGGCCTGTTTGGGTACAGCATCGGCGTGCTCCAGGACATTGTTTATCAGATGAAGGGGGCAGATGTCCTTTCCGTAACCCAATCGGGAAGCAGTTCCGAGACGCTGTATGTGGGCGGGCTGGCGGGCTATAACGGGGGTACGGTGGAGAACTGTGCCGCCCATGGCGTGCAGATGCAAGCAAATGGCTATCAGTACAGCACCATCTATCTAGGCGGCCTGGTGGGCGAGAACCAGGGCACCATACAAAGCAGCGCCGTGGAGGGTGCATCCATTACCGCAGAAGCCTCCATGTCTCATGCCTATGCGGGTGGATTTGTGGGCGAAAACACCGCTGGCGGAATCATCGACCAGTGCTATGCCGTGGGTAAGGTGTCGGTTACCCAAGCCCGGTACGGCACGGTGTACGCCTGCGGGTTTGCTGGGCGCAGCAGCGCCACCCTCTCCCGCAGCTATGCAGCCGTTTATCTGCTTGCCGATGGCGAAGCCCAGCGCTATGGCTTCTGCCCGGACAGCTCCACAAGCTGTGTCTATCTCAACAAAGGCAACTTTACCTATCGGGATGAAAACTATGCCGCTTTGTATGAGGATATCTATGCTACCCCGGTGACCTGGGCGGCTCTGGCCGGACAGAGCCTGGAAGATACCAGCGAGGAAGCGCAGCAGCAGGCCGCGGCAGTGGAGGCTCTGGGCATGAGGTGGGGGGCGACTTCCACCTGGATGGGAGAGTACCCCTATCCCGCCGTGGTGACAAAGAAGGAGGACACCTCCCTGCGCTATATCCACTACGGACAGTGGCCCGAGCAGATGGAGCTGGGCACGATGGGCGTATATTATTGGGAAAAGCTCACCATCGGCCAGAGCAGCAACTATTATATCAGCGCCATTTCCATGGCAACAGGACATCAGGTGATGAAAAGTGGTACCCTGTCCACCGCTCACGGGGATGGCGGTGTGGTCACCGAGTACGGGTATGGATATTTTACCCAGGTTCAGACCCAGGAAGAGAGCATGGATGTTACCGTGACCAGCGAAAGCATCGGTTACCATGACGACTCAGGCTTTACCCCCAGCGAAAATCTGGAAAACACGGGAGCCAACGATGCCCTGAGCGCATTGATGGGCGGACAATATGTGTTCCACAGCTACAACACCTGGCAGGCGGCGGAAAACAAAGGCCTGTATGTGATCCGGTCCGGCCAGGCCAATGGGAGCCAGCCCCCCTACGGCACCTGGACGCTGACACAGGGGGCATACTCTTTGGAAGTCCGGCTCAATCCCTTCTTTGCCGATGCCATGTCTTATGATGAAGCCAGCCAGCTTCGGAACGTCAGCGCTCCCACGGCCTTGCCCGGCACACAGGCCAACCCCTACGGGGTGCGTTCCATTGATCAGCTGCAGTTTATCAACTGGAATCATTCCACTCGCAATACCAAAACCGTCCTTACGCAAGGCAAAAATGACCAGTTTCCATACCTGTGCTACAAAACCAGCTGGTCTACCGTCACCCGTCCCTTTTATTGGGAACAGAGCCATGATTTAACGGGAAATAAAGGTGTCTACACCCCCATTGCGGAGTTTTATGACACGACAAATGCGGCAACAGGCTTCTTGTACGGTTGGTTTGGAGGCACCTATGACGGGCAGGACTACCTGATCGCCAACGTGAACATTCAGGGGCAGAAGTCTTCCTGTGCCGGCCTTTTCGGTGTGGTATTCAACGGTATGCTGCGGAATGTGGTCCTCTATTCAGAGGATGGTAATGGCTTTGTAAACAGCTATAATAGCAAAACCGACAGCAGCTGGTACGCCATTGGCGGACTGGCCGGGCTGGCCGCTACCTCCTCCGCCCAGCGAAGCGCCATTGAAAACTGTGCCGTGGCAGGCTATACCATTACAGACAGCCACACCGGCGGCGGCAGCTGGGGCGGCACCGGCCTGGGCGGTCTGGTTGGGATATCCAATATGAATCTCTCCGGCTGCAGCGCGGTGACCCATATTGTCCTCAGCTCCCATGACAACGACAATGTTCGTGTGGGCGGCCTGGTTGGCACCAGCCAGGGCAGTATCAGCAACAGCTATACCGGGGGCAGTATTCAGGTGGAAAAGGCAGTGGTCAACAGAGAACGCGGCATCTACATCGGCGGTATCTGCGGCGGTATTTACATGAAGCCTTTGACCGTAGACAGCAGCACAACGATTGGTAAAAACGGCAGCTTGCAGAATGAAATAAAAAATTGTTACACCTATGTGGAACTGCCTGCTCAGGATAGCATGAAAACCCAGTTAAACACGAACGGGTGGTATGGACAGCATTATTATGGCGGCGGGATTATGGCCTTGTATTCCATTGGTGGAAACGGCGATCTGCATCAATATTATCAGAACGACTCCCATGTTCAGCACCCCAATGATGCGGGACCGGCAACTGGAGATCGTGGGCAGAGTATGTGCAGCAATAATTACTACCTGGAAGCAGTGGTAATGCGCAATAATCCGGATGGCATTACAATCCGTGACGGGAACAATCTTCCTATCGCGGAGACTGATATCTATGGCAATGACTACGGTAACGCTGTTGCCACCTCCATGACCTACGGGGAAATGAAGGATACGGAAGGGGAGGATGGCCTGCTGGCAAAACTGAAAAACGCCGGCTTCTCCATCGTGACCACCACCTCCTCCGGCGGCAATCCCCTCAACGGCCGGTACAGCTTCGGCTGTGACCAAAGCCTGCTGGGCCAGGACTACCCCTTCCCCACCAGCCTCACCCAGGTAAGCGATCTGGTGGTCACAGGAAAAGCCAACGTACACTACGGCGACTGGCCGCTGGCAGGTATTCGGCGGCAATACGGCGGCCTGCCGGTGAATCTGGATCTGTTTGCTGATTATGAGGAGAACAAGGGCGCGGTACATACCGAGAGTCTCTCCCTGGAGGGCGTGGAGCCGGGCGGCAAATGGGAGTGGAAAAGTGCGGACGAGAAAATTGCTGCGGCAGCGCTTTCCGGAGAGAAAAGCGACCACAAAACTCTGTCCATCACCGGACTGAAAGAGGGAAGCACGGTGGTCACTGTGACCTATACCGTAGGCAGCGAGCTATACACCCTGAACATTGAGGTCAATGTGACGGCGCAGCTGCGTCTGGCGGCCACAGCCCCAACCCCCGTGCTGGCCTTTACCGGCCAAACGGTGCAGACCGCTCTGGAGCTGCGGGATCGCGATGGGAAGACGCTGCCAAACCCGCTAAAAGATCTCATTGAGCTGTCCAACCCCACAGTGAAGTTTGATTCCGACTATTTTGTCTCTGCTTCCATTGGCCAGCAAGGCGGCGTATCCCTGACGGCTGACAGCGATACGAAAGACGGCAATACCCAGATGACGGTTGGATACGACTTTACTTACCTGGGAAATAACTACCGCGCTACCAGCTCCATCCCCTGGAATTTGGTTACCCCAGAGATCAAAGTAAAGCCCCTGGTCATCATTTTCCAGGCGGATGCTTCTCAAGCGCAGCAGCAAACAGTCTTCTATACCGGCGAGGGATCGGAAGAGTTTATCCTGAACGTGAACGGAACAGCCGCATCCATTGAGAAGCTGCGTATTGTGGAGTTTCAAGTGGATGACGACCATACCGGCACCATCTGGGTGGACTGGGCTAAGGATGAAGACGGCACGGTTTACAACGATACCTTGTCCATTGAGGCCTACTGCCCAGAACAGGGTACTGCCTACGCCTCGGTGCGGGTCCGGTTCCAGTATGAGTATGCAGGCAGTATACACACTGTGTGGACAGAGCTGGAGGTGCAGATCAAAAAGGAAGCCGCCCAGGGAGGCGGCGAAGGCGCACAGGAGGGGCAGCTATGATAGGCGCAATATCCCGTAAAGTGTGCAGCCAGCATGGGGCATCCATGCTGCTGGCTTTGCTGTTTCTGCTGATCTGTTCCATGGTCACCGCCTCCATTTTGATGGCGGCGGTGACTAATGCCGGCAAGCACCGCAGCAATTTGGAGGAGCATCAAGTCTATCTGTCTCTCTCCAGCGCGGTGAGCACCCTGTGCGATGAGCTCAACCGATCAGAATATCAGGGAAAGTACAAATATTGGGAAACCACAGATACGAAAACCGATCCAGCTACCGGCGAAGCAGTGACTGAGACTTTGCGCCACTTTACGCAGCTGGAGGGAACATACCCCCATATCAGTCCCGCCGCAGGAGACGGGTACTTGAAGGAAATCCTTTTGGAGAATTTTGACGGCCTTTTTGCCCAGGAAATCAACGGGAAATTAGCTTCAGTGGACTATGATACGTTTGATTTGAAACCTGAACACACGGATATGAAACACATCCTTACGCTCACGCCCGAACCTGGCTCTGAGCTGGATGACACTCCGGTGCACATTACCTTGGAGATCAAAGATTCCTATGCCATCTACATTACCGCATATCTGGAAGGGCTGGAGACCTACCAAGTGGAGGCCGAGCTGACTCCGAAAGAAAGTAAGCCCACCGTTTCTACGCCGCCGGCAATGGGCACCCATTCTACACAGGCGATGAGATGGACCCTGGGCTGGATCACCATTTTGGACAAAGAGGGAGGAGGCTCGGCAGGGTCATGACAGCATTG
Source organism: uncultured Oscillospiraceae bacterium (assembly GCA_944383195.1). Taxonomy (GTDB): domain Bacteria; phylum Bacillota; class Clostridia; order Oscillospirales; family Oscillospiraceae; genus Lawsonibacter. Next base: position 5,502 of record CALWOP010000027.1, read on the forward strand.
AACAAAAAGCTCCGCAGTCAGCGGGGGGAGACCCTGGTAGAGCTGCTGGCAGCCATCCTCATCGCCTCCTTGTCGGTGGCCATGCTGCTGGGGGGCGTGACGGTTTCAGCCAATCTGGGGCGGCAGGCAGATACAGCGGATGCATATTTTTATGAAACCCTGACGGCAGCGGAAAAGCGCCAAACCCCTGTGGCAAACAGGTCTGTGGAACTGACGCAGGGCGGTACATCCTTTACCATTCCCGTCCGGGTATATGGAGGCGAGGGGCTGTACTCCTACGCTCTGAATCCTGACGGAGGTGCCGGCCCATGAAGCGCCTGCGCCAAAAGCTGAAAAGCAGCCGGGGCCTGACCCTGGTGGAGATGGTAGCGGCGGCGGGGGTACTGGCCCTGCTGGGGCTCATGCTCCACACGGGCCTCATTATGGCCCAGGATAGCTATAACACCATGACGGGCGAGGCGGAAAGCCAGCTGCTCCTGTCCACCCTTAGCGACCTTTTGTCTAATGAGCTGCGCTACGCCCGGGACGTGGTGACGGGGGAGGGAGGAAATCTCCAGCGCTATACCAGCGTCAATTACGGGCGCAACACCACCCTGTCCCTCGATGAGAACGGGCAGCTGGAGGCCGACAAGCAGCGCCAGATGCTCTCCGGCGGGGCCTATGGCAACGGGGCCTACCGCCTGGAGACATGGAGCATCGTCTATGATGAAGCGGCCTGTCTGTTTACCGTACAATTAAAAGTGGTCGGGAACAATTCCATTTCCAACGAAACCAAATTTACTGTCCGCTGCCTCAACGGCAACGCCGGTGAAGAGGGGAGAAGCACATGAAGTACACGCGACTGGGCGACCTTCTGGTGGGCAACGGCACCATCACCCAAGAACAGTTGCAGCAGGCACTCAAGCTGCAAAAAGAGAACGGCAAACGCCTGGGTGACATTCTCCGGGATAATCAAATTATTACGGAAAATCAGGTGATCGAGGCCCTGATGACCCAGCTGGGACTGGAGTTTATCGACCTGAACGCCTGCACGATCTCATCGGAAATGGCCCAGCTGGTGCCCAAGAGCATCGCCAAAAAGCACAGGGTGGTCCCGGTACGGGCCACCCGCACGGAGTTATATCTGGGTATGTCTGACCCACTGAACTTTTCTGCCATTGAAGAGGTGGCAGCGGCCACCCGCCGCCAGGTCATTCCCATGATCGCCACCGAATCCGCTCTGGAGCGGGCGGTGCAGAACCTGTACAGCAACCAGGGCACCATGAAGGCCATTGAGGATATGCGCCGGGACCTGGATTCCGGCCAGTACGGGGCCGCCATCCACATCGGCGAGGAGATGCACCTGGCAGCGGATGAGGGGGACGAGAATGCTGCCCCCACCATCCGGCTGGTCAATTCCATTATCCACCGGGCCTATACGGAAAACGCCAGCGATATCCACCTGGAGCCCACCGGCGAGAAGCTGCAGATCCGTATGCGCATCGATGGTGTGCTGCGCAATATCATCACGGTGCCAAGGGAATTGCAGATGTCGGTCATTTCCCGCATCAAGATCATGGCCCAGATGGACATTGCCCAGAAGAACATCCCCCAAGACGGACGCATCAATATGACCGTGCAGCAGGAGACGCTGGACTTGCGTGTGTCTACCCTGCCCACCATCCACGGGGAAAAGATCGTGATTCGTCTGCTGCGCAAGGATGCCCGGATGGTCACCATCGACGGCATTGGGCTGCAGGGGGAGAACCGGCGCAAGTTTTTGGAACTGCTCTCGGGCAGCACCGAGGGTGTGCTGCTGGTGGTGGGGCCAACCGGCTCCGGTAAGACCTCCACTTTGTACACCATGATCGACCAGAAGAAGAGTGAGGAAGTGAACCTTATCTCCCTGGAGGACCCGGTGGAGTACCACATGGAGGGGGTCTGCCAGGTGCAGATCAACGAACGCACTGACCTGACCTTTGCCAACGCCCTGCGAGCGGTGCTGCGCCAGGACCCGGACATCATTGCTGTGGGCGAGATTCGAGACGGGGAGACGGCGGAGATCGCCATGCGGGCGGCCATGACCGGCCACCTGGTGCTCACCACCATCCACACCAACGACGCCCTATCCTCCATCGACCGTCTGCTGGACATCGGGGTAGAGCCTTATCTCATTGCCGGGGCGGTGCGGGGCATCATCTCCCAGCGGCTGGTGCGGAAAATCTGTCCCCGGTGCCGCCAGGCTTATACCCCCACCCAGGAGGAAACTGCCCTGTTGGAGCTGCCCTGGGGCGAGGAACTGAAATTTTACCGGGGCGCGGGCTGTTCCGACTGTTTCCAGACCGGGTACCGGGGCCGGACGGCGGTTTTTGAAATTCTGCCGGTTACCCCTGAAATTCGCCGGGCCATCCACCGGCGGGACATTAAGGAGTTGCAGGAGGCGGTACACCACTCCACCTTTCAGCCCCTTTTGGTCAACTGCGTCCAGCTGGTGGAGCAGGGAGTCACCACCACAGAGGAAATTTTCCGAATCGTAGGGAGACAAGTGGAATGAACATCAAGGAATACATTGAAAAAGCGCGGGGCGACCGGGCCTCTGACCTGCACCTGGCCTGTGCTCTGCCACCCAAATACCGGGTGGACGGGGAGATCCGGGACCTGGAGCCCACTCCGCTTACCGCCCAGCAGTGCATGGAGGTGGCCCAGGAGCTGGCGGGAGACAGCTTCGGCCAGCTGGAGGCGGTGGGTGAGCTGGATTTGGCCCTCACCATTGCCGGAGTGCGCTGCCGTGTGAACCTGTTCCGCCAGCAGGGATTTTACTCTGCCGCCATCCGCCTGCTCAATGACCACATTCCTCAGCTGGAGGAGCTGGGATTGCCCGAGGTGGTGCGTGAGTTTGCCTCCTACAATCAGGGGCTGGTGCTCATCACCGGCGAAACCGGCTCAGGCAAATCCACCACCCTGGCCGCCCTGCTCAACCAGATCAACCACACCCAGCGGCTGCACATCCTCACTCTGGAGGACCCGGTGGAGTACATCTACACCCCCGATCTGTGCCTCATCAACCAGCGGGAGGTGGGCCGGGACACCATGAGCTTTGCCGCCGGCCTGCGGGCCGCCCTGCGTGAGGACCCGGACGTGATTCTGGTGGGCGAGATGAGGGACCTGGACACCATTCAGACCGCTCTTACCGCCGCCGAGACAGGCCACCTGGTGTTCGGCACCGTCCATACCAACTCGGCCGCCGACTCCATCGACCGTATCGTGGACGTCTTTCCCGCCCAGCGCCAGCAGCAGATTCGCCTTCAGCTGTCCATGACCTTGAAAGCGGTGCTCTCCCAGCAGCTTCTGCCCCGGACCAAGGGGGGCGGCCGGGTGCTGGCCTGCGAAGTGATGAAAACCGATGACGCTATCCGCAACCTCATTCGGGAGGGAAAGACCCCGCAGATTCAAAATTCCATTCAGACCAGCGGCTCCATCGGCAACATTCTTATGGACCGCTCCCTGCAAAACCTGTACCGCAGCGGGGCCATCTCCCTGGAGACCATGGAGGGGGCCCTGCGGAGCGGTTTTCCCCAGGCGGGGGGCTCTCCCACGAGCGTCGGCCTGGGAGCCAGACCCCGGAGCTTTGGCCGATGAAGGAGGGATAGACCATGCCGACCTATCGCTATGAGGCCATGAGCGGAGAGGGGCAGCGGGCTGAGGGCGTGCTGGAGGCATCGGACAGCGCCCAGGCAGTTTCCCTTATCCGACAGAGCTACGATGTGGTGCTCAAGCTGGAGGAAATTGCCGCCCCCCGCACCGACCCCCTGGAAAAATTCCAGAAGCTGAATTTAAAGGTCTTTGCCCTGATGTGCAAACAGTTTGCCATCATCCTCAAGGCCGGACTGCCCCTGGTGCAGACAGTGGACCTGGTGGCCGGTCAGATTTCCGATAAAATGCTGAAAAAGCTGTTGGAGGAGGTGTCCCTGGACATTGCCAATGGCTGGAGCCTTTCTTACAGCTTTTCCCAGCGGGGCAAGGGCCGCCTGCCCACCACCTTTATTGAGACTATTCGAGCGGGGGAGGAGTCGGGCGATTTGGTGCGCTCCTTCGACCGCATGAGCGCCTACTACGACCGCATGACCAAGACCCGGGCCAAGGCCACCAGCGCCCTGGTATACCCGGCCTTCCTTACAGTGGTGGCGGTGCTTGTCATTATGATTATTATGACCTACGCGGTGCCCACCTTTGCCCAGGTGTTTGAATCTATGGGTGTGGAGCTTCCGTTGCCCACCCGCATTGTGATTGGGGTATCGGACTTTTTCAGCCGGTACATCTGGGTGCTGCTGTGTGTGGTGGCAGGCATCATCTTTCTGCTCCGGCTGTACGCCGGAACAGAGGGGGGACGCATCCGCGCGGCGCAGTTCCGGCTGGCCCTTCCCATTCTGGGGCAGCTGGCTGCCATGACCTCGGCCAGCCAGTTTGCCCATACCATGTCCGCCATGCTCTCGGCGGGGATGCCCATTTTGAAAGCCCTGGACACTGCCGCCCGCTCGGTGAGCAACGCCCACCTTTCGGCCCAGATTCAGAGCACCATCCCCGGTGTGGAGGGGGGCCGTCCCCTGGGCGAATGCCTGCGCGCCTGCCGGGACCTGCCCCCCATGTTGGTGCAGATGACCGCCATGGGCGAGGCCACCGGCTCTCTGGAGGGTACGTTGGAAATTCAGGCCGAGTACTACGACAACGAGGTAGACACACTGTCCGCTCGGGCCCTGTCCCTGCTGGAGCCCATCATCATCTGCGTGATGGCGGTGTTTGTGGTGCTGATCTTGCTGTCCATCTACCTGCCCATGTTCAGCCTGTATGGGTCTATTTAATCCGTCGTTAAAGGGCGGCCACCCCGCCCTTTGATGAAATACATGATTTTTGATCCGCCCTGAGGCGGATAACCATAAAAAGGAGGAGAGAATCTAATGAATCTGGAACAGAAACTGTCCAAGAAGCTGAAGAAGACCGGCGGCTTCACTCTCATCGAGATGCTCATCGTGGTGGCCATCATCGCCATCTTGGTGGCGGTGTCTATTCCCTTAGTGAGCGGCGCCTTGGAAAAGGCGCGAAAGGCGACCGATGCTGCCAATGAGCGTGCTGCTAAAGCCGCAGCTTTGATTGAGTATATGGCCAATGGAACCACTGCAACGGAAGCTGATCCCTTGAAGTACGACGTTACTACTGGAGCTTTTACAGATGCGCCTAAGGGCTATGGCCAGTGTGCCGATCATAAGAACGGGTATATCACGGTTGCGGTAGGTGATGACGGTAATGTAATCTTAAAATGGGCCGGTGGAGAAACAAGCGGACATGAGAGTGATCTTGATAGCACCGAGCTGATGACTGGCAATGACACTGGTAGTGTCTCTAGCAGTGAAGGCGACACTTAATACTACAATTTATACATCTTAGCTCCATATCCCAGCACCGCCGGGGGGGTGGCCCCCGGCGGCACCCCAAAGCGGCAAGTCGCTTTGGGAGAGCTTCGGAACCTCCGAAGCTCTCCCAAGGCCCCTTGTCAAGTTTTAAAAGGAGTATTCCATGGATATCGACCTGCTTGTTAATCTCTATCTGGCCCTGTGGCTGGCCATTCTGGGGGCGGTGCTGGGCAGCTTTCTCTGCTGCGCCGCCGACCGGGGCGGTCTGCCCACCGGGCGCTCCCGGTGCGACGGCTGCGGCCATGTGCTGGGGGCGGGGGAGCTGATTCCCATATTCAGCTACTTATTTTCCCGGGGCCGCTGCCGCCACTGCGGCGGGGCCATCCCCCTGCGCTGCCTCATTGCGGAGCTGGTGGGGGCGGCGGGCTTTGCCGCTCTGGGGTTGCGGTTTGGCCCCGGCCTGGAGCTGGTGATGCAGCTGATCCTGGCGGGGATTCTGCTGCTGCTCAGTTTAGTTGACTGGACTGCTCATATCCTGCCCGATAAGCTGCTGCTGGCGGCAGTGGTCAATCGGCTTGCATTTGTCTTTTTGCTTCGGGAGCCCCTGGGCGAGGCCCTGCCTCAAATGGCCCTGGGGGCCTTTAGTGTGTCCCTGCCCCTGCTTCTGGTGTCCCTTGCAATGGATGCTCTGCTGAAAAAGGACACCCTGGGGGGCGGCGACATTAAGCTTTTGTTTGTGCTGGGGCTGTACCTCAGCTGGCTGGAGATGCTGCTGTTGCTGATTTTGGCGTGTGTGCTGGCTCTTTTGTGGGCTGCCGGGCCGGGACGGCGGCAGGCGGGGGGAGAAATTCCCCTTGGCCCCTTTTTGTCGGCCTCGTGGCTGGGCGTCACTCTGTTTGGCGCGCCGTTGCTCCAGTGGTATATAAGTCTGCTGGGATGAGAGGATGGAATTGATGTCAAAAAATATAAAGGTTGCCTTTGATCTGGGCAACAGCAGTTTAAAAATTGCCGCGATGAAAAAGAGTGTGCTGGAGCTGCACGAGTTGCCTCTGCCGGAAAATCTGGTGGAAGAAGACGAAATCCTTATGCCCCACGCCTTCTCCGCCTTTTTGAAAAAGGCCAAAAAGGACCTGCGCCTGCCCGGTGGGCCGGCGGGGCTGTTGCTGCCCTCCAGCAAGGCCATCTGCCGGCTGGTGACTATGCCCCGTATGTCGGTGGATCAGCTGATGCTGAACCTCCCCTATGAATTCAGCGACTTTATCCATGGAGAGCCCCACCAGTACTACTGCGACTACGCCCTGTGCCGGGATGACCCCCAGCAGCCGGCTTTGCAGGAGGAACGGGGTGAGGAGCAGCTGACTATGATGGCGGCAGTGACCCAGCGCCAGCAGATTCAAAGTTATGTCCGTATTTTCTCCGCGGGGGGCTTCTCCCTCAAGCGCATCCTGCCTCAGGAGATGTCTCTCATTCAGCTGGTAAAGAGTTTTCGTCGGGAACGGCCCGAAGACCCCCGGGAGTTCTGCTTCATTGATTTGGGATTTTTATCCACCCGCATTTTTGTCGTCCACGGCGACCGCATTCAGGCCGCCCGCCGGGTACATATCGGCTGCCGGGATCTGGACAGGGTGGTAGCCGACATTTTCAATATAGATCCCTTTTTGGCCGACGCCTATAAGCGGGGTGACCACCAGGGCGTGCTGGAACACCCCCGCTGCATGGAGGTCTACGAGAACATGGCAGTGGAGGTGCTGAAAGTCATCAACTTCTATCACTTCACATACCGGCAGAATCAGCTGCAAGGGGTATACCTCATCGGCGGCGGCGCTGAGATCGAACCGCTGCGCCGCCTGTTGGAGGAAGCGCTGGGTCTGCCTGCGCTTGCGGTGGATGCACTCTTTCCGGGCGGTGAGGGGCAAGGCCAGGGGCACAACGCCACCTTCGTGGAGGCTGTGGGGCTGATGGCTGAGCCGGAAAAGGAGGGATAAGCTGTGAAATTGGATACTGATGTGCGGCAGCTGATGAACGGGAAAAAGCCGGTCTATCCCACCAAGCGCTCGATGAATCTATATTTCAAGGAAGACCGCACCACCGCCCCCGCCACGGCAGCGCTGTATGTGCTGTTTGCGGCGGCAGTGCTGCTGGGACTGGGGAAAATTATGGTCTATGACTTCATGATTCAGGAGCAGCAGATGGAAAACCAGGCTGTGGCACTGGAGCAGCGCACAGCCCGGCAGATGCAGCAGCTTAAGAACTATGACCAGGTGCTGGAGGACTACATCCGCTCCATCCCAACCAAGCAGGAACAGGAGCAGGCCGATGTGATGGAACTGCTCGCTCTCATTGACACCACCATTCGGCCCACCGCCCAGGTCTCGCAGGTGTCCATAGAGGACAATCAGGTGGTGATCTCCTTCTCCGGCGTCACGCTGGCCCAGGCCGCTGATTTGGTCGTCCAACTGGAGCAGTCTCCCCTGGTAGCCAACACCCAGGTGGATACCGCATCCTCTACAGATGGAACCAGTCAGGTGGAGGTCCACGTCTATTTTCAGGTTGCACAGGAGGGATCTGCTTCATGAGAAAGCTTACGATTCGTGAGCGGGTACTGCTGCTTCTGCTGGCGGTCATTGCCTTGGTCAGCGGATATGTCCTGCTGTTTTATTTGCCCACCACCCAGCGCCTGGAATCCCTTAACGTACAGATCGCACAGGCTCAGGAGCTGGCCACCCAGCTGGATGCCAGGCTGGCAAACCAGCAGCAGATGGAGAAGACGTTGCAGCAGCTTTCCGACCAGGGCGCCCAGGTACCCTATATGCCGGCCTACGACAACCTCCAGGCCGTCATGGTGGAGCTGCACACCATTTTGGCCGGCTGCCAGGAATATTCCCTCTCGTTCCAGAATGAGCAGGGGGAAGATCATGTGTTTTATCGCCATGTGTCTATCCCTTTTACTTGCAGCAGCTATGAGCAGGCCAGGGAGGTCCTGCGGCAGCTCCACGACAGTGACCCACGGGGCCTTCTGGGGGACATACAGCTTTTACAACAGGAAAATGGAACAGTGAGAGTTTCTGCTGCGATGACATTTTTTGAGTATTGCACCACACAGTCAACTCAAAATGCAGAGGCAATCGAACCATATTAGGCAGTTTCCTTATGATTAGGCAGAAGGCATAAAATTTAATTTTGGGGAGAGGGGTCTATATTTGTATTTACGGAAATGAAACGGGTGTACTGTGCCCGCAGTGCGGCTATGATTGCTGGTCCGCACGATATATAGAGCAGCCAGGCGGAACGATCTGTCTCTGTACGTGCGCTGTGTGTTTGCATTACGCGAAGACGGATGCGCGGATTGCATCCCAAATCGTGGTTGTGGAACGTCCGTCAAAAAGCGTACAAATTCAGCTGCCAGATAGAAATTGACGAAAAGAGTTCCCTGTGCGGATGTGCTTTGATCATCAGTTAGACTTTTTGCCTTGGGCTTCGCTCTGAGTTCTCCAGACGTCGGACGCAGCACCGGCCTTTTCCCGCTTTTTTGGCTTGGTACAGCATATGGTCTGTCTCTGCGTACAGATGTTGGTATGTACACTGAGACTGCGTGCAGATACACACGCCAACGCTGCACTGGACTTCCAGAGGCTGGGTTCGCCATCGGATTTTTCCCAGCCGTTCCACCAAACACCGTCCCAAAGCCATTGCGCGCGGCTGCGTCAGAGGACGATCGTAGAGTATCGCAAACTCGTCCCCGCCGATCCGCCCCAAACTCGTCGCGTCTGGAAAGACACGGCGCAGGGCTTCCGCTGTCTCCACCAGCACATAGTCTCCACAGGGGTGTCCGTATCGGTCATTGATCTCTTTAAATTCATCCAAATCCACAAGGAATAAGGTGAGTCCGGTAGCTTCTCCTGTTTGTTCCGGCCTTTGGAGCAGCTGTTCCGCCCAGCATTCCACCGTTGTCTTATTCAGAAGCCCGGTCAGCGGGTCCTGATGTACCAGTTCCTGCAATTTTGCGTTCATCTCCACGATTTGCTTTTGCTGCTTGAGCATAACTGAAATGTGATGGGCGTGGGCCAGTGAGACGGCCAGAGCCACCGCAAAAGTGATGGTCAGGTTGAGCTGGTCACCTGTATCCAGAAGAGGGGCCATGATCACCCGAAACAGCAGGTATCCTGCCACAAACTGCGCCGCGCTGTAACAGGGCGGCGACTGGATCAGCAGAGCCAATCCCAACAGGGCTGTTGTCAGGACCGAAGTCCCCGCGGCAGGTTCCCGGTACAGATCGTAGGTGTTTAGCACCAAGTTCCATAGGAGAATCAGGCAGGTCACAGCATATTGTATCGCCCATTGCACGTGAAGCGGGCCATGACGCAGAGGACGGCGCAGGGCCAACCACAGGGCCGCGAGAAGGATGAGAATGCAGTACATGGAAAAATAAATGCGGTTATTTTGGGAGGCCAGACCGGACTTTGACCAAAACAAGACCCGTGCGATATTGAAAAATTCCGATGCAAAAATAATCACGCAGATGATTTTTAAAGAAAAATCATTTTTCCGAACCGATTCCTGCAAATACTCCTGACGGATATAGGCGGGGATTCGCAGTTCAAAGAAGAATCTATACTTGAATAAGTCTTGAATTTTGCCCATCTTAAAACATCCTTTTAAAGCTGTAATGAAATAGGAGTGCCGTAACCCCCACCGTTTTACCCGATCTGTATTTCAGGCCAGCAGCAGACCCCGACTTCCAGCGCCACCGGATGCGTCAGGTGAAAATCTGCATAGCGGCAAAACCAGCATTGGCTGTCCTCAGCAGGCAGATACTCTTTCCTGGGGGAGAATGCCGGACAGCTCTGCCGGGGCCACACATTGCCACCCGGGTTTGGGGTAGACAGGGCGTCCGAACGGTGAAAATCGTAACGCATAGCCAAGCCTCCTTTTGACAGCTTATCTTGACGGGTTTTTACTTCCATGCTACTTTTATTGTACAAATTGCAATGAAAATGGGAAGTAATTGTTCAAAATCTGATACTGTATGTGAAAAATTTGCACACAGTTGCGGAAGGAAGTCTGGCCATGCTGCGGATTGCCATATGTGATGATGAAGAAAAACAACTTAAGCAGACAGCGGAGCTGCTGAATACGTATCTTCAGTCACGTCCCGACCTGCAAGGGCAGGTTGAGTTGTTCCCCAGCGGCGGTTCGCTGTTGGAAAGGGTAGAGGAGGACAGAAGCTTTGATCTCTATGTACTGGACATCCTTATGCCGGAGCTGAGTGGAATTGACACTGGGCGGCGCCTGCGGACGCTGGGCGAGGGCGGCGAGATCATCTATCTCACCAGTTCCAACGACTTTGCCGCTGATAGCTATGATGTGCGAGCCTTCTTTTATTTGCTCAAGCCAGTGGAGCAAGGAAAACTCTTTCATGTGCTGGACGGTGCGGTGGAGAAGCTGAACCGGAGGAGAAGCAGCGCCATTGTGATCGCCACAGTGGACGGCCCGCGGCGCATCCTGTTGGAACATATTCGGTATGTCGAGCGCGTGGGGCGCTGTGTGCGCTATTATTGTACCGACGGCACTGTGGATTCTCAGACGATTCGGGTCTCGTTCCGAGAGATGGCCGCTCCCCTGCTGGCCGATCAGCGCTTTTGCCTGTGTGGAGCCAGCTTTGTATTGAATTTTCAGCATGTAACTGGAGTAAACGGCCAGACGGCGCTGTTGGATAACGGCCAGGCGGTGACGCTTCCGCGTTCGGCGGCAACGGAGTTCAAGAAAGCATGGGGGAATTATTGGCTGGAGGAGCGGAACACATGGTAGAACTGTTTATCATAGAGTATTTGACGGTATTATATATGATCATGGCGTTTCTGTTTATGGACAGTCGATATTCCCGGCGGCGCACCATTTTTATCGTTTTCATCGTTACCATCCTGCTTTTGGCAGCGGTGGCCGCCCTGTACCGAGCGGTGGATGTGGATACCGCCTTTTGGGTCTATGCCGTGACCATCCATATCCCGCTGCTACTGCTCCTTTTTACGCTCAGCCGGTTCCGGGGATGGCGGCTGATCTTCCAGCAGCTCTCCGTCGTTTTATTCTGTACGCTGATCCACCACGAAACGGGGTTAATCTACTACCTGTCCGGCGGCCGTTTCTGGGTACTGGTGGTGTCCTATATTGTTCTCAGCACCGGGGTCATTTGGTTTTTGGTCCGCTTCCTGCGTCCCATGTTTTTCCAGATCATGCTGGAAGTGAACCGGGGCTGGTGGCTGATATGCCTGGTGATGGCGACCTACTACATTGTTGCCGTCTACCTGATTCCTGGATATGTAGGCTTCGATCGGAGCAGCAGCATCATCAAACCTGCGATCGCTCTGCTGATGTTGGGGGTTTATTCCATTTTGATGTTTCTCTTTACCAGCATCAAAAATGAGATGGAAGCCCGTCATAACGCACAGCTGTCGGCTTTGCAACTCTCGGCCCTACGAAGCCGCATGGAGGCGGTGAACGCAGCTGAGGATGCCATCCGCATGGAGCGCCACGATCTGCGCTATCGGCTCCAGGCCGCCGCGGAGCTGGTATCACGGGGAGACAAGAAGTCCGCACTGGAGTTTCTGAATGCCGCACAGAAACGGTTGGATGAGCAAAAGGAGATCTGCTGGTGCCGTCCCCCGGTGCTGGATGCGGTATTTTCCTCCTGCTTTGACCAGGCTAAGAATCAGGGCATTTCGGTGGAGACAAACATCGCTTTGCCCGACACCCTCCCAGTGGAGGAGGGGGAATTGGCCATTGTCCTTGCAAACGCACTGGAAAACGCCATTCACGCCAATCTGGAGCTGCCCCGAAATCAGCGGGAGATCCGCTGCAAGATGGTGGGGACTCCCAGTGTTATGCTGGAGATTGCCAATCCATATACCGGCAGCATCGCCTTTGACTGCGACGGTCTGCCGGTGGCTCAACGGGAGGGACACGGCCTGGGGGTACAGTCTATTTCAGCTTTTTGCAGAAAGAATGGAGCCGTCTGTCAGTTTGAGCTGACGGACAGGTGGTTCAGGTTTCGGTTGGTGCTGTAGCGGGACAAGCGGGACTATAGTGCTGCCGCAGGCGACAGGTGTGAATTTCAGAAAACGGGCAGCTACTGGGGAGGTGAATTTGTATTGACTGATGTGGCGTTTCTCGTCTTCCGCACTTTTTTCATTACGTGTATGACTGTGGGAATGATGGCAAGCTTAACGGAATTTCGCTTCGGGCGCCGGAAGCTGCTGTGGATCATGGTGGTTTATAGTGTTTGGGTAATTGCTTCCAGCTTGATTGTGCTGCGTCTGGGTGGAGAGTTGCTGCTGCTTCGTCTATTTTTTCTTACCATTTCTGTTCCAGCTACTGTGATCACATATTGGGCGGCCAACGACACCCCTGCACAGGCCGTTTTTAACTACATAACGCAGATTTTAGTATCTGCGCTTTCAGCTTCTATGATCCGCTGGTTCACGGAGGCACTTGGTCTGTCCAGATTTGTGAACGTTCTGCTGATGTGCGTATTCTATTTTACGGTCATCTATCTGGAATGGCGCTTTCTGCGCAAGCCTTTCCGTATGCTGATCCAGGTGATGCGGACCCGATGGGGGGTACTTACTCTCATCCCTTGTGTGTTCTGCGGCTACCTCATTCTTGTGTCGGCCT